>JBATEO010000035.1:0-56787 GCA_049664045.1 Prochlorococcaceae cyanobacterium
CTCGCCGACACCTGCGCTGCCGTCGAAGCCGCCGGTGGCCGCTGTAGTCCCGTCGCTGTGGATCACACCGACGATGCGCAGGTGCAGGGGCTGTTTGCGCGGATCGCGCAGGAGAACGAGGGCCGGCCAGAGCCTGCGGCTGATGGTGAGCCTGGAGATGCTCGGGTTCACCAGCCCCACCCAGGACTACCCGCTGCCGGAGATTCGCCGGCTCTACGGCGATGTCGGTGACTTCATCGCCGTGGTAGGCAACGCCGGTGCTGCCCTCACCCTGCCCAAGCTGGCGCGGCCCATGGGCAGGCACGTGAAAACCAAGGTGTTGCCGGTGACGAATTCCGGCCGGGCGCTGCCGGATGTGCGCCTTTCGGATCACAGCCCCTTCTGGGACGCCGGTTACGACGCCGTGATGGTCACCGACACCTCGTTCCTGCGCAACCCGCACTACCAGCGGATGAGCGACACGATCGACACCCTCAATCTGCCCTTCCTGGCGGCGGTCACACAGGGGCTCGATAGGGCGCTGCATAGGCTTTGAGCAACGCACTGCCCGAGCGCCCGAATCATCCAGCCCCTCGGAGGTGTTCCCAGCACGCCTGAGGACTGAACAGGGGCAAGGGCGGTTGGTTGCAGGCCAGCACACCCTGATCACCGCTCACAAACACGTCGGTTTCGGCCAGAACCGCACTCGCCAGCACCCATTCGTCGTCGGCATCCACCAACCCCAGCAGCAGGGTCTGCTGCGGTCTGGGGGCGACAGGTTGATCCCGCAGGAAGGCTTCGATCGCCTCGATCTGCGCGGCCGGCAGCCTGCCCTTGCGGCCGAGAACGTCCCGCAACTCAGCCAGCACCACCTCGCTGCTCACCAGGGTGTGCTCGTTCAGCACCAGCCGCAGCAGATCGGTGCAGAGTCCTCGGGCGAGAAAGGCACTCACCAGAACGTTGGTGTCGAAGAAGAGGCGCACGCCGCTCAGGAGATGGCGGCAAAAACGTCGTCGTCCGTGACCCAGCCGGCGGCCTCACCGAAGGGCAGGGCCTGGCGCCGCAACCGCTCAAAGCGCATCAGCTGCAGTTGCCGGCGCAGCGCATCGCGGACGATCTCGCCGCGGGGGCGGCCGGTTTCGGCGCAGGCGGCCTCCAGCTCCTGCTCCAGGTCGTCGTCCAGACGGATCGTGAGCGACCGGTTTTTCATCCACCTCGCCCATGAAGCACCACATTTA
Organism: Prochlorococcaceae cyanobacterium; assembly: GCA_049664045.1. Taxonomy (GTDB): domain Bacteria; phylum Cyanobacteriota; class Cyanobacteriia; order PCC-6307; family Cyanobiaceae; genus NIES-981. The sequence goes on from JBATEO010000035.1 coordinate 1,218, forward strand.
GTGCGCCTGGTTCCGTCAGCCGGCCAACATGACCAGAAGCAGGCAGACCCAGGGAATCCAGCACCATGAGCGAGAAACCACCAGCCCACAGCCCCCGTTACATCGAAGCCCTGCAGTGGGCCGCCGAGTTGCATGGCACCCAGCGCCGCAAGGGGAAGGAGGTTCCCTACATCTCCCACCTGATCGCTGTGAGCGCCCTGGTGTGGGAGGACGGCGGCGATGAGGAGCAGGCGATCGCCGCCCTCCTGCACGACGCCATCGAAGATGCCGGGGTGAGCCGGGACGAGATCGCTGAGCGCTTTGGTGAACGGGTGGCACGGATTGTGCACGACTGCACTGATACCTCCGGTCCCGAAACTGCCGGCAGCCGAGCGGAGCCCTGGCTGGTGCGCAAGCGGCGCTACGTGGATCACCTGCTGCACGTACCCCTGGATTCGCTGCTGGTGAGCGCCGCCGACAAGGCCCACAACGCCCGCGACCAGATGCTGGATGCACGTCGTGATGCCAACAGCTGGGGCAGGTTCAATGCCGGCATCGACGGCACCGCCTGGTATCAGCTGCGCATCCACCAGACCCTGAAGCGGCGGCTGCCTAACAGCCGCTCCACCGAACTGCTGGGGGAGGCCCTGCAGGAGCTGCTCGACAGCCAGGCCTACCGGCAGGTGGTGCCGGAGGGGATCGCGCCGGCGGTGTGGGCCGCCGGTTACGCAGAACGGCAGGAGGCCAGGCCGGAGTGCTGAGCAGCCACAGGGGCAGGTGCAGGGGCGAGCCTGCCCGGACGGCGGATTCGGGTCGATACTGCGCGCATCGGACTGGCGTCATGAGCCTTGGGAGGACGACGGCGATGAATGGCAGTGGACTTGCTCATCTGGCATGACCTCCACCAATCCCAGTTCCCCCTGCGGCATCTGTCGGCTTCACGACGATGCCGCCAACGTCGCCGCCTACGAGATCGCCCGTACTGATCTCTGGCTGCTGCGGCACCATCCAGATCCAGCCCCACTGGCCGGCTGGCTGCTGCTTGATGCTCGCCGCCACCTGCCCGGCCCGCTGGCCTTCAGCGACCGGGAGGCGCTGAGCTGGGGCCCGTCAGTTCGGCACGCCAGCCAGCTGGTGCAGCGACTCACAGGCTGCGATCGGGTGTATGCCATCGCTTTTGGAGAAGGGGCACCGCACCTGCATCTGCACCTCATCCCCCGCCAGGGCTCAGACCCACGCACGGCTGCCTGGAGCGTGGCCGACCTCTACCGGGCCGTGGCCGAGGGCAAGAGCCAGGCGGCCGATCCACAGCTTGTGCGTGAACTGGTGGCCCGCGCTCGGGAATGGGTGGAGAGGCACCAGCTGGAGACGTCGGCGACGGTCTTGCCCTGAGCGATCAGCTGCTCGGCGGTTTTGAGCATGCGACTGATCGGCTCAGGGGTGTGGCGGATTCGTTGGATGGTGGAGTCCAGGGCCCAGTCAGGCCGGCAGAGAACTCTCACTCACCCTTGACCGAATCCCAGGGGCCACGTCAGCGGCATTGAGATGTCATACCGATGGCCTCTTGGTTGATGCGGCGGACGGCCCACTGCATCAAGCATGAAGGCAGGCAAAGACCTACCAGATGCGGAAGAGATGCGGGATGAAACCTGCCTCCCTGAGGCCCTCAATCAGCTCAAGAAGCGCTGCCAGAAGCACAAAGACCGTATCGTTGACGATGTGGCGGCGGAACAAGACCGGATTGGCATGCCACTGCTGGGGCTCGGAAAAACGCCTGAAGGAAGGGAAAAAAGCGGGCGTCTTCTGTGCATAACTGGCATAAGCTTCACCAAACAGTTCTCGCAGGCGAATCCCCTCGCGACGGATGATGCCTGGGTAGTAAAGCGCAAAGATCAGTCCAAACAGCAGTGGGTAAAATAGCGTCTCCGTGCACAGGCCAATTCCAATCACTCCCAAGGCGCTGAAGAAGTAAAGGGGATTGCGGCTAAGTGAATAGGGGCCCTCAGTGGTGAGGACAGAATCCTTTCGGCCCGACAGGTAAAATGAACACCAGATGCGGCCCGAGCAGGCAATCGCTACGAACACCAGGCCAAGCGCAAAGAGAACTGTTGCAAACGCATCGTGGTTTAACTCCCAGTTGCTCTGAGTCATCCCAGCAGTCAGTAGCAGCAGGATGCCCACCGCTTTGGACAGACGGGTCCGCGCCCGCTCCCAGCGGCTCTTGCCCGGGGAGGCCAGCCTTGCGGATGCACCGGAGATGTGGGCCATACAATCTTTATCTTGAATCCGCCATCCTACAATTGAGATCGCGAGGTGGCAGAAGCGTTCTTCAAGCCCTTTCTCGCCGTCCTTGTCTCGATGGTCCGGAGACGAGCACCAGTCGAAACCTAATCACGTAGATCTCGTGCGCTTGTGATGGCTCTTTCTGCAGAATAAGCAGCATGATGATCTGCAGATGGCTCGATAAAGACCAGAGGGTGAAGGCCATGGATAGGGCCTAAGCCTTCTACATAAAAAGCGGTCGCTGGTGCTGGATCTTGCTGGAGGCCATCACGTATTGAGACCGTTGTCTTCTGGTCTGCTGGACAGTGCGCACTCCCAGACGTGTTCAAGCCACAGGCCTGCGGGCGGACGCGCAGGCAGCCATCCAGCAGTTCCGCCGGGGTCCGCGGCGGCTTCGTCTTGCTCAGGAGGGAGATCGCCATGGACAGCACTGGCTGGTAGCCGTCGTCCCAGGGGCCTGGCTTGATCGCAGCGCCGTGCTCCAGCTTCTGACGGCGGAAGCCTTCGATGGCTTCCTGCCGGCGCAGGCGCCCCCGCGGTGCTCGCCCCTTCGCCGCCTCGGCAGCGGATGCCAGGTCCATACCGTCAAGGGTGAGGACGTCGATGTTGCGGACGCGGGCGACGATCGCGCCGACGTCGTTGCGGCTCCACGCGAACGGCAGCTGCACGGACTGCCGGGGATGGCCCTGTTGCCGCACCTCAAGCCGGGCCATGCCGCGTTGCTCACGCAGGGTCCAGCCGGTGGCTGTCGTCGAGTTGCGCACCGTCAGGCGCAGGGCCCCCTGCCAGTCCGCTCCTGCTCTTGCGCTCAGCTTGCGCTCGGCCATCTCAACCGGCCCGATCTGAGCGCAACTGGAACGCAAAACGATTCCACCTGGCCCGTTCAGGACCGCTCAGCAGGAGCGCTGCTCAAACGCCGCCGGTCGCTCCCCGGAGCATGAACACCCCCCACACCAGTTCCCCGAGAAGCATTGCGCCGGAAAGGATTGCCAGCAGCCGGTAGGTCCAGGGCGGGCTGATGCGGCCGATGCCTGAGGTGTCCAGACCCGTCTCCTGGCCCAGGCGCTCCAGGAACGCCTCGAAGCGGGCCACGCGCTGGGGCAGGAGGAAGGCGGCGTCGCCGCTGCGCAGATAGAACACCCTGCCCCCCTGGCTGGTGGTGACCGGCGTGATGGCGGTGATCGTGTGCCAGGGCAGCTGCCAGCCGCGCCGCAGCCACCAGGCGCACCAGGCGGGGTGGCCGACGCGGATGCCGGCGGCATCCACGTCCACCCGCTCGCTGGTGACGGCCAGCACCAGCCCCAGTCCCAGCGGGACTCCCGCCCAGAGTGTTGCCTGCAGTCCCGCCGGTGCCTGCCAGGGCAGGGGCAGCACCAGAGCCAGGTAGAGGGCCACCAGGGTGAGGCGGATCAGCGGCGCCATCGGATGGCGGCTGATGCCCGTGGGTTCAGGGGTGGGACTGGAGCCGGACACCGGCATCACCCCGACCTCAACGGTCCTCGGGAGAGCCGGGAAGCGGCTCGAGCAGTTCGGCCGGGCGGTAGCGGCCCGTGAACACCTCCTCCTCGCGTCCTTTCCAGAACTCGCCCAGACGCATCAGATCGGCATGGGCGTCCCGCAGCCTGTCGAGATACTCCTGGGGATCCATGGAATCCTTGGTCTCCCTGAGCTTGGTGAGGCGCAGCAGCTGGAGCAGCCAGGGTTTTCCGAGCTCGCCGCGCTGCTCCAGGTAGCGGGCCAGCTGCTCGGAGGTGGGCTGGGGAGCACCGCCGGGGGGCGGGCTGTCGGGGGTGGAGAAAGCGGGCATGGGATCAGCCTATCGGCGGCTTCGGGCCGGCAGCGCCATCCGTCTCAGGCCGGAAGCTGCCAGGGGTTGAGGCCCAGGTCGGCGCCGATGCGGTGGGCGCAGGCGAAACCGCTGAAGGCCACCGCGTTGAGGCCCTGGCCGGGGAAGCAGGAGTCGCCCACGCAGTAGAGGCCGGGCACGCCGGTGCGGTTGAAGGGCATCGGCAGCAGGCCTGGCAGCCGCACAGCCGGGATCGGGCCGTAGCTGCCGCCCATGCGGCCCAGGAAGCGGCGGTGGCTGCGGGGGGTGCCGATCTCCGTGTGGCGGATGGCGCCCTTCAGGCCCGGCAGGATCGCCTCCAGCCGATCGATCAGCCTCTCGGCGTCGGCCTGTTTCTTCGCCCGGTAGGCGCCGGGGTCCAGGCCCTGCCAGTTCTCCATGGAGCTGGGGGTGAAGCTGTGCAGGATGTGGTGCCCCGTTGGCGCCAGCGAGGGGTCGAGCAGGGTGGGCATCGACACGAACACCACCCCCTGCTCGGCCTCCATCTCCTGCCAGCGCTCCAGCAGCAGGTGGTGGCAGTGGAAGCCCTCCGGCACCACCGCTGCGTCGATGCCCAGATGGAGCGAGAGGAACGACGGCGAGGGTCTGTAGCGGCGCCGCCAGACGCTTTCACCTCTGGGGGTGTGGGCGGCATCCACCAGTGCCGCGGAGCGGGGGCGGTGGATGTCTGCTCCTTCCTCCGCCGTGGCGAAGGTGTCCCAGCGGGTGGCGTTGCTCACCACCCGGCGGGCGCGCAGCTCCTCGCCGCTGGCCAGCTTCACGCCCACGGCCCGGGCGCCGCCTCCCTCACCCTCGATCAGCACCCGGGCGACGCGGGCGCCGTAGCGGATGGCGCCGCCGTGGGCCTCCAGGCCGGCCACCAGCTTCTCGGCGATCACTCCCACCCCGCCCCTGGGGTAATTGATGCCGCCGGCGTGGCGGTCGGAGAACACCATGCCGGCGTTGATCATCGGTGTGAGGTCGGCCGGCATCACGCTCCAGCAGAAACACTCCATGTCAATGAAGCGCAGCAGCTGCTCGTCCTTGATATGAGCGCGGGCCACGTCGCCCACGTTCACCGGCAGCCAGCGGGCCAGACCCAGGCAGGCCAGGGGCGCCCGTAAGAACACCTTGGCCAGGTAGGCCGGATCCTCGAGCGACAGCAGCGGCATCGCATCGAGGCAGCGGAACACCTGCCAGCAGGTGTCGTAGAAGGCGCGGATTCCCCTGCCCTCGTGGGGAAAGCGGGCGGTGAGGTCGGCGATGAACCGCTCGTAGTCACGGTCCACGGCCACGTTCAGTCCGCCGGGGAGGTGGTATTCGAGCTGGGCCGGGTCAGCCACCGTGTCGCAGTGCTGGCCCACGTCGGCCAGGGCGCGGGTGAGCAGGTTGGTGTGGCCCTTCTCTCCGAAGCCGAAGATCATCGAGGCACCCACGTCGAACGTGTAGCCCTCACGCCTGAAGCTGCCGCCACTGCCGCCGGGGATCAGATAGCGCTCCAGCACCAACACCGTCGCCCCCTTCGCCGCCAGCTGGCTGGCGGTCACCAGGCCGCCGATGCCGCTGCCGATCACCACCACGTCCCAGAGGTCCCCAGCCGGCGACCCGGCTGCACGGCTCGGGCTCTCGCTGCGGGCGGGGGCCGTTGGGGTTGGCGTCACCGGTGCGGATGGCGTGGCATGCGGCGACCCTAGGGTTCGGAGCCGTCCACCAGCCAGCGACAGCTCAGCGCTTCCAGCTGCAGTCGCCCGTCCCGCTGCGGCGGCGGGGCTCCCCCGGCCAGCAGATCCTGGGGCTCTCCCGGCAGGCCGGCGTGGCGGGTCAGGGCCGCATCCACCGTCTGCTTGGACTCCTCCACGTTGGCCAGCACCACCACCGTGCCCTCCGGCCGCTTGCGCGCATAGCCCAGCACATGCTCGTTGCCGGTCCACATGGGCAGAAACAGGCCGAAGCCGTGGAACAGGGAAGTGGCGCGGCGGGCCTCGATCAGCCGCCGCAGCCCGCGGAAGATCCTGCCCTGAACAGTGCGCTCGTCGTGGCGTTCGCGCGCCCGCTGCCAGTCCATCCGGGGGCGGTTGAGCCAGCGGCTGTCCCCGGCGCGCAGGGGATCACCGCTGTACGAAGGGTCATTGGTGAGACCCAGTTCGTCGCCCATGTGAAGCACGGGGATGCCGCCGGCGCCGAGGATCAGGGCATGGAGCAGCAGGATGCGGCGGATGGCGCGGTCGATCGCTGATTCGTCGCCGCTCTCGAGCGCCGTCTCCAGGCCGGCCAGGGAGGCGGTGGTGCCGGTGATGCGGGCATCCCCCGTGCTGGGGTTCTCCTGGAACAGGGCGCCGCGGGCGAAGGATCCGGGAAACCGGCCGCTGTAGAAGTCGTTGAGAAACCGCCGGTGCAGGTGGGGGGTCTCGCCCACCGCGGCCAGATCCTCGTCGGTCATCGCCCAGCCGATGTCGTCGTGGTTGCGCAGGTAGTTCACCGTCGCGCAGCCGATCAGCAGCTGGGGTGCCCGGTGCAGCGCATGGGTGATGAGCGTCGTCCTGCGGGTCGCCAGCGTGCTCCAGAGCAGCGCCATGCGCTGGTTGTCGTAGGCCAGCTCGCACTGCTTCTCCACGGTGCTCTTCACCCCCAGGTAGCGGATCAGCGCATCGGGAGGAACGATGGCCTCGGCCTTGAGGATCACGCCGGGCGCCACCACCCGCAGGATCGCGCGGAAGGCCTGGATCAGCAGAAACACCTCCGGCTGGTTCTGGCAGTTCGTGCCCATCCGCTTCCACAGGAACGGTGCGGCATCCAGCCGCAGCACACCTGCCCCGAGGTTGGCATAGAAGAACATCAGATCCACGATCTCGTGCACCACCTCGGGATTGGTGTAGTTGAGATCCCACTGGAAGGGATGAAAGGTGGTCCACACCCAGCGGCCCCCTTCGGCCATCTCCGGTACCCAGGTGAAATTGCCGGGTGCGTCATCCGGGAAGATCTCCGGCAACGTGCGCTCGTAGACATCCGGCAGGGAGCGATCCGCAAACGTGTGGAAATAACCGAGGTAGCGCTCCTCCCCCGCCAGGGCCCGCCGCGCCCAGTCGTGCTCGCGGGCCACGTGATTGAGCACCAGGTCGAGGCAGAGCGTGATGCCCCGTTCCCGCAGCTCCGCCGCCAGCTGGCGCAGATCGTCGATCGTGCCGAGATCGGGGCGCACCGTGCGGCAATCGGCCATGGCGTAGCCGCCGTCGTTGGCACCCGGCCGCGGCTGCATCAGCGGCATCAGGTGCAGATAGGTGACCCCGAGCTCCTGCAGGTAGTCGATGCGGCGTCCCACACCCTCCAGATCACCTGCGAAGTGATCGGCATAGCAGGTGTAGCCCACCATGTTGGTGCGCTGGAACCAACGGGGCGTGAACTGACGTTCCAGATCCAGCACCTTCAGGGCATCGGCCCGCTGGGCATAGGCCTCCACCATCCGGCCGAACAGCCGACCGAACTGCGTGAGGGTATCGGAACGATCGCCGTAAAGAGCCTGAAGTGAGTAGTGGAGGTCATCGAAATAGCGTTCGAAGCGCAGCCAGAACACATCCACATCCCGTGGATTCATCCACCCTTCGAGCCTGTAGCTCTCCACCCGGCGCACGTTCTCGAAGGCGGCCCGCACCTCCGGGGCCATTACGAACACGTTCTGCACGGGCGCGGTGTCCTCGGTTTCTCGTCCGGCGTGGCGACCCTATCCTGAAGCCGCCGGGGTGGCGTCGCGCACGCTCTCGAACAGGTCGATGTCCCAGGCCACGAGGTCGCGGCGGATTGCCTCCACTCGGGAGCGCGGCAGCAGCCGGGCCAGATCCTCGCCGGTGATCACGCCCCGCAGGTCGCCGCTCTCCTCGCGCACGAAGGCCAGCGCATGCCAGGCCAGGATTGCCGCCCCCACGGCAGTGGGGTAGGAGATGTAGGTGGCGCCGGCATAGGGGCTGTTGAGCAGTCCCTGATAGCGCAGATAGCTGATGCCCACCGTTTCGATCGTGGTCTGGCGGTCGCTGCGCACCTGCTCGGTGTAACGGATTTCCGCCGCTGCGGCGAAATGGGCGCGCCGGATCACGCCGTTGCGGAGATAGTCCTCGATCCGGCGCGGTTTGTTCATCCCCGGCAGAATCGCCCGCACCATCGCTTCCACCGTGAGTTCGCTCTGCTGGGGCAGGGTGCGCTTGGAGAGCAGGTTGAGCTTGAACAGCGCCTTCACCAGTTCCACTTCCGAACCGCCGGTGTACACGCTGATCGACTCGATCTCCGGAAAGGACCGGTGCAGCGACAGCAGCTCTTCCTGGTAGAGGGGATACTGCCGTGTGGCGGTCACCTCGCCCGGGAAGGTGTGCTCCCGGGCGGCGCTGAACGGCTCCAGCACCTGCAGGCGGCCGTTACGCAGCAGCCGCGGCCGCTCCGCCAGCTCCTCCAGGGCCACCAGGGGTGACCAGGAGAACACGATCTCATCGGCATCGATGTCCTCCAGCAGGTAGAGGTCGACGCTCTCGATCTCCAGTTCCCGGCGGCGGGCGGCCCGCAGCTGATGCAGCCGCAGGCCGATCAGGAAGTTCGTGACCCCCGGGGAGATGCCGAAGTTGATCAGCGCGGCCCGGCCCCGCTGCTGATAGGCCTGATCGAAGGCGAACTGGGAGAAGGTGAGGGTGCGTTCGGTCTCGGCGTCGTACATGTCGGACGCCAGGTCCACCACGTGGGCGTTGAGGGTGAGGCCGAGCTCCAGCAGCGGCTGGTTGAAGCGGGGATGGGCTGCGTTGACGATCAGCTGGGCCCCTTCCAGTTGGGCCATCTGCGGATCGTTGCCGCTGAACAGGGTGTCGAAATCCGGCACCTTCACGAAGCGGATGTGATCGAACAGCCGTTCGGCGTGGAAGAGCGCATCGCGGGCCAGGTCCGGCTCAAGCACCACCACCACGAAGCGCAGCGGCACCCCATCCCGCTCGGCCAGCTCCGCCAGGCAGATCAGCATCGACGAGCCCACGGCCCCCAGGCCGAAGAACGCCACAGTGAGGGGATGCGCCGGTGAGGCTGGGTGGGTCATCGGGGTCTCACCCTGGGTGGATGGCTTGGAGCGGCCGATCCTGCAGCGTCAGACCAGACGGGCGGTCTGCGCTGCTGCGGAAGGGCTCCAGGTCCGCCAGCGCCCGGTCGCGGTAGGCGCCGTAGCGCTCGCGCTTGCCCTTGATGCGCTCCGGCAGCTCCGGCAGCAGGCCGAAGTTGGGCGGCATCGGCTGGAAGCCGCCTCGCTTGCCCGTGCCGCCGCAGGGGGCCTCGGCGACGAAGTGGGTGAGGGCGCCAATCATGGTGGTGGGCGGCAGGCTGATCGGTTCGAGCCCCTGGGCCAGGCGGGCGGCGTTGGTGCCCGCCAGCCAGCCACCGGCCACCGCGGCCGCGTAGCCCTCGGTGCCGGTGATCTGCCCGGCCGCCAGCAGCGTTGGCCGGCTACGGAACTGCAGGGTGGGATCGAGCAGCTGGGGCGATTCCAGGAAGGTGTTGCGGTGCATCACGCCGAAGCGCACGAACCCGGCGTTCTCCAGGCCCGGGATCAGCCGCAGCACCCGCTTTTGCTCGCCCCACTTCAGGTTGGTCTGGAAGCCCACCAGGTTCCAGAGGCGGCCGTCCCTGTCTTCCTGGCGCAGCTGCACCACGGCATAGGCCCGGTTGGCACGGCGCACCTCGCGGTCGTTCACGTCGCCCCAGCGCGGATCCCAGAGGCCGATCGGCTTGAGCGGTCCATAGCGCATGGTGTCTTCGCCGCGGCGGGCCAGCTCCTCGATCGGCAGGCAGCCCTCGAAGAAGTGGGCGCTCTCCTGCTCGAAATCCTTGAGCTCGGCCTGCTCGGCGGAAAGCAGCGCCTCGCGGAAGGCGAGGAACTGCTCCTTGGTCATGGGGCAGTTGATGTAGTCGGCGTCGCCCTTGTCGTAGCGGGAGGCGCGGAAGGCCACCGAGAGATCGATGCTCTCGCCCTCAACGATCGGACTGGCGGCGTCGAAGAAGTGGCAGTCGCCCCGGCCGGTGAAGGCCCGCAGCTGCTCCGCCAGGGTTTCGCTGGTGAGTGGGCCGGTGGCCAGCACGGCGATCTCGCCGGGGCCGGGCAGTTCGGTGTGCTCGCGCCGCTCCACCGTGACGAGCGGGTGCGCCTCCAGGGCGGCGGTGAGGGCTGCGCTGTAGCGGCCCCGATCCACCGCCAGGGCCCCTCCGGCAGGTACGGCGTGGGTGTCGGCGGTTCGGATCACCAGGGATCCGAGTCTGCGCAGTTCTTCCTGCAGCAGGCCGGCGGCCCGGTCGCTGCTCAGGGCCCCGAAGCTGTTGCTGCACACCAGTTCAGCGAACTCGCCGCTGTGGTGGGCTGGAGAGCGACGCACCGGTCGCATCTCCACCAGGCGGACAGGAAGGCCCGCCTGGGCGATCTGCCAGGCCGCTTCGGTGCCGGCGAGGCCGGCACCGATCACCAGAAGGGTCAAGGGAGCGTCAGGCGCGTGCCCGCTTGATCATCAGCTGCACCTGGCCCACGGCGGCCCGGCCGATGTGGAACACGGCCCAGGCCGCGGCCAGAACGATCGGAGCGGCAACCAGCACCAGCCGAAGGTCCATGGGGAGCGCGGGAGAAAAGGTGGCGCGATCCTACGGACTGCGGCCCACCCTGCGGTGCGCTTCGCAGTGTTTGGCAATCAGGCCCGGGCTGGATCCTCCGATCAGGCCGGGTCGAACCCTGGGTCGCGGCTGCGGCCGGCATGGGCCATGGCCAGCCGCCGGTAGCGGCGGGCGTGCTCGCGCTGGCCGGCCACCGCTTCGCTGCTGAGCTCCCGCTTCACCTGGGCCGGGGCTCCCATCACCAGGGCCCCCGCCGGCACATCCCTGGTCACCACGGCACCGGCCGCCACCAGGGCCCCCCCCCCCACCGTGACGCCATTGAGCACGATCGCGCCGATGCCGATCAGGCAGCCGTCCTCCAGGGTGGCTCCGTGCACCACGGCGCGGTGGCCGATGGTGACGTCGGCGCCGATCAGGACCGGCTGGCCGGGGTCGCCGTGCAGCACCGCCCCGTCCTGCACGTTGCTGCCCTCCCCGATCACGATCGGGCACACATCCCCGCGGGCCACGGCGGTGGGCCAGAGGCTGGCCCCGGCCTCGAGACGCACGTCGCCGATCAGCACCGCCGACGCGGCCACCCAGGCCTCCGGATGCACCTGCGGCTCGGGCCAGGGGGGCTCGGGCCAGGGGGCGCCGTGCGCTTCTGCGGACGCGGTGTGGGACATGGCTGCAGCTGGCTGGGCATCGGCTGGGACGCCATTCTCGTTGCCCCTTCCCGGCGACCTGTGCGCAGCGGTTTGGAGGGTGCGGCCTCCGGGTGATACGGTCACCCGGTGCCTGATCGGCGCGGGTCGCTAGCTCAGCGGTAGAGCACTCGGCTTTTAACCGATTGGTCCTGAGTTCGAATCTCAGGCGACCCATTCCTGCCGCCTGTGTTCGCCGGCAACGGTGACGGCACCAGGAGTGTGGTTGGCTGAGCTCCTGCAGGAATCGCCGGAGGCGCCAGAGCTATGCGCATCGAGGTGGAGCACCGCACCACCTACCGCTACAGCGAGCCGGTGCGGCTGGGACCGCACACCCTGCGGCTGAGGCCTCGGCTCCAGGGCAACCTGCGGGAGCTGCACTTTGCGCTGCGGATCGAGCCCACCCCCGCCCTGCGCCATGAAGCCCTCGATGCCGAGGGCAACAGGGTGACCCGCCTGTGCTTCTTCGACGTCCCCACCGAGCGGCTCGAGATCGTCTCCCTCTTCGCGGTTGAGAGCGACGACAGCGACGGCGGGCGCCTGCCCGCCGGCCTCTGCCAGCCCACCGTTCTGCCCCTTGCCTACCCGCCCGACGAAGCTCGCCTGGTGGATTCCTACCGCGAGAGTGCCGCCGGTTCCGGCAGCGACTCCGGTCCGGTGCGCCACCTGGCGGAGACCCTGGCGCGCCAGGCAGGTGGTGATCCCCTGGCCTTTCTCAGCACGCTCAACACCCATCTGCACATCCACATCCGCCGCGAGATCCGCGAGCTGGGTGCTGCCCACTCCCCCGAGCACACCCTGCGCTCGGGTGTCGGCGCCTGCCGCGACCAGACTCTGCTGTTCCTGGCTGCGGCCCGCAGCCAGGGTCTGGCCGGACGCTTCGTTAGCGGCTACCAGGAGCGCTCGGCGCTGGCCACCCCGGAGCGGCATCTGCACGCCTGGCCGGAGGTGTATCTGCCCGGCATTGGCTGGCAGGGATTCGATCCCACCCGCGGCATCCCGACCGGTGCGGGCCATGTGGCGGTGGCGGCGGCCAGGGATCCGGAAGGCGCCATGCCCGTGTCGGGCGGCTATTTCGGCGCTGCCGGCTCCCAGCTCAGCTACGCGGTGTGGATCCGGGCCGGGTCCGCCGGCGGGATCAGTCCTTCTGTCTGAGGCTGCGCGGCCCTAACGGGTGCCCGGCGTGGGGGTAGGGGGTGTGGTGATGTCCGTGCGGGTGCTGATGGCCCGAGGCCAGCGGCACCCCGTCGGGCTGGCAGGCACCGGTGCACTCACGCTCGCAGAGGGTGCAGGGCTCGTTCAGGCCCTCCACGTGGTGGTGGTGGCTGTGCTGGGGGGCGCCGACCTCGTGCTCGAAGCCCAGCACCTGGGCCCGGTACTTGCAGAGGGAGCAGTTCATCATCGCGTCGCCTCGGATGGCTTCCTCCAGCCGCTCCCGGAAGGTGTCGATCACCAGCGGATGGTCGTTGAGATAGGCGGCCTTGAGGAACTGCACCTCGGGGTGGTCGGCCGCCACCCGATCGGTGTGCTGGTAGATGCGGCTCACCAGCACGCCAGAGAACAGGAAGTAGGGGAACACGACGATGCGGCGGAAGCCCAGCCGCACCACATGGCGCAGCCCGGGCTCCACCAGCGGAAAGGTCACCCCGGAGTAGAGCGTCTCCCCCCAGCCGAAGCCGAAGCCCTCCACCAGCATGCGCATCACCTTGGTGACGTTGGAGTTGGCGTCGGGATCGGAGGAGCCCCTGCCCACCACCGCCAGCAGGGTGTCGCTGAGGGGCACGGGCCCGCCGGCGGCATCGGCGGCAACCAGGGCCTCGCGCACGCGGGCGCCAGCGGCCTGAATCATCCTCCGGTCGATCCCCAGCTCCCGGCCGTACTGGATCTGCAGGCCGGTTTCGGCCGCATAGGTGTTCAGCACGGAGGGAATGTCGTTCTTGGCGTGGCCGGCCGCGAACAGCATTCCCGGCACCGCCAGCACCCGGTTCACCCCGCGCTCGCGCAGTCGGTCGAGACCGTCGCGCAGGACCGGCCGGGCGAACTCCAGGTAGCCGTGCTCCACCGGCACCTCCGGCAGACGCAGGCGCAGTCCGTGCGCCAGCTGGGCGAATTCCTCGCAGGCCAGGCGGTTGCGGCTGCCGTGGCCGCAGATCATCACCCCCACTCCGTCCAGGGTGCTGAAGTCAACCGGCGCAGGCGTCGCCGTGGTGCTGTGCATGGGCTCTGCCGGAGGCCGCGCCGGGTCGGAGGGAATGGGAACCGGCGAGCGTTCTGACTGAGGGGCCGGGGGGATCCGGCTCCATCACAGCTGCGGGACAGCGCCGGACTCGGATTGGGCCAGGCCCTCTCCCCACCGGACTTTCCTCGTTGCCTTCCGGGCGTGACCCGCGGAAACCGATCAGCCCCATTGTGCCGGTGCAGTGGGCATCCCGGTGCAGTGGTCGCGGCAGCCAAAGCAAAGCCCGGGGTGGTGCCCCGGGCCTGGCCTCAACGATCGGATGGACGATGGTGGATCGCCTGCTGAACAAGCGGATTTTCGGTTGTGGGCGGAGCTTGCTGGAGCTGGCCCTGGGGCCATGGCTCAAGCGGGGCTTCCCGGTTGGTCCGGGGCACCTGGGCCCGGCCTGTCGAATGCTCGACTGGGAGGCGGGTCCTGGAGGCGGCTTGGTGCCGCGAGGGGGGCGGTGCAGTGGACGGCGACAGCGCCACACGCCGGGGAAACCAGAGATCGATGGAGACTGTTGGAGCAGGGTCCGAACCTCAGCTCACTCCGCGGTTCTGGTGATCTGGGCTTTCGTCCATAGGCAGTCGCTTCCGGTGCCTGCATCTGCACTCTCGACAGGTGGCTCGGGCCTGGCAAGGTGATCTGGCGCACACGACATGGCTCGTCACGTTCCGAGACCCTCCTTCATCCTTCCGGCAGGGCGGGTGAGCGGGAGGATGCCATCCATGGTCGGCTCAGTGTTCAGAGTTCAGAAGTCGGCCCAACGTTCAGAAGCCGGTTCGGTGTTCAGATCCCCCCGCTCCTACGCCCTGCTCTCGATCGGGGCTGCCACGGCAACGATCGTGCTCAAGGTGGCGGCCTGGCGGATCACCGGTTCGGTGGGCCTCCTCTCCGATGCCCTCGAGTCGGGGGTGAACCTGGTGGCAGCCCTGGTCGCGTTCTGGGCGCTCAGCCTGGCCACCAAACCTGCTGACCGCAGGCATCCCTACGGTCACTTCAAGGCCGAGTACTTCTCCAGCGGTCTGGAGAGCGCCCTGATCCTGGTGGCCGCCGCCGCGATCGTCTGGGCGGCCCAGGGACGGCTGCTGGCGCCCCAGCCCCTGGAGCGGCTGGGGGCCGGCCTGGCGTTCTCGCTGCTGGCCACCGCGCTCAACGGCCTGGTGGCTTGGCAGCTGCTGCGGGCCAGCCGCCGCTTCCACTCCATCACCCTGCGGGCCGATGCCCACCACCTGCTCACCGACGTCTGGACCTCGCTCGGGGTGCTGCTGGCGGTGGCCCTGGTGCAGCTCACGGGCTGGCTGATTCTCGATCCGCTGATCGCCATCGCCGTTGCCCTGAACATCGTGGTGGTGGGTTTGCGGCTACTGCGGGAGACGGCCTCCGGTCTGCTCGACCATGCCCTGCCGGAGGCCGAGCAGCGCTTGCTGGAGGATCTGCTGGCCGTTCACACCCGGGAGGGCGTCGCTGTGCACGCCCTGCGCACACGGGAGGCGGGCTCCCGCCGGTTCGTGGCCTTCCATCTCCTGGTGCCGGGCAGCTGGAGCGTGCAGGCCGGCCACGACCTGTGCGAGCGGATCGAGCAGGAGATCCGGGCCGCCCTGCCGCGCACCGATGTGATCACGCACCTGGAGCCGATCGAGGATCCACGCGCCTGGCAGGACACGGGTTTCGGCTGGGACGATTCCTGAGGTCCTGCGGCTCAGCTGCGCCGCAGCCAGGGAGGGGCGCCGCGGAACCAGTCGCCAAGGTCGTCCTCGCCCGGCCGGAAGCGGTCGTCGGGCTCGGGCGACCCCAGGTCGAGGTCGGCCAGCAGGCGGTCGATGCCATCGCCCGACCGCTGGCCCTGCTGTTGCCGCCGTGCCCGTCGCAGCCAGGAGGCCACGGTGCGGTCGCGGTCCGCGAATTTCTGCAGGTACACCCGCTCGCCGAGGCTCACCGGCTGACCGCCGGCGATGCGAGCCAGGATCGCCTGCAGCCGCAGGCGGGTGGTGGTGGACAACATGTCCATGGAGCTGCTGGGGGCTTGATAGCGAGGTCTGGGGTGGGGTCTGTGGCCACGGCCACCAAAGACCGGCGTCGGTGAGGGGATGCCGATGTCCGGGTGGGGCGCTCCGTCCGGAGCAGGTGTTGCTCAGCGCTCACTGCCGCTCTCGGGTCCGCCGGCCCTGGGCTTGTCGGTCTTGGGCTTCTCGGTGTTTGTCGCTTCGGTCTTTGCCTCGTCGGTGTCCGGAGGGTTCTGCCGGGGTGGGTTTTCGGCACCCTGCTGCAGCGGCAACGCCGGTGGGGCCAGCCACGGCCAGAGGGGTTCCGGGAGTCCGTCAGGCGGAGTCTGGGGTTCCGGACCCACCACATCGATGGAAGTCCGCTTCACCACCAGCCGGAACCGGCGTGGCGCCAGCTTGGTGTTGATGAACGCCTGCACCGCGCTCACCTGGGTGAAGGTGGGCAGGCGCGGATCGCTGACGCTCACGCGGGCGGTGATCACCGGGGGGCTCTCCTCCCAGTTCACCCGCACGCTCTCCAGTTCCGAATCCCGCCCCAGCGTGATCGTTTCGTTGCGCAGGCTGCTGAGGATCAGATCCTCAATGCGCTGGGCCTGCAGCTGGCGACGGGACACCCCCATCAGGTTGAGCAGGCTCCCCCCGAGGGGAATCACCAGCATGGCGGTGAGGGCCATGCTGGTGAGCCCCAGGCGGCTGCGCAGCAATCGGCCGCGGAAGGGACGCTCAAGCACGTTGAGCGTCACCATCGCCCCGGTGAGGATGCCCAGCAGGTTGGTGAGAAACAGCAGGCCGGCGCCAAAGCTCTCCTGCCAGCGGCCGGCGGAGAGCAGCAGGCCCGCCACGCACACCGGCGGCACCAGGGCCACGGCAATGGCCAGGCCGGCCATGGCGGTGATGGCCTCCTTGCGCAGTTTGGCGAACATCGCCACCACACCTGCCGCCAGGGCGATGCCCAGGTCGAGCAGGTTGGGACGGGTGCGGGCCATCACCTCGCTGCCGTACATGGGGAACTGCACCACCAGGCCCACACCCACGGACACGAACAGGCCCAGCACCACACCCAAGGCCAGGGTGAGCAGGGCCCTGAGGAAGGCGGGGAAATGTCCGCGCAGCACCTGGAAGGCCATCGCCTGCAGGGGCAGGATCCATGGCGCCACCACCATGGCGCCGATCACCACGGCGGCGCTGTTGCCAAGCAGTCCAAGGCTGGCGATCAGCGAGGAACCGATGGTGAGCACCACAAACACCTGACCGAAGCGGGCGTCGCCTTCGAACTCATGACGAAGTGCGGCGAGCCGATCCTTGTCGGCCTGCAGGGATCGATAGGTGGACTGGCTCCCTGGCTGGGTCGTGTCTGACTGCGTCGTGTCTGAGTGGCTCCTGTCTGGCTGGCTCGGCATCCCCGGCTCAGGGCCGGAGCCCCTCTGGTTCAGAACTCCAGTGTGGTGCCGGATCAAGGTGCTGCCGGCTGCCGGTCAGCCCCGGGGCCTGAGGCCGAGCAGTTCGGCGCCGTAACGCTCACTGAACATGGCCTGGGTCTGCCAGGCGGAGAGAAGTGTCTTGGCGATCTCCCGCAGCTCGTTGATGTCATCGCAGGCATCGATGGCCCGGGAGTGCATCGCCACGGTGAACTCACGGCTGAGGGAGAGAGAGGACTCGGGCACGATCGATGAATGACTTGTAACGGAACGTTAAGCCCGGTGACGGGTCGCCGGAGGCCCCGCCTACCCGGTTTCAGGCCGGTTCTCCCTACCCGACGTCCTCCCTACCCTGAGGGTGTGGACACCACCGATTCAGCTGCTTCGTCCATCCCCGCGGGCGTCGCCGCTCCTGCCTCAGCTCCTGCCGCTGCAGCTGATGTCGCAGCTGATGTCGCGGTGACCGGGTCGCGGGCCGAGGACCTGCTGGCGCAGCTGAGCACGGCCGAGAAACTCGCCCTGCTGGACGGCGATACCCCCTTCTGGGCCGGGATGGTCGCCATCGCTGTCCGCGACGCCTCCCATCGCCATCCCTGGCCGGCGGGCCAGCTGCCCCGTCTCGGCCTGCCGGGGCTGCAGTTCGTGGACGGCCCGCGTGGCGTGTGCCTGGAGGGCGGAGCCACCACCTTCCCGGTGCCGATGGCCCGGGGCGCGACCTGGGACACGGATCTGGAGGAGCGTATCGGTGAGGCCATCGCCCTGGAGGCGCGTTCCTTCGGCGCCAACTGGGTGGCTGCGGTGTGCGTGAACCTGCTGCGCCACCCCGGCTGGGGCCGGGCCCAGGAGACCTATGGCGAGGACCCCGTGCACGTGGGAGAGCTGGGGGCGGCGTGCACCCGGGGCCTGCAGCGCCACACGCTCGCCTGCGTCAAGCATCTCGCCCTCAACTCGATCGACAGCTCCCGCTTCCTGGTGGACGTGCGTGCCAGTCCGCGGGTGCTGCACGAGCTGTACCTGCCCCAGTTCCGCGCTTGCGTGGAAGCCGGCGCGGCCTCGGTGATGAGTGCCTACAACCGCGTGAACGGCATCTGGTGCGGCCAGCACCCCCAGCTTCTGGACGGGATCCTCAAGGGCCGCTGGGGTTTCACGGGCTTCGTGGTCACCGATTTCATCTTCGGGGTGCGCGACGGCGTGGCCGCCCTGCTGGCGGGCCAGGACCTGGAGATGCCCTTCCGCATGGTGTTCGAGGGGGTTCTGGAGGAGGCCCTGGCCGATGGCAGGCTGCCGCTGGCCCGCGTCGATGACGCCGCCCTGCGGCTGCTGCGGGCCCAGCTGGCGGTGCCGGCAGGCGACTATCCCGCCTCGCTGCGCCGCCGCGGCGAACACCTGCACCTGGCGCGCCAGGCGGCCACCGAGGCGATCGTGCTGCTGCGCAATGAGGGCCCGCTGCTGCCATTCCGGGGTCTGGGCTCCCTGGCGGTGGTGGGCCGGCTGGCGGAGGAGCCGAACCTGGGCGATCGCGGCTCCTCCGACACGCGCCCGCCCCCGGGCTCGGTGGTGACACCTCTCGATGGCTTGCGGGCTGCGGCACCGCAGCTGACGATCCGCGCCTCCCCAAGCGACGATCCGGCCGCGGCGGCGGCAGCCGCGGCCTGCAGCGAGGCCGCGGTGGTGGTGGTGGGGCTGGACTGGCGCCTGGAGGGGGAGCACATCCATCCCGGCGACATCGCTCCGATCCTGCGCCGGATTCCTCCGCCCGACTGGTTGCTCGGCCGCTGGCCCGGAGGCCCTGGCGCCCGCCACCGGCTGCGGCGTGCCTGGCAGCCGGTGGCAGATCTGATCGCCTGGATCACCGGTCACGCCACACCGCGCCAGGGCGGTGACTTCGCCTCCGGGGACCGCACCGATCTGCGCCTGCCGCCGTGCCAGGTGGCCCTGATCCGGGCGGTGGCGGCCGCCAACCCACGCACGGTGGTGGTGCTGATCGCCGGCGGTGCCCTGCTGATGGAGGAGTGGCGGCAAGCGGTGCCCGCGATCCTGCTGCTCTGGTACCCGGGCGAGCAGGGCGGTCACGCCCTGGCCGACGTGCTGCTGGGCCGGGTGTCGCCCTCGGGACGCCTGCCCTTCAGCCTGCCCACCAGCCCCGACCAGCTGCCGCCCTTCGAGCCGAGGGCCGCGCTGGTGACCTACGACCTCTGGCACGGCTACCGGCGCCTGGGACGGGAAGGGCAGCGGGTCGCCTACCCCTTCGGCTTCGGCCTCTCCTACAGCCGCTTTGAGCTCAGTCAGCCCTGTCTTGGTGCGGAGCTCGCCGCCGGTGACGGGGCGCTGCAGCTCAGCGTGACGGTGCGCAACGCCGGACCGGTGGCGGCTGCAGAGGTGGTGCAGGTGTACCTGGAAGCTCCCAGCCTGGAGGTGGAGCGGCCCCAACGCACCCTGGTGGCCTTTGCACGCCTGGAACTTGGGGTGGACGAGCGTCGTCACCTGCGGTTGGCGATCCCCCTGCGCCGCCTGGCTTTCTTCGATGAGGCCGGCGACGGCTTCCGGCTCGAAGCGGGGCCCCATCGCCTGGTGGTGGCCCGCCACGTCGAGGATCCCGGACTGGCTATGGATGTGACGCTGGAGGGGGGCTGGCTGGGGTTCTGATCCGGCAGGGGTGTGCCCCGCTCAGCCTCTTTCCAGCCTCTGCAGCATCAGCTGAAGCCGCAGGCGGGTGTAGCGCTGCAGCAGCAGGCAGGGGAGATTGAACAGGGTGGCGAAGGCGAGGTTGATCAGCACCCCCGCCGGCGGCAGCCACAGGCAGGTGACCAGCCACACCGGCCACAGGGCCCAGTGCACCAGTTCGGCCCTCCGGGTCTCCAGCAGCAGGCGCCGCAGGGCGCGGGGATCGCGCCGCACCAGGCTGGCCTTGCGCACTCCGCCGGGCAGGGCATCACCGGCATCGGGAATCCAGGGTTTCCAGCGCCGGATCGCCAGCCGGGTTTCGAAGTGCCGCAGCGCCCGGCTCGATGGCCGCCCAGCTCCCCCCCCGGGGCCTTCGGCCTGCGGCGACTCCCGCGCAGGGTTCTGTGCTGCCTCCAGATACCG
Organism: Prochlorococcaceae cyanobacterium; assembly: GCA_049664045.1. GTDB lineage: Bacteria > Cyanobacteriota > Cyanobacteriia > PCC-6307 > Cyanobiaceae > NIES-981. The sequence continues at coordinate 21,338 of JBATEO010000035.1, forward strand.
CTCCGGCAAGTGGTTGGCGAGCGTCCCCACCAGCAGCGACCAGCCCACCCAGAGGGCGGCGCAGCCCAGCACCGCGGGCAGCCAGGGCGGCAGCGATTCGGCCATGCCCATCAGCGGCCGCCGGCCCCGGGGCGGGTGCTGATGGTGCGGCCCTTCCAGCGCACCCGGCCCCGCGCGTGGTTAAGGATCGCCTGCATCCAGGGCCAGCGCACTTCGGCGGCGGTGGTGGCGACGTTCATGTTGAACCCCATCACCAGTTCCCCCAGTCCGCCACCGCCGCATGGCCGCCGCAGCGCTCACCGAGTGGCACGGCCATCAGGCCGATGAGGTTGAAGAGCACCGAGAGCTGCTCCTCGGGCTGCTCAGTGTGGTGATACGGCTGCACCGACACCCCCGGTTCGCCGCAGGGGACCGCTGCCGGCAGCGCCGGCATGCGCCCGGGCAGCACCCACCCCAGGATCCATCCCACCAGCAGCGAGGGGGTGATCAGATCCATACCCGGCCTGGCATACCCGCTCCCCCATGCACGGCCCACTGTGGTGCTTGAGCACCGCAACGCTATGGCCGCAGCAACTCCCTCGCCAGGGGTCTGATCGCCGCCGGATCCCTCAGCAGCTGGGGATGGGTGAGCACGGGCAGCATCGTGCGGGCACCCACCGGCAGCACCGCGCGCCAGCCGGGAACCACCACCAGATCCAGGCCGGAATAGAAGCTGTGGCACTCGATCCGGCCCAGGGTGTCGAGGTCGGCGTCAAGCCGCCGCAGCAACGGGCTCCGCCACTTCAGATCGGCGATGCCGGCCAGAAGCCGGCCGGGCCAGGGCTGGGCGGTGAGGGTGCCCTGCTGGGGGCTGCCCACACTGAGGAAACGGCGGGTGCGGCGGTGACCGCCGCGAAGCTGGATCCAGGCGCGGGCGATCACCCCGCCCATGGAGAACCCCAGCAGATCGATGGGCTGCTCCATGCCGAAGGCCGCCTCGATGTGGCTGTCGAGCAGGGCGGCGGCCTCCAGCACCGGCGTGGCCCCCAGGCGCAGAGGCAGGGCCGGGATCAGCAGGGGCTGGCGCTGCTCCCCCAGTTCCCGCTTGAGGCCATTGAACACCGCGGGTGTGTCGAGCAGCCCGTGCACCAGAACCAGGGGAGGGCCGGAGGGTGAAGGGGCGATCGCCGCGGACCGGCGCTGCCCGCCGGCTGAACCGGTATCCCTTCTACGGCAGCGCCGAGCCCAGTCAGGGTCTCTCCCCGTCGTCCTCGCAGCAGATCAGATCCGCAGCCCGGCGCGCTTCACTGAGCACCTGGAACAGCAGCCGCGGTGTGCGCTGGAGCAGCTCGATCCAGTGCCGCAGGTAGGCGGCATGGTTGCGGGTGTCGCTGCCGATCTCCAGACGGTCTCCCAGCAGCACGGCGCCCAGCTCGGCCACCAGCTCCTCGCGGGCATAGGCATGGCTGGCGCGGGCGCCCGAGAGGTCGCGGGCCAGCCGTGACGGATGCCCCGTGGAGTGGATCGCTTCATGGGCCCAGGTGGCGTAGAAGCTGCCGGCGCTGTGGAAGGCATGGCGCTCCGGGAGGTGGATGCGGTCGGGGCCGCTCAGGTAGCAGGCCAGCTCGCCGCCATGGAGCACCGGCACGGGCCAGGCGCCGAGCGTGGTTTCGGCCCGTTGCAGCCGCTCCGGTTCGCTGCGCCGCACGCGGCGCTGTTCCGCCTGCCGGGTGTCCAGCAGGGCGTCCAGGGCCTCACCCACGAGATCGGCGGCGTTGAACACCGCCACCGGCCTGTAGCGCACCCAGCCCTGATGGGCCGTGTCGCGTGGCCGGGTGGCGGCGGGCTCCGCCTCTGGGGCGGCTGACGCCGGGGCCGCTGCTGCCGCGTCGGGTTCCATCGCCCCGGGCCGGCGGCAGAGCTGGGGGCGCAGCACGTGCACAGCCCTGCTCCCCCGCCGGGGGGCGAGCCCCCTGGCCCGGGCCTCGGCGAAGCCGCACCAGTAGGGCAGGCAGGAGCCGCGCTGGTGCAGGCCCAGCGTGAGCAGGATCGGGTTGGCCCCGCGGTAGCGGCGGCCGCTGATCAGGTTCACGTGGTGGCCTCCACCGGCAGCTCCGCCATCACCGTCCCACTCGCGTCGCCAGGGCGTGGTGCCGGCCTCCATCAGGGCGATCAGTCCCTCCACCAGCCGGGTGTCCGGGCCTGGCCGGCGGTCCTCGCCGGGGCCGGGGATCCCCGGTGCTGGGCGGACAGGGGCTTGGTGGACAGGGGCGGAGGACTTCTGTGCCTTGGAGCGGGATCGAGCCATGGGAGCGGCCGGATGGTGCAACTGCCAGTGCCACCAGCCGGCGCGCGAAGGCCGCCGCACCTTTCTGAGAGCTGACGCTCACACTTCGTTACACGGCACGCCAAGGTGGATGGACGCGGACTCCGACCCGCATCCATTCCGTCTTCAGGCCATGTCCACCACCTTGCTGCTGGAAGCGTTTCTGGCCTTCTTCAGCGCCTCGATGTGCCTCTGGCTGCTGCGCCTCAGCCGCTCCAACCGACCCGTGCCCTGATCACCTGGTGCCATGAACGGTTTTCTGTTTCGTTATTTCCTGCGTCCCGGTTTCCTGCCCAGTGCCGGCCTGCTGGTCCTGCGGGTGGCGCTCGGTCTGATGATGATTCATCACGGCCAGGACAAACTCGCCAATCCGGAACTCTTCGCCACGAACTATGTGGTGCCACTGCATCTACCCTTCCCTCTGCTGATGGCACACCTGGCCGGCTATGCCGAGATCTTCGGTTCCTGGTGTCTCATCCTGGGGTTGTTCACCCCCCTGGGTGCCCTGGCTCTGTCGGGCACCATGCTGGTGGCGGCTTACCACCACATCCTCACCGGCGGCTTCAACATCTATGTGCTCGAGCTGGTGGTGCTCTATCTGGGTGGCAACGCGGCGATCCTGCTGATCGGCCCAGGGCGCTTTTCCTTCGATGCCGGCATGCTCGGCGCCCTGCTGGCCCCGCTGCCTGCTGGCGGGATGGCTCGCTCCGGGGTCCGGCAAGGGCCCGGTCCGCTGCGCGCGCCGGTCGGCACCGCATAGCGTCGGGACGAATCGCTCCTGCCCTGATCCACCGGCCTGTGTCAATGGTTGCCTGAGATCGTGATCCAGGCACGTCATCTTGCTGCCTGGTGGTGGAGCCTGAGGGGAGTGATCCCCAAGGCTCCATGCTTCGCATTCGCGGTGATCGTCGCAGTCTCCTGGCCGCTCTCACGGCCGAATGGGCAGCACGTCAGCTGCAGCTGCCGCCCCAGGTCGTCAACTCCACGCAGCCTCAGGACTGGCGGGGACGAACTCGTTAGCATCGGTCCAGGGCCGCTCCACGTGCGCGGCCAGGCCTTTCCTGATCCTCCCCCCCCACCATGATCATCCTCAAGGTGACCAATGCCTCTGATGTGGTGGCGAGCAGGATCGGTCGGTTCCTTGCCGACCTCACCCCCAGTGGTTTTGATCAGGGAAAGGTGGAGGAAGAACTGATGAAGCAGCTGGCCGAACAGTTGCGGGCGCAAGGACTGCAGGGAGAAGTTGCCTCGGTGCAGGGTCTCGATCTGCACAACAACGTGATCACCGTGGACGACAAGGTGAAGGTGCGGCGTCACCGCATGATCTGATCGCCCTGCCGTTCAGGAGGGCAGCACCAGCCGATCGGCACTGGGATGGCGACGCCGGAAGGCCCGGTCCTCCGCAGCGCGCCTGCAGGTGAGCAGAAACAGCGGCATCTCGATCCCGAAGGTTCGCTCGAACAGCTCGACTGTGCTTCCACCCTCGCCCAGGCCGCAGCTGCGGATGGCTTCCCGCAGGCCTTGCCGCGGCTTCTCGGTGATGGTGTGAAAGAGACGGTTGAGGCGGTGCTGCAGCAGGGCCTCTGCCGGCGTCATCCCGCGCGTCTGATCAAAGCAGAAGTCGAGACAGTCCTCGCTGATGCCCAGATGTCCGGCCACATCACTGATGGCGATGGGTTCGCGGAAGTGGCGGGCGAAGTAGTGCAGGGTGCGGCCCACAACCATCAACCCGGAATGGCCGGCTTCCGGACAATTGCTGGGTACGGCTCGCATCGCTCGACTCCTCGTCTGGGGATCACACTCCCCGGTGGACATCCCTGTCTTAGAAGCGCTGCAGGTTGCCTGATTCGAGAGGCCAGGTTTCGGCACAATTTGCACCAATTGGCGTCTGTCTCCAGCAGGAACTGCAAACTTGTGCAGCAAAACAACACGCCAAGGTTCACGATCTGTCGCCTGCGCCTGCGGCGTCCGCTCACAGGACACCGGCAGGCGAGTCAGGATGGGGACCATCGGCCCCAGGCCATGCAGACCATGGCGCACTCAAAGACACCAGGGGGTGTGCGGCTGGCGGGCTTGCGCAGCGTCACGGCAGACGTGCTCCCGGTGCTGGTGTTCGACGGCGGCTGCCCCTTCTGCCGCCACTTCGCCGAACTCAGCGAGCTGCGCGGTGGCATCCCCGATCTGCAGATCCGTGACGGACGCAGCGACCATGCCCTGAGGCTAGAGCTGGCACGCCGGGGCTATCGCCTGGGCAGCGGCGCGATGCTGCTGCTGAACGGTGAGGTGCTTCATGGCGCAGAGGCGATCCAGTGGATCTGCGCCCGCATGCGGCCCAGTGCCCGGCTGCTGCGCCTGCTCGCCCCCTTGCTGGCCACGCCTTCGCGCTCCCGGGCGCTCTATCCGCTGCTGCTGCTGGCGCGCCGGCTGACCCTGGGGTTCAAGGGGCTGCAGGTGGAGCCTGAGACGCCTCAGGCCTGAGCCCGCCTCGATCGAAGCTGCTCTCGATAACGCTGCTCTCGGTAACGCTGCTTCGCTCAATGGTGCTGAGGCGGGAGGGGCGGCGCAACCCGGAGGTGCGGACCGCGCCACCCCTTCCCGTTCAGCGGATGAACAGCATCTCCTGATAGGAGGGCAGGGGCCAGCTGGCGTCGTCGATGAGCAGCTCCAGCCCGTCCACCGCCTCACGGATGGCATTCATCCGCGGCATCAGCACATCGGCGCAGTAGCGCATGTGCGCCTCCACCCCATGGGGAGACTGCTCGATGGCGTCCTCGAGGCTGAGGCAGCCGCTCACCAGCTTCTGGTTGAGTTCGGCCATCTGGGTCACCATGGAGCGGTCGGTGGAGATGCCGAGGGCCTCCTGGTTCTTCAGCGACACCGACAGCTTGTCGAGGCAGTCCATCACCACCGGATACACCTGGGTGCGGGCGATGCGCACGGCCAGGCGGGCCTCCACCTCGATCGCCAGGATGTACTGCTCGGCATACACCTCGAAGCGGCTTTCGAGCTCGGTTGGGGTGAGCACGCCGGTGCGCTCGAACAGCTCGCGGATTTCCGGCCGCTTGAGCACCGGCAGGGCATCGGCGGAGGTGGGCAGGTTCTCCAGACCCCGCTCCTCCACGGCCAGGCGGTGCCATTCGGACGAATAGCCGTCACCACCGAACACCACGGCGCCGTGCGCTTCCATCGTGGTCTTGAGCACGGCGAAGGAGGCTTCCTCCAGGGAGGAGCCGGTTGCCAGCTTCTCCTCCAGCTGGTCGCAGATCCAGGCCAGCGAGTCGGCCAGGATCGTGTTCAGCACCACCAGCGGACCGGCTACGGACTGGCCCGAGCCCACGGCCCGGAATTCGAAGCGGTTGCCGGTGAAGGCGAATGGCGAGGTGCGGTTGCGGTCACCCGGGTCCTTGTTCAGGTCGGGCAGGGTGTCCACCCCGAGGGACATCAGGGCAGCCTTGGCCGAGCCTTCCAGCTTGCCGCTCTTGATCTGGTTGAACACATCCTCGAGCTGGCTGCCGAGGTACACCGAGATGATCGCCGGTGGCGCCTCGTTGGCGCCGAGGCGATGGTCATTGCTGGCGGTGGCGATGGCGGCGCGCATCAGCGGGCCGTAGGCGTGCACGCCGCGGATCACGGCGCCGCAGAAGAGCAGGAACTGAAGGTTCTCGTGGGGGGTGCTGCCGGGATCCAGCAGGTTGCCCTGGGTTGGATTGCCGATCGACCAGTTCACGTGCTTGCCGCTGCCGTTCACGCCGGCGAAGGGCTTCTCGTGCAGGAGGCACGTGAAGCCGTGCTTCTTGGCCGTGGCCTTGAGCACGGTCATGGTGAGCTGCTGGTGGTCGGTGGCCACGTTGGCCGCCTCGAAGTAGGGTGCGATCTCGAACTGCCCCGGCGCCACCTCGTTGTGGCGGGTCTTGGCGGGAATGCCGAGACGGTAGAGCTGCTGCTCCACGTCCTGCATGAACACCTGCACCCGCTCGGGGATGGCGCCGAAGTAGTGGTCGTCGAACTGCTGCCCCTTGGCGGGCGGTGCTCCGAACAGGGTGCGGCCGGCCAGCTGCAGGTCGGGCCGCAGGGCGGTGAAGGCGGAATCAACCAGGAAGTACTCCTGCTCGGCGCCGCAGCTGGAGTTCACCGGCGCGATCTCCACTTCTCCCAGCAGCCGCAGCAGCCGCTGGGCCTGCTTGTTCATCGCCGCGTTGGAGCGCAGCAGGGGGGTCTTCTTGTCGAGGGCCTCGCCGGTCCAGGACACGAACACCGTGGGGATGCAGAGGGTGACACCGTTGGGCGTCTCCATCAGGTAGGCCGGGCTGGTGACGTCCCAGGCGGTGTAGCCGCGGGCCTCGAAGGTGGAGCGGATGCCGCCGTTGGGGAAGGAGGAACCGTCGGGTTCACCCTGCACCAGCAGCTTGCCGGTGAATTCAGTGATCGCCTTGCCGTCCCCCTGAGGCGAGATGAAGCCGTCGTGCTTCTCTGCGGTGAGGTTGGTGAGCGGATAGAAGACGTGGGCGTAGTACAGGGCGCCCCTGTTGGTGGCCCAGTCCTTCATGGCCTGCGCCACCACGTTGGCCACCGACGCGTCGAGTTTGCTGCCCTCGGTCATCGAGCGCTGGATCGACTTGAACACCTCCTTGGGGAGGGCCGACTTCATCTTTTCCAGGCTGAAAACGTCCCGGGCCCAAAGGTCCTTGAGGTCGCTGCTGGGCTCCACCTCCAGGGGGGGACGGGCGATGATGTCGCCGATCGCCTGCAGGCGAGACTGCGATGGCATGGGTAGCGGTTGATGCGGAACCCTTACCCAACTCCCCAGGCACGCCTTCCTGTTGCTGCCGTTGATACCGGATTGTGACAGAGCCGATACGGGCAAGGCGGCGTCTGCCCGCTGAGCCTGGTGGTGCTGTTCTGACTTCCCCACGTCCGCACGGGCACTGAGCAGAACTGCCTACGGGTGGGTTTTGGTAGTTGTTCAGGCAGCGCGGAACCCGATCGCACGGGTGAAGCTGGCGGATTGTCCGCAGTCAGCCGCGCACGCCATGGCCCTGGAGAGTTCCCCGTCCCCGCAAGGTCCCGCGTCGGCCGGCCTGCACAGCGATCCCCTGGCCGAGGCCATCCGCCGCCACCTCTTCTACAGCCAGGCCAAGTCCCCCTCGCTGGCCACCCGGCACGACCACTACCGCGCCCTGGCCCTGGCCGTGCGCGACCGGCTGCTGCAGAAGTGGGTCGACACCGCCGAGACCTACACCCAGAGCCATGTGCGCACGGCGGTGTACCTCTCCGCCGAATTCCTGCTGGGCCCCCACCTGGAGAACAACCTGGTGAATCTGGGCATCCGCGAGGAGGCGCTCGCCGCCTGCGCCGAGCTGGGGCTCGATCTGGACGCCCTGCTGGCGGAGGAACCGGAGCCCGGCTTGGGAAACGGCGGCCTCGGCCGCCTCGCCGCCTGCTTCCAGGAGTCGATGGCCACCCTGGAGCTGCCGGCCATCGGCTATGGCATCCGCTACGAGTTCGGCATCTTCCGCCAGCAGATCACCCCCCAGGGCCAGTTCGAGAGCACCGATCCCTGGCTGGCTCAGGGGAATCCCTGGGAGGTGATCCGGCCGGAGTGGAGCTATCCGGTGGAGATCGGCGGCCAGACCGTGATCGGCGTGGCCTACGACACGCCGATCCTCGGTTACGGCGTGAACACGGCCAACACGCTGCGCCTGTGGTCAGCCACGGCGCCGGATGCCTTTGATTTCGCCTCCTTCAACGCCGGCGACTACGCCCGGGCCGTGCTGCGCAAGATGCAGTCGGAAACCCTCTCCAAGGTGCTCTACCCCAACGACGAGTTTGATCAGGGCAAGCGCCTGCGCCTCTCCCAGCAGATCTTCTTCGTGAGCTGCTCCCTGCAGGACATGTTCCGCATCCTCAAGGGTCAGGGCATGAAGCCCGAGCAGTTCCACCTCAAATTCGCCGTTCAGCTCAACGACACCCACCCGGCCATCGCCGTGGCCGAGCTGATGCGGCTGCTGATCGATGTGCACCATCTCGACTGGGACACCGCCTGGGACATCACCACCGCCAGCCTGAGCTACACCAACCACACCCTGCTGCCCGAGGCGCTGGAAACCTGGGGAGTCGAGCTGTTCGAACAGCTGCTGCCGCGTCATCTGGAGATCATCTACGAGATCAACGTCCGCTTCCTGCGCATGGTGCGCATCCGCTATCCGGGCCACCCGGAGAAACTCAGCCGCGTGTCGCTGATCGAGGAAGGCCCCCAGCGTCGGGTGCGCATGGCCCACCTGGCGGTGGTTGGCAGTCACCACACCAACGGTGTGGCCGAACTCCACAGCCGCCTGCTGAGAGAGCACCTGCTGGCCGATTTCGCCGAACTCTGGCCGGAGCGGTTCACCAACGTCACCAATGGCGTCACGCCCCGCCGCTGGATGGCGGTGGCCAACCCCGCCCTGGCCGACTTCCTCGACGCCGAGCTGGGGGAGCGTTGGAGGCATGACCTCGACGCGCTTGCCGGCCTCGGCGATCGCGCCGGCGATCCGGCCTTCCTGGAACGCTGGCAGGCCGTGAAGGACCGTGGCAAGCGCCGCCTGATCCAGCACGTGCATGACCAGCTCGGTCTGCTGCTGGATCACACCTCGCTGTTCGACGTGCAGGTGAAGCGGATCCACGAATACAAGCGCCAGCATCTGGCGGCACTGCTGATCGTGGAGCGCTACCTGCGCCTGCGCAACGGCGAGGACCTGCCGCCGCGCACCTTCCTGTTCGGTGGCAAGGCGGCGCCGGGCTATGCCATGGCCAAGCTGATCATCCGCCTGATCGTGGGCATCGCCGAGATCGTCAACATGGATCCCGCCATGGAGGGTCGGCTGCGCGTCGTGTTCCTGCCCAACTTCAGCGTGAAACTCGGCCAGCTGGTGTATCCGGCGGTGGATCTTTCCGAGCAGATCTCCACCGCCGGCAAGGAGGCGTCCGGCACCGGCAACATGAAGATGGCGCTCAACGGCGCGGTGACGATCGGCACCCTGGATGGCGCCAACGTGGAGATCCGCGAGCGGGTGGGTGACGAGAACTTCTTCCTGTTTGGTCACACCACCGAACAGGTGGCTGAACTCGACCGGCTCGGATACCACCCGATCTCCTGGATCGAGCGGGATCCGATGGTGCGCGAGGTGTTGGCTCTGATCGGCTCCGGGCAGTTCAGCGAGGGCGACCGGGAACTCTTCCACCCCCTGCTGGCCAGCCTCACCAGCCACGACCCGTTCAAGGTGATGGCGGATATCGCCGACTACCGCCGTGCCCAGGACGCGGTGGATCAGGCCTGGATCGACCGGCCGGGCTGGGCGCGGCGCTCCCTCGCCAACACCGCGGCCTGCGGCTTCTTCTCCAGCGACCGCTCGATCCGGGAGTACGCGGAACGCATCTGGAAGGTGGAGCCCGTCGCGGTACCTGGCCTGGCCTGAACCCCGGCGCCGCCATGCGCGGCGCTGCGGGGCCGCCGGCTTCAGGATGGGAGCAGCGAACCCTGGGCCCATGGACACGGATGTGCTGCTGCCCCTGGTGGCGGGAGCGGGGCTGATTCTGCTGATCGTGGCGGGCACCGTGGCGGTGTTTCTGCGCCCCAGCGACACCCCCCGGGACCGCTGAGGGATCGATGCTGGGAGCTTGCGGCGATGTCCACGTCCTTCCCGTCCGGTTCTGAGCAGCGGCTCGAGCCGCCCCTCTGGGCCGATCGTCATCAGGCCGGTCTGGAGCTGGCCCGGGCCTGCGGGCGTCTGCGCAATCCGGTGCTGCCCGTCACCCTGGTGGCGTTGCCCCGCGGCGGCGTGCCGGTGGCGGTGGCCATGGCCGGCGAGCTGGGATGTCCTGTGGTCACCTGGTCGGTGCGCAAGGTGGCCGATCCCGCCTTCCCCGAGGTGGCGATCGGGGCGGTGGCCCCGGGGGGTGTGGCCGTGTGGCGCGATGGCGGTGCCGCCCGCGGGCATGAGAAAGCCGCCCGCAGCCGCGGCTGGCTGGCGGAGCAGGAGGCGGAGCTGGACCGGCGGCAGCGGCTGTTCGGCGATCCGCCGCCCGAGCAGCTGCGGGGCCGCCATCTGGTGGTGGTGGATGACGGCATCGCCACCGGCATGACCGTGGAGGCGGCGCTGCTGTCCTTGCGCCGTCTGGAACCTTCCCGCCTGGAGCTGGCGGTGCCGGTGGCCGACCGCGGTGTGGCGAACTGGCTTGCGGCGCTGGTGGATCGCCTCACGGTGCTGGCCCCGGTGCACGACCTCACCGCCGTGGGCCTGTGGTACCGCCGCTTTGAGCAGCTCAGCGACGCCCAGGTGCTCGACCAGCTCGCCCGGCATCGAGGCTGAGGTCAGGCTTGGGTCCTGGTGCCCCAATCCCTACTCATAGGCATTACCTGGCTGCGCCCCCCCCCAGGTGATGCAGGTCCTGGGCCAGAAGCTCGCTGATGTCCCGATCCAGGCGCGGGGTGTGGGAGGTGCAGCCCCTGCCGGTGGCCATGGGCTGTGCGGTGCGCAGAACGGAGGCCGCCCCCACAGATCGCGGCCTGTTGTTGCCGGGCTGTGGATCTGCACAGCCGATGGTGCCCATGGCGCAATGCGGCCATGAATCCGCCCTGCGACTGCCGCTCGTTCTCCTTGGCGACGGCTCGACACGCGGCGTCGCGGCCCAACCCGACTGCTGTGCGTTAACCCTCACCCACCGATCCATTAGGCCGCTCTTAATTCAGGGTGGTCAAGATGCGGACAGCAGGAACTACCACGCCATGACCTCCACGTTCCAGCCCGCCGCCGCACCCGCCTCCAGCCCGGCCACCACCGAGGAGCTGCAGAGGATCGACGCCTGGTGGCGGGCCGCCAACTACTTGGCGGTGGGGATGATCTACCTGCGCGACAACCCGCTGCTGCGCGAACCGCTGCGCCCCGAGCACATCAAGAGCCGGCTGCTGGGGCACTGGGGTTCCAGCCCTGGTCAGTCGTTCATCTGGGCCCACGCCAACCGGTTGATCCGCCAGCGCGACCTGGACATGATCTACCTGTCGGGTCCGGGTCACGGTGCCCCGGGCGTGCTGGCCCCCACCTACCTGGACGGCTCCTACAGCGAGATCTATCCGGACAAGTCGCGGGACGCCGAGGGCATGCGGCGGTTCATGAAGCAGTTCTCCTTCCCGGGCCACATCGGCAGCCACTGCACCCCGGAAACCCCCGGCTCGATCCATGAGGGCGGCGAACTGGGCTACGTGCTCTCCCACGCCTGCGGCGCGGTGTTCGACAACCCCGAGCTGATCGCCATCGCCTGCGTGGGCGACGGCGAGGCGGAGACCGGGCCCCTGGCCACCAGCTGGCACATCAACAAGTTCCTCAACCCGATCGGTGACGGCGCCGTGCTGCCGGTGCTGCACCTCAACGGCTACAAGATCGCCAACCCCACCCTGCTGGCCCGCATCCCCCGTGAGGAGCTGGCCAGCCTGATGCGCGGCTACGGCTGGGAGCCGCTGTTTGTGGAAGGCCATGAGCCCATGGCCATGCACCAGGCCATGGCCGCGGCCATGGACGAGGCGGTGGACCGCATCCAGCGGATCCGCGCCGAGGCCCGCGCCAGCGGTGAGGCGGTGCGGCCCGCCTGGCCGATGATCGTGCTGCGCTCCCCCAAGGGCTGGACCGGTCCCCAGGCCCTGGGCGACAAGAAAATCGAGAACTTCTGGCGGGCCCACCAGGTGCCCCTTCCCGCCCCCCAGAGCGATCCCGCCCAGCTGCAGATGCTGGAGGACTGGATGAAGAGTTACCGGCCCTGGGAGCTCTTCGATGCCGACGGCACCCTCGTGCCGGAGCTGCAGGCTCTCTCCCCGTGCGGTGACCGGCGCATGGGCTCCAACCCCCATGCCAACGGTGGCCTGCTGCGCCACAAGCTGCACCTGCCGCCGATCGAGACCTACGCGGTGCCGGTGGAGTCCCCCGGTTTCAGCGAGGCGGAGAACACCTATCCGCTGGGCGAGCTGCTCCGCGACGCCATCGGCCTCAACCCCGATTCCCTGCGGGTGTTCGGCCCCGATGAAACCGCCTCCAACCGCCTGCAGGCGATCTACGAGGTGAGCAAGAAGGTGTGGATGGAGGACTTCCTCCCCGAGGACCTCAACGGCAGTGAACTGGCCCGCTCCGGCCGGGTGGTGGAGATGCTCAGTGAGCACACCCTGGTGGGAATGATGGAGGGCTATCTGCTCACCGGCCGCTACGGCTTCTTCCACACCTACGAGGCCTTCGCCCATGTGATCGCCTCGATGTTCAACCAGCACGCCAAGTGGCTGGAGAGCTGCATCCACCACGCCCCCTGGCGGGCGCCGATCGGGCCCTGGAACTGCCTGATCTCCAGCACGGTGTGGCGCCAGGACCACAACGGCTTCACCCACCAGGATCCCGGCTTCATCGATCTGGCCGGCAACAAGAGCGGTGAGGTGGTGCGTGTGTACATGCCCGCCGATGCCAACTGCCTGCTGGCGGTGGCCGAGGAGGCGCTGGTGGAGAGCAACGTCTGCAACATCATCGTCAGTGACAAGCAGAAGCACCTCCAGTACCTCACCCTGGAGCAGGCGCGCGCCCATGTGGCCAAGGGCATCGGCCTGTGGAGCTGGGCCAGCAACGATGACCGCGCCACCGAGCCCGACGAGCCGGATGTGGTGATGGCCTGCGCTGGGGACATCCCCACCAAGGAGACCCTGGCGGCGGTGGAGATCCTGCGGCGGGAGATCCCCAGGCTGCGGATCCGGGTGCTCAACGTGGTGAAGCTGTTCGCCCTCACCACTCCGGAGGAACATCCCCATGGCCTGAGTGATCGCGACTTCGACACCCTGTTCACCACGAGTCGACCGGTGATGTTCAACTTCCATGGCTATCCGTGGCTGATCCACCGCCTCACCTACCGCCGCACCAACCACGCCAACATCCACGTGCGCGGTTACAAGGAGAAGGGCAACATCAACACGCCCCTGGAGCTGGCGATGAACAACCAGATTGACCGCTACAACCTGGTGATCGATGTGATCGACCGGGTGCCCGGTCTGGGGTCACGGGCTGCCCACATCAAGGAGCGCATGAAGGAGGCGATTCTCCACCACCGTGCCTATGCCCATGAGCACGGCATGGATGATCCGACCATCACCCACTGGCGCTGGGGCATTCACCGCTGACGCCGGTTCCTGGGCAGGTGCCGGTGAAGTCCTCCACAGCTGCCGGTGAAGTTGTGTGAGGGATGGACAGGGGGCAACTGAAAGGGCGGGGGCAGGTCGATACCGTCCGGCGTGATGCAGATCAGTCCCATTCCATGCCCCTGCCCCTGCTCGACACCCGTCCGACGGCAATCAACGCCCGTGTGACCAGCTTTCTGCCCGCGGGTGACGAAACCCCCCGCCAGCCGTCGGTCAGCCTGGCCGGAGGCAGCGAGCCCAGCGAGGTCCTGATCGAGCAGGCCTACCGCCAGATCTTCTTCCATGCCTTCAGCGTGGACCGCGACCCGGTGCTGGAGATGCGCCTGCGCAGCGGTCAGATCAGCGTGCGCGGCTTCATCCGCGGTCTGCTGCTCTCCGACAAGTTCCGCAACGACTTCTACCGCTGCAACAGCAACTACCGCGTGGTCGAGCAGATCGTCGGCCGCGTGCTGGGCCGTCCAGTGTATGGCGAGCAGGAGCGCATCCGCTGGTCGATCGTGATCGCCGAACAGGGATTGCCGGCCTTCGTGGACGCCCTGCTCGACTCCCCGGAGTACCTGGAGACCTTCGGTGAAGACCAGGTGCCTCACCAGCGCTCGCGGGTGCTGGCCGGCCGGGCCGTGGGCACCATGCCCTTCAACCAGCAGGCCCCCCGCTACGACGCCTACTGGCGTGATGTGACCGCCCGCCGCGCTCCGGCCGGCGGTTCCCCCTGGTCGGTTGGCGTGCCCCGCCCGGCGTGGCTGGCTGGCCAGCCCACCCCCCGGGTGCGCAGCATCTGGCAGGGCATCGTGGCCACTGGTGGCTTCATCCTCACCGGGCTGCTGCTCTGGACGGCAGCCGCCATGCTCAGCACCGGCGCCCAGGGCTGAAGCCCCGGGCCTCCAGGGGCCCATCCGTCAGCGGATGCCCTCAGTGCCGCTCAGCGCCGATCGCCCTGCCTACGTTGCGCGTTGCTGGCAGCACGTCGATGGGATCGTCGGCATCCGAGGCGGGTTCCGTGGCGGGTTCCGTCCCTGGCATTCCCTCTGAATCCAGCCGCCGGCAGCGCCTCTTCGGCCTTCCGGCGGCCTCAGGCCGGTGGTTGCTGCTGCCGCTCGGCGCGGTGTCGCACCTGTGCATGGGCACCGTGTACGCCTGGAGCGTCTTCCGCCAGCCTCTGGAAAAGGCCCTGAGTCTCGGGGCCACCCAGAGCATGCTGCCCTACACGGTGGCCCTGCTCTGCTTCGCCCTGCTGATACCGGCCGGCGGTCAGCTGATGCCGCGCCTTGGCCCCCGCCGCGTGATGCTCGTCGGTGGCGTCGTGATGGCTCTGGGCTATCTGCTGGCCAGCCGCAGCCAGTCCCTCGGCCAGCTGGTGCTCACCTACGGCGTGATCGTGGGCAGCGGTGTGGGCCTGGCCTACGGGGTGCCCCTGGCCGTGGCGGCCCGCTGGTTTCCCGATCGTCAGGGCCTGGCGATGGGGCTGGTGGTGCTCGGCTTCGGTCTCTCGCCCCTGATCACCGCCCCGCTGGCCCATCGGCTGATCGCCACCCAGGGTCTGGGCAGCACCCTGCAGCTGCTGGGAGCGTCCTTCCTGGTGCTGATGGTTGCCGTGGCGCTGACCATGGTCCTGCCGCCTCCCGGCTGGCAGCCGCCGCCCGGAACCAGGGGCCGTGGCCGCTCGGCCTCCGCGGCCAGCCAGGCTTCGGGTGCGGCCATCACCGCACCCCCCGCACCCGCTCTGCCCCTGCGCAGCCGAACCTTCGGCGGCCTGTGGCTGTGCTATGGCCTCGGAGCTCTGCTCGGCCTGAGCGCCATCGGCATCTCCAGTCCTGTGGGGCTGGAGGTGATCGCCATCGATCCCGCGACGGCTGCGGCCAGCATCTCCCTGTTCGCGGTGTTCAACGGTGCCAGCCGCCCGCTGTTCGGCTGGCTCTGCGACCGCCTTCGCCCCTGGCAGGTGGCCACGCTCGCCTACCTGCTGGTGCTGGTGGGCAGCCTGATGATGGCCGGCGCCGGTGAAGGCGACCTGCTCTCGTATCTGGTGGCCTTCAGTCTGTTCTGGGCCAGCCTCGGTGGCTGGCTGGCGATCGCCCCGGCCACCACCCTGCGTTGCTTCGACCCGCAGCGCTACACCCAGACCTACGGTCTGGTGTTCACGGCCTACGGGGCCGGCGCCCTGCTCGGCACCCTGATCACCGGCCAGCTGCGCGACTGGTTCGGCTCTTACAGCAGCGCCTTCCTGCCCATGGCTGCCGTCGCCTCGGCAGGCATCGTGCTGTCCAGCCTGCTGCTGCGCGTCACGCGTTAGCGCTTCGCTAGCTCTGCAGGGATGGGAAGCTGGCGCGCATGCGCTCGCCCAGTTCCGCCGCCACGCGGTTGCGGAAGCCCGCAGCGGCCTCGGCGCTCAGCACCGGGTAGCTGGTGTCGCTGTTGCCCTCACCGCGCAGGGGTTTCCAGCTGCTGTTCTCCCGTTGCCTGAGCTCCTCCAGCGGGGCGTTGAAGTCGTACGCCAGCGTGCGGCCCTCGGCTGCCGCCGCCGCCACCAGTTCCTCCCGCACGGCCACCAGATCCCTCGCCTTGAGGGTGTCGGGCAGGCCCAGCACCGGCTGCAGTTCCTCCAGCAGCCGCAGCTCCTCCTCCAGCAGGATCGGCCAGGCCCCCTGCTCGCCCTCGGCCAGCCCCTGCTCCTGCGCGCCGGCGCGCATCGCCTCGAGGTTGAAGGCCAGCCAGCGGTAGTGGGATTTCTCCTGGATGGTCTTCTTCATCCCCCCCTTGCCCCCGGTGGGGCGCTTGGGCAGGGCCGCCTCGGCCCTGCGCAGGAAGGCCCGATCATCCGGTTCGAGGTTGATGGCGCCCCAGCGGTGGCGGTAGTCCCAGAGCTCGGCGTAGCGGCGCACGTCCTCCGCGGGCCAGCCCACTGCCTGCAGCTCATCGGCTCTGCTGATCTCGTCCTTGGCCACCACCGGCTCTCGTGCAGCTGGCAGGCAGCGTAGGGGTCAGCCCAGGGCCTGCCCCAGGGCCGCCAGTCCGAACAGCAGGAACAGGCCGCCGCTGAGGCGGTAGAGCAGCCGTTCATCCACCCGCTGGCCGATCCAGCGGCCCGCCCCCACCGCCAGCCCCGTCACCAGGGCATGGCCGGCCAGGGTTCCGGCCACCAGGCCCGGGAAGGTGAAGGTGGGCGCCGCCGCCAGCACGACGGTGGCGAACTGGGTGCGATCGCCCATCTCGGCGATGAACACCAGGCTGAAGGCTTCCCAGGTCACCGGCCAGGGTCGGCTGATCACCGGACGCCGCTCGGCGGCGTTCACCGCCTGCTCGGCTTCCTCGGCTTCGTCCTGGGCGGCATCGCGCCCCAGCCCCTGGGCCTCCAGCAGCAGCTTGGCGCCGAAGCCCAGGAACAGCAGGGCCGCCAGCCAGGGAAGCAGCGTTTCCGGCAGCACTTCGCGCAGCCCGAGGCCCACGCCCAGCGACAGCATGGTGACCAGGGCCAGGGCCGCGAAACTGCCCAGGAACACCCAGCGGCGCTGGTGGCGCGTGGCCAGGATCAGGGCCATGAAGAAGGTCTTGTCCCCCAGTTCGGCCAGGGTGATGGCTCCGAAGCTGGAGCCGAAGGCCGCCAGGGCTGGATCGCTCACGGGTGCCGCCTCCGTTCCATCAGCACACCACCTCCATCAGCGCACCACCAGGACCGGGCAGGTGCTGGCGAGCAGCACCCGCTGGGTCTCGCTGCCGACTAGCAGCCCTTCCAACCCCCGCCGCCCGTGGGAACCCATCACGATCAGGTCGCAGCCGGCGGCGCTGGCCTCTTCGAGGATGGCCCTGTGGGGCAGTGGGTTCATCAGCACCACCTGTTCCGCCTCCACGCCGGCCCTGGCGGCCGTGGCCATCGCGTCCTGCAGGATCGCCTCGGCCTGCTTGGCGGCCGCCTCCACCAGTGCCTGGATGGTGCTGGCCTCCACCAGCTCGCCCACGCCCACCAGGCTGATCGGGTAGTTGTTCTGCACGTGCAGGAACCGCACCCGGGCCCCGAGCGCCGCGGCGAGATCCACGGCCTGCTCCACCGCCCGGCCGGAGATCTCCGAGCCGTCGGTGGGCACGAGCAACAGTCGGTAGGTCATCGCGGCACGAACGTCCCACCCTGGTTTAGTCCAACGGGAGGTCCGTGACAGCCATGGGCCGCGGGGCCCTGTTCAGAGGCCTGCAGGCTTTCAGTGCAGCGGGTCGCTGATCACCAGGGTGCAGGTGCCGAGGCGGCGCAGCAGCCGGCTGGTGAGATCGCTGGCGGGAATCGGCAGACCGGCCACCAGCCGCCGCTGGGAGCGCAGGATCACCAGGTCGTGGCTCCTGCTGGCCGCCTCGATTGCACTCTCCACGCCCTGCTGGCTGCGCAGCACGATCTCGAGCGGCACCACCGGTGCAGCGCCGCCCCCGCCGGCGGAGGAGCCGGCGGGTTGCCACTGCGCAAGCTCCTGCTCCAGCTGCTGCCGCTCCTGGCGGCTCAGGCGCGGATCGTGCAGGTGCAGGAGCGTGATCGAGCCCCCCAGTGCCATGGCCAGCCGGTGGGCCAACTGGAACTGCTCCATGGCCCCCGCGGTGAGGTCCTTGATCGGCACCAGCAGGCGGCGCAGCTCCGCGGGGGGGCGGGGCAGGTGGGCCACCACCACCGGGCAGGGAGCCTGACGGCAGGTGGCGTCCACCAGGTCGCCGAACAGCCAGCGGTCCAGGCCGCTGGGGGGTGTCATCCCCATCAGCACCAGATCGCTGGCCTGCTCCACAGCCACCAGGGCGATGCCCCCGGCCACGTCCGGATCCACCCGCAGCAGCGGCCGGCAGGGCACCCGCCAGGTGTCGGCGATCGCCTCGGCGCGCTGCAGCAGGCCGCGGGCCTGGGCAATCGCGCTGGCCAGGGCCGGCAGACTCTGACCACCGGCCTCCGCCTGCCGCGGTGACACCACCGCCAGCGGCAGCAGCAGTCCGGACTGATCGGCGTCGCCGCCGGTGAGCAGCCGGGCCAGCTCCATCAGGGAGGCTTCGGTGTCGGGATTGGACACCGGCACCAGCACGCGCAGGGCCCGGCGCACCAGGGCCCGCTGGCCGCCCTCGGCAATCGTGAGCCGGTCCGCCTTCTCCCGCCCCAGCCGGGGCATGGCCACGGACGTGAGATAGGGACCCAGGGTGGCGGTGACGACCATCATCGCCAGCACGCTGTTGAGAACCGTCTCGTCCAGCAGACCGGCGCGGAAGCCCACGAAGGTGGCCGCCAGGGTGGCCGCCACCTGAGGAATGGAGAGCGACCACAGCGTGAGCACCTGGGGCCCACTGTAGGCATACAGCCGGCCGGCCCACCAGGCGGCCAGTCCCTTCGACGCGATCAGCCCGCCGATCAGCAGCAGGGCGAAGGGCGAGCCGGTGAGCGTGCCTGCGAAAGCGGGCAGGTTCAGCAGCAGGCCGAGACTGATGAAGAAGAACGGGATGAACAGGGCCGCCCCCACGAAGATCACCTGTTCCTTCACCCGCCCTTCCGGCAGCACGCCGTTCACGGCCAGGCCCGCCAGGAAGGCGCCGACGATCTTCTCCACCCCGGCCAGCTCCGCCCCCATGGAGGCCAGGAACAGGGCCATCAGCACCGCCAGGAACAGCTGGCTGTCGTTGTTCACGCTGCGCTTCACCAGCAGCCGGCCGAGGCGGCGGATCAGCAGCAGCACCAGCGTGCCGAACAGCAGCACCCGCAGCGGCAGGGCCACCAGCTCGAGGGGGGAGGCCTCGCCCCGGTGCAGACCCATGCACAGGGCCAGCAGCACCAGGGCTGCGATGTCAGTGAAGATCGTGCCACCGATGGCCACCACCACGGACTCCTCGCGCACCTCCCCGTAGCCGCGCACGATCGGATAGCCCAGGGGGGTGTGCGACGAGAGGATCGAGCCCAGCAGAACGCTGCTGAGCAGGGAGTAGCCGAATCCCAGCCCCAGCAGCAGTCCGGTTGTGAGCGGCAGAGCGAAGGTGAGCAGGCCGAAGCGGAGGGACCGCTGGCGGATGCGGGCGAATTCCACCAGGTCGATCTCCAGCCCGGCGATGAACAGCAGGTACACCACGCCCAGATCGGCGAACAGCCGCACGATCTGGCTGCCGGGGCTCACCCAGCCCAGGGCGTGGGGTCCGATCAGCACCCCCGCCACCAGCAGGCCCACCAGGTCGGGCAGTCCCAGCCGCCGGATCAGGGGTGGCACAGCCATGCTCAGCCCCAGCAGCAGGGCGAACATCGCCAGGGGGTTGTCGGCGAGAAAGGCGTTCAAGCCGGCAGGTGGAGAGATTCGCCCAGCTTGGCTGCCCCGTGGAAGATCGTCCTAGGGCTCAGTGCAGGCCGGTCCAGCCGGCCAGGTGGGAGGCGGCCGTGGAACGGGCCAGCGCCCGGGCCGAGGGCAGGGCCGGCTCCAGGCGGGCCGAACTGAAGGGCGGCAGGGGCCGCCGTCGCAGCCAGGCGCCCCAGCGGAACTCGTGGAAGGGGATCAGGGGGGCCGGCTGCACCACCCCTTCCCGCTTGAGCTTCCACACCAGGCTGCGGTAGGGGTCGTCCTGCAGCCCCAGCAGCGTCTGCGGCAGCGCCTCGGGGTGCAGCGGACCGAGCCCGCGGCCGTCGTAGAGATACAGCCAGCCCCGGCGTTGCAGTTCCGCCAGCACCGAGGCGCGGTCGCCGCTGTCCAGCTGAAGGGCGACGTAGCCGAAGGCGGTGGCCTCGGGCATCAGTTCCAGCAGGGCGCGCAGGCGGTGATGGCGGTCCACCATCCACAGGGCCCCATCGCCGCTGCGCACCAGGGGGACGGGCTTGCTGCCCAGGTAATCGCGCCGTTCACGGGACGTTTCCGTGCGGAAGTCGGCCTGGCGGCTGCGCACCTCGGCCAGTCCCACGCACAACTGGGTGGGCTGAAGGCTGGCGATCGGCACCTCCAGCAGGGGCTCGTCGTCGGGCGGAGGGGGGAGCGGCTGGAACGGGGGAAGGCGTAGGGCCATTTCCCCATCCTCGCGTGCACAGCGCCGCTGCCACAGGGGAGTCGGCAGGGAGTCTCAGCCCTGGGCGTGCAGGGCGAAACGGGCGTTGCAGCGCTCTGCTGCGCGCAGCTGTCCGGCGAGGGCGCTCGCCCGTCTCGTTCCTGCTGGGCACCGAGGATCGCAGGCTCAGATCAGGTTTGCTGATCATTTCTTGATTTCCCCATCCTGGATCTGTTTTCCCCGGTCGGGGATGGGGTTTTCCCCAGCCGATCCATGAAGCGGCTGCTTGGTGACGCCCTGGCTGGGGAAAGCCGACCGCTGTCCCCTTTTGTCTTGACAGCACCCTGTGGTGGCTTTGGGCCGGGCCCGGCCTTCTGCTCGTCTGCCGTGATCGCTGTTGCTGCAATCAGTCTCAGCGGTGACAGGGATGATTCCGCGGTCGCGCCTCGGCTTTGACGACCCCCCCGGGGCTGTGGCGTACTGGGGCACCCAGCAGGCATGACCGCCGATGTCCGAGCACTCTCCCGATCCGGCCATCAGCCTCGAGGCCGAGGTACCGGAGGTGCTGTTCGAGGGCATGCGCCGGTTCATCGACCAGCATCCCCAGTGGGACCAGTACCACGTGATGACATCCGCTCTGGCCGGGTTCCTGTTCCAGCACGGCTGCAAGGACGCCTGCGTGCAGCAGCACTACCTCAACGGTCTGTTCCTGCGCTGAGCAGAACAGTCAGCGAAACAGGTGAGCAAAAAAAAGCGGGGGAGCCATCCCCCGCTCGTGTTCTCCCTTGCCCGACCCGTTGAAAGGTCGCCTCTCCATTGTGCGCAGCACGCCTGGGACGGTTTGTGGCCACCGACACCGGAACAGGGGGGCCGTCAGGGAGCGCTGACGCCTCCCGCCTGTTCCAGGCTGTGACCGTCACCGCGCCGCAGCCGCTCGGCGGCGGCGGCACAGGCCCGCCAGGTGATCGCCATCAGGGTGAGGGTGGGGCTCTGCCAGCCGGCGCTGGGCCAGCAGGCCCCATCCACCACCAGCAGGTTGGGTGTCTGCCAGCACTGATTCCAGCGGTTCACCACCCCGCCCTCCGGCCTGGCGGCCATGGGTGCCCCGCCGAGCTCGTGGATGTAATAGCCGGGGGGCGGCGCCTCCGGACTCACGGCGTGGCTGTTGCGGATCCAGGGCTCCAGCAGCGGCAGCACGAACAGCTCCTCCACCGGCCGGATGGTGCCACCGGCCGCTGCCACCACCGCCTCCATGCGTGCCTGCATGTGCCGCACCATGGCCCGCTCGTTCTCCCCCCAGGCCATGGCGATGTGGGGAACGGGCAGGCCCCAGGCGTCGACCCGGTCGGGCTCCAGGGTCACCCGGTTGTCGGGGTGGGGCAGCACCTCGCCATGGCCGATCAGGAAGCCGCTGGCCTCATCGGGGCGGCGTTGCAGCAGCCGGGGCGGATCGAAGCGCTGCACCGCCGCCCACAACCCGTAGCCGCGGTGAAACCCCTCGCTGCCGGGGTCGTCCAGATTGACGCTGTTGGGGATGAAGCAGCTGCCGGCCCCCGAGAGTTCCACCGGCTGCGGCGGCGCCTCCACCCCGGGCAGCGAGAAGAAGCGGCTGGTGGAGACATGATCCATCAGGTGACGCCCCAGGCCCGCCGAGGGATCCACCAGGCCGCCGCGCCGCTGAGCTTCGCTCGAGTGCAGCAGGATTCGCAGGCTTTCGATGGTGGAGGCGCAGAGCACCACCAGGGGGGCTTCGAGCAGCTCCCGCCCGCCCGTGCGCCCGTTCACCACCACCACCCCACGCACCCGCCGCTGGTCGGGATGGAGCAGCACATGGCTCACCACCACCTCGCTGCGCAGATGGACCCGGCCCGTGGCCAGGGCCCGCGCCAGGCTGCTGCCAGGGCTGGCGGAGCGGGGCCAGTGCCGGCCGTTGTGCAGACGCACCCCGCGGGAATGGATGAAGGGCAGCCCCAGCTGCTGGCGCACCGCCGCTCCCAGCCTGCGTTCGCCGGGGGTGAAGGACAGCGCCGGTGCGTAGCGGCCGTCCGGAAGCTGGGGCAGGCCGTCGGTCGCGCCGTGCACACCCAGCAGGGGTTCGAGCCGGTCGTAGAAGGGAGCCAGGTCGGCGCTGGTGATCGGCCAGCCGGGGCTCTGCCCGTCCCGTTCGCCGGCCCTGAATTCGTAGTCGCTCAGCCGCAGGGTGATGCCGCCCCAGGTGAGGCTGCGGCCACCCACCTGGCGGCCCCGCGTCCACAGAAAGGGCCGGTCGGCCGGGGTGGTGTAGGGGTTGCGGCGCTCATCGACGAACAGCTCCGGGTTCTGCTTCCAGAACCCCGGATGGTGACGCTGCAGGCGCTGTTTGCCGCTGGCCAGGTTGGCGACGCGGCGCAGGCTGTTGAGCGGCTCGCTGCCGAAGGCCTGGGCAGGCTGCAGCCGTGGTCCGGCCTCCAGCACGAGCACCCGCAGCCCCGCCTCCGCCAGCACCATGGCCGCCACGCCGCCGGTGGCGCCGGAGCCCACCACGATCGCGTCGGGCGCTGGGGCCTGCTCTGAAGCCGCGGCGGAGTCAGGGGCCATGGCTGACGTTCTCTCAAGTGGAGAGGCTGGCATCCAGGCGAATCACGGAGTGCGGCTGGGCATGCATCGCTCTCCACCCGGATTGACATCGGGGTCTCCCGTACCGGCGGCGGGCTTTATAGGCAGCAAAAAACCCCGTCAGCTGTGCTGGCGGGGTGGAGAAAAAGTGGTGGCGGGGGCGAGATTTGAACTCGCGACCTTCGGGTTATGAGCCCGACGAGCTACCAGGCTGCTCTACCCCGCGGCGACTGGAGAATCATACCAGCGGGGTGTCCCCCGCTACCGAGCCGCCCGCTGGTCCGCTCCGCCACCTTCCCGCCGCAGTCGAAGGGCACCTCCCTCAGTCGAAGCGCAGCTCGCCGAGCACCTCCAGCCGCAGGTGCGGCGCCGGCACCAGGAAGCGTTGACGCAGCTCCTCAAGGGTCAGGGGCGTGAGCCAGTCGAGCTGCTCCAGCAGATGCAGCGCCACGGCATGTTTGGCCCGCGCGGCTCCGTCCTCCACCTTGATCGCCACTCCCAGCCCTTCGCCCACGCGGCTGAGGCACTGGATGCCCTCGGCACCGCCCTTGCTGACCACCTGGCCGTGGCCGCGGCGCATCAGCTCGGTGTCGAAACGGCCCTCACCGGCCACCAGGTCGGGGTGGGCCAGCATGGCCCGGTTGAGACGCTCCAGATCGGGCTGCTCGCCGGCGCCCAGGTGGGCGAACAGCAGAGCCATCTGCGCCAGCCGCAGGCGCAGGGTGGGGGCGCCGCAATCGTCGCGGGCCGTGACCAGCTCGGCCGGCGGCAGGCCGAGAAACTCGGCCACGCGCTTGATCACCTCCCGTTGCAGGGGGTGGTCCACCTGCAGGTAGCCCTCGGTGCTCCAACCCAGGCGCCGGCAAGTGGCCAGAAAGGCCGCGTGCTTGCCCGAGCAGTTGTGCTCCAGCGGGCTGGTGGCTCCTGCGGGCACGGGGCACTTCAGCTGGTCGGCCTCCAGCTCGGCGCTCCAGAGCAGCTTGAAGGACTCGCGCGCGTGCTCGGGCGTGCCGGCATGGGAGGCGCAGGCGATCGCCAGGCCGCGATCCCCAACCTGGCCCTGGTCGGCCGCGCCGCTGGCCACGAACGCGCTGGCCTGGAAGGGTTTGAGCGCCGAGCGCACGAAGCTCAGGCGCTGGGGGTCGCCGGCCCGCATCAGCACCCGGCCGCGGGCGTCGCTCACCACCGCGTGCACCCGATGGTGCGACTCGGGGATGCCCTCGCGCAGCAGCCGCACCTCCAGCGGCGGAATCTCGGAGCGGGTGGCGGCACCGAAGCTGGAGGAGAGGCTCATGGGCAGGGCCTGCGGCCGAGGTTCACCGAGCCTGCCAGAGCTGGGTTCCCAGCAGCAGGCCCCCGCCCAGCGCCATCAGGCCGGTGGCGGCGGCGATGGCGCGTTGCAGCCGGCCCAGCACCGGCCGCACCTGATGACGGGCCACCAGCAGGTCCTGCTGGCGCCAGCTGAGCGGCTTCTCCCACACCTGGCCGTCGTACCAGCCGGATTCCTCGTATTCCACCGACTCGCTCATCAGCCGCTGGTGGATGCTGCGCCAGCCCAGCCACTGACGCAGCAGCATCAGAACCGGCAGCACGATCCCCGCCACCGCACCCGCCAGCACCATCTGCAGGGGGTGGTGGCGCAACACCCAGCTGCCGCTGCCCACCAGCACGGTGACCGGCAGGATCAGCAGCCAACTCAGGGCCAGGGGGCGCAGCAGGCCGACGTCACTGACTGCGGGCCAGGCGAAGAACCAGGAATCGCGCAGCTCCTCGTATTGCTGAAGGGGCCGCTGGGCCGGCGGCACGGGGCAGAGGTTGGCCTGGGCGCCGGGGACATCGTCCGTGGCGCCGTGGCCAGTGGTGCCGGGGGCGTCCCCCATGGACTCAGCTGCTGGTGGCCTGGACGGAGCCTAGATAGCGTTCCTGCTGGCCGTGGCCCCAGAACGACTCCAGGTCGTAGTACTCGCGCTCCCGTGGCATGAGCACGTGCACGATCAGTTCGCCGTAATCGAGCAGCACCCAGCTGCCCTCGGTCTGTCCCTCCCGTCGCAGGGGCAGACGGCCGGTCTCCGCCTCGATCCGCTCTTCCACCGAGCGGGCGATCGCCCGGACCTGCACATCGGAGAGCCCGGAGCAGATCACGAACCAGTCTGCCAGGGTGCTCACCTCGTCCACGCGGATCAGGCGGATGTCCACGGCCTTGCGGTCGTCGCAGGCCTCGGCCGCCAGCCGGGCCAGGGCTTCGCTGGCCGGATCGGGACGGCCGGCGGCGGGCACCTCAGCCATACACGTTCTCGCTGGTGACGGACTGGCGTGAACCCTGTTGCTGGGCCATCTCGGCCCGGGCCCGGCTGGCGCTCTTGCGCAGGGCTTCGAGGCGGTCGTCGTAGAAGGAGCGCTTCTTCTTCTTGCGCGTCTGCTCGGCCAGCTCCTTGAGGGCGCCGCCCAGACTCTTGTAGGCGTTGGGCAGGGTGTAGCCGAAGCGGCAGGCCAGGTCGATCGCCCGCTCGTCGGCGGCGACGGCATCAGCCAGACGCTTCTCGGAGTTGTTCTTGAGGTAGAGGCGGTAGCCGGCGAAGCCCGAGAGGCCCATGGCCATCAGCAGCAGCAGGCCGTCCTGCACCCAGAGCTCACCGATGGCGCCGCCCAGGCCGATGGCCAGCGCGGCCATCTCCCAGCCGTCGCGGGGTACGGCATCGTTCTGGATGCGGCCGACCTCATGCCAGAAGAGCAGGTTGCGATGGTCGAGCGCCAGGCCGTCCCAGGTCTCCAGGTCCACCTGGATCTCGATCTCGTCGCGGCCGATCTCCTCGATGGTGATCAGAGGGGGATCGACCGAGGCCGCGGCTTCCACGAACACCCAGCTCTGCATTTCCGGTGGCAGCAGCCCCTTGAGGCGCTGGAGCTCGCTCATGGACGCGGGGGATACAACCCGACCACGTTAGCGACCCGGAACGGGGTGCCCGAGTCACCCGCAACCTTGCGGCGCGGGCGATCGTGCAAGGCTGGACCGGTTTGGCCACCCCTCGCCCATGCCCCGCCGCACGGACCTGCGTCGCATCCTGCTGCTGGGGTCGGGGCCAATCGTGATCGGCCAGGCCTGTGAGTTCGACTATTCCGGCACCCAGGCCTGCAAGGCGCTGCGCGCCGAGGGCTTCGAGGTGGTTCTGGTGAACAGCAATCCAGCCTCGATCATGACCGATCCGGACATGGCGGATCGCACCTACATCGAGCCGCTCACGCCGGAGGTGGTGGCGCGGGTGATCGAGATCGAGCGGCCCGACGCGCTGCTGCCCACCATGGGCGGCCAGACGGCGCTGAACCTGGCCGTGACCCTGGCCGAGAACGGCACCCTGGCGCGATATGGGGTGGAACTGATCGGCGCCAGCCTGGCGGCGATCCGCAAGGCCGAGGACCGGCTGCTGTTCAAGGAGGCGATGGAGCGCATCGGCGTGGCCGTCTGCCCGTCGGGCATCGCCCAGTCGATCGAGGAGGCGCTGGCGGTGGGCGAGGCGATCGGCAGCTACCCGCGCATCATCCGGCCTGCCTTCACCCTGGGCGGCAGCGGCGGCGGCATCGCCTACAACCCCGAGGAGTTTGAGGCCATCTGCAAGAGCGGCCTGGAGGCCAGCCCCGTCTCGCAGATCCTGATCGAGCAGTCGCTGCTCGGCTGGAAGGAATTCGAGCTGGAGGTGATGCGCGACACCGCCGACAACGTGGTGATCGTCTGCTCGATCGAGAATCTCGATCCGATGGGGGTGCACACCGGCGACTCGATCACCGTGGCCCCCGCCCAGACCCTCACCGACCGGGAATACCAGCGCCTGCGGGATCAGGCCATCGCCATCATCCGCGAGATCGGCGTGGACACCGGCGGCAGCAACATCCAGTTCGCGATCAACCCCACCAACGGCGACGTGATCGTGATCGAGATGAACCCGCGGGTGAGCCGCAGTTCGGCGCTGGCCAGCAAGGCCACCGGCTTCCCGATCGCCAAGATCGCCGCCCGCCTGGCGGTGGGTTACACCCTCGATGAGATCGTCAATGACATCACCGGCGCCACACCGGCCTGCTTCGAGCCCACGATCGACTATGTGGTGACGAAGATCCCGCGCTTCGCCTTCGAAAAGTTCCAGGGCAGCCCGCCCCTGCTCACCACCTCGATGAAGTCGGTGGGCGAGGCGATGGCGATCGGCCGCTGTTTCGAGGAGTCGTTCCAGAAGGCGCTGCGTTCGCTGGAAACCGGCCACGCCGGCTGGGGTTGCGACCGCCCCGATGGCGCCATCCCGGCCGAGGAGCTGGACCGGGCCCTGCGCACCGCCACTCCGGAGCGCATCTTCGCGGTGCGCGAGGCGATGGTGGCCGGCCGCAGCGATGCGGAGATCCACGCCCTCAGCGCCATCGATCCCTGGTTCCTGGCCAAGCTGCGCCGCATCCTCGCTGCCGAACAGCGGCTGCTGCGGGGCCGGGCCCTGGGCGATCTCGATGCCAGTACCCTGCTGGCGCTCAAGCAGCTGGGCTTCTCCGACCGCCAGATCGCCTGGGCCACCGGCAGCGATGAGCTGAGCGTGCGCCGCCATCGCCAGGCCCGGGGGGTGACGGCGGTGTTCAAGACCGTGGACACCTGCGCCGCCGAATTCGCATCCCGGACGCCTTATCACTACGCCACCTACGAGCGGCCGCTGGAGCGGATCAACGACGCCGGGGAGCTGGAGCTGGTGCCTCCGGAAGACGAGGTGAGGCCCGAGAGCCGCCGCAAGGTGATGATCCTTGGGGGCGGGCCGAACCGCATCGGCCAGGGCATCGAATTCGACTACTGCTGCTGCCATGCCTCGTTCTCGCTGCGCGAGGCCGGTTTCGCCACCGTGATGGTGAACAGCAACCCGGAGACGGTGTCCACCGACTACGACACCAGCGACCGGCTCTACTTCGAGCCCCTCACCCTCGAGGACGTGCTCAACGTGATCGAGGCCGAGAAGCCGGAGGGGGTGATCGTGCAGTTCGGCGGCCAGACGCCGCTGAAGCTGGCGATTCCGCTGCTGCGCTGGCTGGAGAGCCCGGAGGGCCGGGCCACCGGCACCCGCATCTGGGGCACCTCGCCTGAATCCATCGACACCGCCGAGGACCGGGAGCAGTTCGAGGCGATCCTGCGTCGCCTGGACATCCGCCAGCCCCGCAATGGCCTGGCCCGCAGCGAGGCCGAGGCCCGCGCCGTGGCCGACCGGGTGGGCTATCCCGTGGTGGTGCGGCCGAGCTATGTGCTCGGGGGCAGGGCCATGGAGGTGGTGTATGGCGAGGAGGAGCTCAACCGCTACATGGCCGAGGCGGTGACCGTGGAGCCCGACCATCCGGTGCTGATCGATCAGTACCTGGAGAACGCCACCGAGGTGGATGTGGATGCGCTGGCCGACGCCACCGGCGCGGTGGTGATCGGCGGGCTGATGGAGCACATCGAGCCGGCGGGCATCCACTCGGGCGACTCGGCCTGCTGCCTGCCGAGCGTGAGCCTGGGCGAGCAGGCGCTGGCCACGATCCGCCGCTGGAGCCGCGAGCTGGCCCTGGCGCTGGAGGTGCGCGGGCTGATCAACCTGCAGTTCGCCGTGCAGCGTGGCGCCGATGGCGAGGAGCGGGTGTTCATCATCGAGGCCAACCCCCGTGCCTCGCGCACGGTGCCGTTCGTGGCGAAGGCCACCGGCGTGCCCCTGGCGAAGTTGGCCAGCCTGGTGATGGCCGGCCGCAGCCTGGCGGAACTGGGTCTCACCGCCGAGCCGGTGCCGCCTCTGCAGACCGTGAAGGAGGCGGTGCTGCCGTTCAAGCGCTTTCCCGGCTCCGACACGCTGCTGGGGCCGGAGATGCGCAGCACCGGCGAGGTGATGGGCATCGCCGCCGGCTTCGGCATGGCCTTCGCCAAGGCCGAGTTGGCTGCCAACGAGGCCCTGCCCGCCGCCGGCACGGTGTTTCTGTCCACCCATGACCGCGACAAGCCGGCCCTGGTGCCGGTGGCCCGGCGGCTGGCCGAGCAGGGGTTCTCCCTGATCGCCACCGGCGGCACCGCCGCCGCTCTGCAGGCCGAGGGCCTGAGCGTGGAGCCGATCCTCAAGGTGCATGAGGGCCGGCCGAACATCGAGGACGCGATCCGCTCGGGCCGCATCCAGCTGATCATCAACACCCCCATCGGCCGGCAGGCCGCCCACGACGACCGCTACCTCCGCCGCGCCGCCCTCGACTACGCCGTGCCCACGGTCACCACCCTGGCCGGCGCCCGGGCGGCGGTGGAGGCCATCACCTCGCTGCAGCGCAACGGTCAGCTGCCGGTGCATGCTCTCCAGGACATCCACCCCGGCGGCGCTGGTTAGGGTTTGGCTCCCTTGCCACGAAGGCCTTGACAGCTACTCCCACAGCCATCAGCCCCACTCCCGCCGGAGCCGCTGCCGCCGGGCCGGGTCGCGAAACAGCCCTGGCCCCAGGAGCCGACGCCACAGCGGCCTTCCGCGCTGCCTACGAGAATCGCTACTCCTGGGAGCCGGGCTTCGGCGGCTACAGGGGCCGTTGCGTGTGGGAGCAGCCCGGCGAGGCCGGTGAAACCTCCCGCCGCCTGGAGGGCTCCTTCGTGGTGGGGGCCGACCTCAAGGCCCAGGTGGAGGGCATCGACGACCCCGAGGTGCACAAGGCCGTGGCCTCCCAGCTCTGGGAGGTGGCCATCCACCGGGTGCGCCGCAGCTTCGAGCAGACCCATGGTGAGAACACCTTCACCGCCGGCGACACCGACCCGGTGGGCACAGAGGTGACCGTGGGTGGCAAGAACAGCGGCGACCGCTATCGCATCAAGGACGAC
Source organism: Prochlorococcaceae cyanobacterium (assembly GCA_049664045.1). Lineage (GTDB taxonomy): Bacteria > Cyanobacteriota > Cyanobacteriia > PCC-6307 > Cyanobiaceae > NIES-981. The sequence continues at coordinate 51,245 of JBATEO010000035.1, forward strand.
GTGGTGACGATGGTGCACCGCCACATCCACGGCACGGTGGTGACGATCTTCACCGAGAGCGTCACCCACACCAGCAGCGGCTATCTCAGCCGCTGCTACACCAGCCAGTACTCCGATCCGGCCAGCGGCGCCCCCCGCGGCGGTCTGAGCCGGTTCACCGACACGTTCCTGCCGCTGGTGGAGGGCGGCCCCTGGGTGCTGAGCGAGCGGGTGGTGGAGACCGAGGCCTGCGGCGACACCCCTGCCGGCCGCCAGGTGTTCCGCTTCGAGACGCTCGAGCCCCTGGGGTGAGCTCCGCCGGAACGCCGCTGAGGCTGGCCAGCCCGCCGCCGCCAAGACACCATCGGCGCCAATCCTGACCCCCTGCCGTGGAGTTTCTCGACCGGATCGATGCCGTTGTGTGAGGGCCGGTGACGCTCTGGCTGATCGGCCTCACCGGCCTCTACCTGATGCTGGGTCTGCTCTTCATGCCACTTCGGCAGCTGGGCTTCGGCATCCGCGAGGCCCTCGGCTCGATCCGCTCCAGCAAGGGCGAAGGGGACGTGACCGCTTTCGAGAGCCTCTCCACCGCGCTGGTCCTGGCTGGCCACCCTGTTCGCCGTCTTCGGCACCCTGGCGGGGTTCGGGATCGGCAACGGGGTGCAGGCCCATGAGATGGCCCTGGCCCTGAAGACATCCCTGGGGGTGCCCGAGCTGGCCACCGGCCTGGTGACGGCTGTGATCGCATTTCTGGTGCTGATCGGCGGCATCGAGCGGATCGGCAGGGTCACCGAGGTGGTGGTGCCGTTCATGGCCTTTGTGTATGTGGGCGGCGCGATGGTGATCCTGCTGGCCCACCTGGCCGAGATTCCCGCCGCCCTTGGGGTGATCCTCAACGATGCCTTCACCGGCCAGGCGGTGGCCGGCGGTTCCCTGGGAAAGATGATTCAGAAAGGGATCGCCCGGGGCGTGTTCTCCAACGAGGCCGGCCTCGGCACTGCCCCGATCTCCCAGGCGGCGGCCAAACCGGGCGATCCGGTGCTGCAGGGCAGCGTGGCCATGCTGGGGACCTTCATCGACACGATCATCGTCTGCACGATGACGGCGATGGTGATCGTGATCAGCGGCCTTTACTCCAGCGGTCAGAGCGGCGTGGCCCTCACCATGAGCGCGTTTGATCAGGAGCTGCCGGGTTCGGCCTGGCTCGTGACCTTCGGCACGGTGTTCTTCACCGGCACGACGATCCTGGGCTGGGGCTACTACAGCGAACGCTGCATGGAGTTCCTGGTGGGGTCCAAGGCCATCCGTCCCTTCCGGGTGGTGTGGGTGGTGGTGCTGATCGGTGCGGTCGCCACCGGCGGCGTGATCTGGACCATCGCCGACATCCTCAACGGCCTAATGGCGATCCCGAACTTGATCGGTCTGCTGCTGCTCTCAGGCACCGTGTTCCGGCTCACCCGCGCGTACGACTTCAAGGCAACGGGGCGATCTGCCTGAGCTTCTCGTTCAGCTGCATCGCCATCGACTGACGCCCCACCGCCAGCACCTTGAGGGTGTCCTCGTGCATGCGCAGCTGGGCGTCGGCCACCTGCATGCCACGCACCAGCTCCTTCACCTCATCGGGCAGGGAGTTGAGGTCGTAGCGGTTGCCCTCGAAGGTGAGCACGGGGGGCTGCTGGGCGTTGGCGTCCATGAACGGGGACCGTCGGTCCCGCTCAGGATACGGATCCCCGCTCACCGCCACCCTCCGGCGGCGCGCCCGGTGGCAGCTGGGGCAGCTCCAGGGCTGGCCGCTTGAACACGAACATCAGCAGCGGTCCCACCTGGGGGGCTTCCACCAGCTCCCAGTTCTCCCGACCCAGGGCGTTGAGGAAGAACTGCAGCTGCTCGGCGGGGTGTCGCGGCCGCCTGCCCGCGCCGCGGTACTGCTGAGGGAATTCCCGCTCCAGGAATTCAGGGCTGAGGGCGCCCCCGAGGCGCCGGCTGTCGGCCTCGGGGGAGGGCGGCTCCGGCGGCGAGCCGCCGCTCACATCGATGTGGATCACCCGGTATTCCCAGGCCATCGGCAGTACGTTCAGGGGTTGAGCTGGATGAACTGGCGCCGGCAGAGATCGCGGTAGCGCCCCCCGCTGGCCATCAGCTGATTGTGGCTGCCCTGCTCGACGATGCGACCGCCGTCGAGCACGACGATCCGGTCGGCCTGCTGCACGGTGGAGAGGCGATGGGCGATCACCAGCACGGTGCGGCCGGCCATGGCCCGGCTCAGCCCCTGCTGCACCGCGTCCTCCGCCTCGGCATCGAGGGCGCTGGTGGCTTCATCCAGCAGCAGCAGGGCGGGATCGCCGAACACGGCCCGGGCGATGGCCAGGCGCTGCAGCTGGCCGCCGGAGAAGTTGCGGCCCCGCTCCTCCACCCGGCTGGCGTAGCCGTCGGGGAGGGCCTCGATGAAGCCGTCGGCGTTCGCCAGCCTGGCGGCCCGGCGGATCTGCTCGCTGTCGGCCGGCCGGCCGAAGGCGATCGCCTCCGCCACCGTGCCCGAGAACACCTGGCTCTGCTGGGGCACCAGCGCCACGGCCCGGCGCAGCTCGGCGGCGCGCAGGTCGGCCAGGTCGCGGCCGTCAAGCAGCACCCGGCCGCCCTGGGCCACGTTGAAGCGCAGCAGCAGGGAGAACAGGGTGCTCTTGCCCGCCCCGGAAGGACCCACCAGCGCCACCACCCGACCCGGCTCGATCTGCAGGCTGAGGTCATGGAGCACCGGCTGGCGCGGGTCGTAGCCGAAGTGGATCCGCTCCAGCACCAGCTCGCCCCGCACAGGACCCAGTGGCATGGCGGTGGCCCGGTCCGGCGGTTCCACCGGCTCCCGTTCGATCGCCCGCAGCCGCTGCAGGGAGGCCTGGCCCTGCTGGAGTTCGTTGAAGTTGGTGGTGAGATGGGAGATCGGATCGATCAGCATCAGCAGCGCCGCCACGTAGCTGCTGAAGCCCTGGGCGTCGAGCTGTGCCGACTGGATCCGCCAGGCGCCGAGCAGCAGCACGGTGAGGATGCCGACGGCCTCGAGGAAGCCCACCACCGGGTGCTGCAGAGCCAGCAGGCGCAGGGTGCGGTAGCGGGCCCGGCGATGCAGCTCCACTTCCGCGTCGAATCGCCGCTGCAGCCAGGCCTCGGCGGCGAAGGCGCGCACCAGCGGCAGGCCGGCGATGGCCTCGGCGAGCAGACCGGCGAGTTCGCTCACCTGGCGCTGGCTGCGCTCAGCCGCCGTCATCACCCGCGCCCCGAAGCCGCTCACCAGCAGTGCCACCAGCGGTGCCAGCAGCAGGGTGGCCAGGGCGAGCGGCCAGTCCAGCCAGAGCATGTAGCCCAGCACCGCCAGCAACTGCAGGCTGCTGGGGGTGGTGTCCTGGATCGTCTTGTAGATCACCTCCCCCACCCGGTCGGCGTCCTCGGTGAGGCGGTAGGTGAGATCCCCGGCCGAAAGCTTGTCGAGGGAAGCGAACTCCAGCCGCTGCAGCCGGGCGAACAGCTCCTGGCGCAGGCTCTTGCTCACGCTCAGCGCCGGCCCCGCCAGCAAGGTGTCCTGGCCGAACTGGGCGGCCTTCTGCACCAGGAACACCAGCAGGGCCAGCAGCACCGCGGTGCGGGTGGCGGCCAGATCGCCGGCGCCGATGGCCGGGATCAGACGGCCGGCCAGGGCGGCCAGCAGCGGCCAGCACAGCACGTAGATGAGCACACAGACGCCACCGGCCGCGAGCCGGCGGCGATGGGGCCGCAACAGGGGCCACAGCCGGCGCACGCCGTCCCGCAGGCTGCCGCGCACAGCGGCCGGTGAAGGTGCGAGCATCGCGGCACGCTAAGGGCCGCCGGGCTCAGCTCCCTTGAAGCTTGATCAGTTCCTCAAGTTCAATGGCCTGGCGGCCACCGGTGGCGAGGCCAAGCTGCGCATCCAGCGGGGCGATGTGCGTGTCAACGGTGCCATCGAGCTGCGCCGGGGCCGCCAGCTGGCTCCCGGGGACGTGGTGAGCGTGGACGGTCGCGAACTGCTGTTCACGGGCCGGGCCGGGGCACGGCAGGCGCCCCATTAGCGTTTGAGGCTGGTGTTCCGCAAGGCAATGGTGCGCAAGGCCGTCATCGCAGGCAACTGGAAGATGCACATGACCTGCGCCCAGACGCGGGAGTTCGCCGCCGCCTTCCGTCCCCTGATCGCCGGTCTTCCTGCCGACCGCGAGGTGGTGCTGGCTCCGCCGTTCACCGCCATTCCCACCCTCAGCCGCCACCTGGCCGGCACGGGCGTGGCCATCGCCGGCCAGAACGTGCACTGGGACGATGAGGGGGCCTACACCGGCATGATCTCGGCGCCGATGCTGGTGGAGCACGGCGTCAGCCACGCGATCGTGGGCCACAGCGAGCCGCGCAAGTACTACAGCGAAACCGACGAGCAGATCAACCTTCGGGCCCGCACGGCCCAGCGCCACGGCCTGATCCCGATCCTGTGCGTGGGCGAGAGCCTGGACCAGCGGGAGGCAGGTGAAACCGAGCGGGTGATCCACCGCCAGATCGAGCAGGGACTGGAAGATGTGGATCCCACCCGGCTGATCGTGGCCTATGAGCCGATCTGGGCCATTGGCACCGGCAAGACCTGCGCGGCCGACGAGGCCAACCGCGTGTGCGGCCTGATCCGCGGCTGGGTGGGCAACCCGGAGGTCACCGTGCAGTACGGCGGCTCGGTGAACACCGCCACCATCGACGATCTGATGGCCCAGAGCGACATCGATGGTGTGCTGGTGGGCGGCGCCTCCCTGAAGGCTGAGAGCTTTGCCCGCATCGCCAATTACCAGGTTCCTGCGGCGGTGTGAACCGCCCGCTGGTGATGGGGGTGATGAACCTCACCCCCGATTCCTTCAGCGATGGCGGCCGCATCGCTGGCGTGGAGCTGGCGGTGCAGGTGGCGGGGCGGATGCTGGCCCAGGGGGCCGATGTGCTCGACCTGGGCGGCCAGAGCACCCGTCCTGGGGCCGAGGAGGTGGGTCCCGACCGGGAGCTGGAGCGGCTGCTGCCCGCCCTGGAAGCGATCCGGGCCTCCCATCCCGGCGTCACGCTGTCGGTGGACACCTTCCATGCCGCCGTGGCCGAGGCGGCCCTGGCGGCTGGCGCCGACTGGATCAACGATGTGCGCGGCGCCAGCCCCGCGTTGCGCGATCCGGCGATGCTGCCGCTGATCGCCCACTGCGGCTGCCCCTATGTGCTGATGCACAGCCGCGGCGACAGCCGCTCGATGGACGCTCTGGCGGTGTACGGCGACGTGGTGACCGAGGTGCGCGCCGAGCTGGAAGCGGCCACTGCCGAAGCCCTGGCGGCAGGGGTGCGGGCGGAGCGGATCGTCTGGGATCCGGGCCTGGGCTTCGCCAAGACCACCGAGCAGAACCTGGCACTGCTGCGGCGGCTGCCGGAGCTGGCGGAGGCCCGCTATCCCCTGCTGGTGGGTCCGTCGCGCAAGCGCTTCATCGGCGCGGTGCTGAACGAGCCCCGCCCCCGGGCCCGCCTGTGGGGCACCGCGGCGGTGTGCGCCC
>JBATEO010000036.1:0-20314 GCA_049664045.1 Prochlorococcaceae cyanobacterium
GGCAGCGGCGGCGCCGGGCGCTGCTGCTGGCCCTGCGGCAGGAGCGCCGCTGAGCCAGGCAAGCTGGTGGGATGAGCAACCCGCCCGATCTGCAGCAGCTGCGCGACGCCATCACCTGTGGCGATCCCGGCCGCTCCATGCCCGCCCTGGTGGCCCTGCGCGAGGCGGGGGTGGAGGAGGCGGTGCCGCTGCTGCTGCTGGGGCTGGAGCAGGAGGAGTTCCTGGTGCGCTCGCTGAGCTGCGCCGGGCTGGGGGTGAAGCGCAACGAGGCCGGCTGGCAGGCGCTGGCGGCGGCACTGGAGCACGACCCCGATTCGAATGTGCGCGCCGAGGCGGCCAACTCGCTGGTGAGCCACGGGCTGGAGCGGGCCTGGCCGCTGCTGCTGGAGGCCTTCCGCCGCGACGACCACTGGCTGCTGCGCTGCAGCGTGCTCTCGGCCGTGGCCGAGCACCCCGAAGCCTGCTCCGAGAAGCTGCTGGAGCTGGCCAGCCTGGCGGTGGACGCCGGCGACGGCACCGTGCGGGTGGGCGGCGCCGAGATCCTCGGGCGGCTGGTGAAGCAGGGGCAGGAGGGCACCGATGGTGGCGAGATCGCGGCCGCGGCGCGGGGGATGCTGCAGCGGCTGCAGGCCGATGCCGACCACCGGGTGGTGGCGGCGGCGCTGAACGGCCTGCAGGGGTGAGCGTGGTCGGCGGTACGGCCGAACTGTGGCTGCGTGGCTAGGGTTCGGACGTCACTAGGGGTGCCCGGTCCGCGGCGTCATGCCGCCTGCGCCTGGGCTGAGATCACACCCTCCGAACCTGATCCGGGTCATGCCGGCGCAGGGAAGTGAGCCGCCCGCCGCCCTGGTGGGCGCTGCGATCTCGGCATCCGGAACCGGACCCCCGCCTCGGCCGCTGGTCGGCCGCTCCCCGTTCCGTTCTTTGCCCCAACCCGTCATGCGCAGCGCCTGGATCGAGAAGCGACGCGGCCACGCCAACGTGAGCCAGATGCACTACGCCCGAGCGGGGGTGGTGACTGAGGAGATGGCCTTCGTGGCCCAGCGCGAGAACCTGCCCGAGTCGCTGGTGATGGAGGAGGTGGCCCGGGGCCGCATGATCATTCCCGCCAACATCAACCACACCAATCTGGAGCCGATGGCGATCGGCATCGCCAGCCGCTGCAAGGTGAACGCCAACATCGGCGCCTCGCCCAACGCCAGCGATGTGAGCGAGGAGCTGAAGAAGCTGGAGCTGGCGGTGAAGTATGGCGCCGACACGGTGATGGATCTCTCCACCGGCGGCGTGAACCTCGATGAGGTGCGCACGGCGATCATCAACGCCTCGCCGGTGCCGATCGGCACGGTGCCGGTGTATCAGGCCCTCGAGAGCGTGCACGGCTCGATCGAGAAGCTCAGCGAAGACGACTTCCTGCACATCATCGAGAAGCACTGCCAGCAGGGGGTCGACTACCAGACCATCCACGCCGGCCTGCTGATCGAGCACCTGCCGCTGGTGAAGGGCCGGCTCACCGGCATCGTGAGCCGCGGCGGCGGCATCCTGGCCCAGTGGATGCTCTATCACCACCGCCAGAATCCGCTCTACACCCGCTTCGAGGACATCTGCGAGATCTTCAAGCGCTACGACTGCAGCTTCTCCCTGGGCGATTCCCTGCGGCCGGGCTGCCAGCACGACGCCTCCGATGCCGCCCAGCTGGCGGAACTGAAGACCCTCGGTGAGCTCACCCGGCGCGCCTGGCAGCACGACGTGCAGGTGATGGTGGAGGGTCCGGGCCATGTGCCGATGGATCAGATCGAGTTCAACGTGAAGAAGCAGATGGAGGAGTGCAGCGAGGCGCCCTTCTATGTGCTGGGTCCGCTGGTGACCGACATCGCTCCGGGGTATGACCACATCACCAGCGCCATCGGTGCGGCCCTGGCCGGCTGGCACGGCACGGCGATGCTCTGCTACGTGACGCCCAAGGAGCACCTGGGCCTGCCCAATCCGGAGGATGTGCGCACCGGTCTGATCGCCTACAAGATCGCCGCCCACGCTGCCGACATCGCCCGCCACCGCCCCGGTGCCCGCGACCGCGACGACGAGCTCAGCCGCGCCCGCTACGCCTTCGACTGGAACCGCCAGTTCGAGCTGAGCCTGGATCCGGAGCGGGCCCGCGAGTATCACGACGAAACCCTGCCGGCGGACATCTACAAGCAGGCCGAGTTCTGCTCGATGTGCGGCCCCAAGCACTGCCCGATGCAGACCAAGATCACCGACAAGGACCTCGAGGGCCTGGCGGAGGTGCTGGAGCAGCAGAAGGCCCAGGGCGAGCCGCTGGGCGTCTGAGTTGGTGGAGCGGCCCCAGCGGCTGATTCCGGATGCTCCCTGGCAGGCCCGGCCAGTCCCGATGGGTCGATCCGGCAACTCCGGGCTGCCAGCCCCACCTGGAGTTGCCCGCCGTCACCGACGTGTTTATGGTCCGGCTGTCTTCGGTGACCGCATCGATTGGGCTTCCCTTTCCCCCATGGCGTCACGTCCTATCTGTCCGGCGGGCTGTTCCTCGGACTGGGCTTGATGGTCATGTACCTCACCCTCGGTGTGAAAGCCGGAGCGAGTTCCTTCCTGAGCTCCACGCTCACCTACGTCACGCCGCTCACGGCGGAGCGCAGCTCGCGCCAATGGCGTCTGCTGTTCGCCCTGGCCATGGTGCTCGGGGCCTGGCTGTACGCCGCGACCCACCAGGCGTTCTTCGTCACGGCGGTGGGCTGGTGGCGGCTGGCGCTGGGGGGTCTGCTGGTGGGCTTCGGCACGCGGCTCTCCTCGGGTTGCACCTCCGGCCACGGCATCTGCGGCGTTGCCTCGTTCTCGAGGGCCTCGCTGCTGGCGGTCGTCGTGTTCATGGCGGTGGCCATCGTCACCGCTCGGATCGTGCTGCTGCTGGGGGTGACCCCATGAAGCGTCTGTTTTCAATCCTGCTGGGTGGTGGTCTGTTCGGCTATGGGCTGGCCTGGAGCGGCATGGCCCGGCCTGAGGTGGTGCTGAGCTTTCTGCAGCTGCGCGACCTGGGCCTGCTGCTGGTGATGGCGGCGGCCCTGGCGGTCACCACCATCGGCTTCCGGCTGGCCCCGCGGCTGCGTCAGACCACGCTGCTGGGGCTGCCCTTCTCCCATGAGGTGAAGCCGATGCTGGCCGGCACCGTGCCGGGTGCCGTGATCTTCGGCGTGGGCTGGGGTCTGAGCGGCCTCTGCCCGGGGGCGGCGGTGGCCAGCCTCGGCATCGGCAACGGGCCGGTGCTGATCGGCCTGGCCGGGATGTTCCTGGGCGCCTACCTCCAGGGTGTGCTGGCCGAAGGCCGCCCGAAGCTGCAGGCTGGACCGCAGCAGGATCCGGGCTGAGTCCCCAGACGCGATGGCATCCTCCGCTCCCTTTCCCCTGGCGGCCGCCGCCGGCGGTGCTCCGCTGCTGCTGCGGCAGCTGTTCGACGCCGAGACGGGCACCTTCACCTACCTGCTGGCGGATGTGGCCTCCAGGCAGGGGGTGCTGATCGATTCGGTGTACGAACAGCACCCCCGCGATCTCTCCCTGATCCGCGAACTGGGGATCGATCTGGTCGCCAGTCTCGACACCCACGTTCACGCCGACCACGTGACCGGCAGCTGGCGACTGCACCGGGCCACCGGCTGTGCCATCGCCCTGGCCGCCGTCGCCGGGGCCGAGAACGTGACCCTGCCCCTGCGACACGGCGACCGGCTGACCTTCGGCGACCGCCATCTGGAGGTGCGCGCCACCCCCGGCCACACCGATGGGTGCCTCAGCGTCGTGCTCGATGACCACAGCATGGCCTTCACCGGCGATGCCCTGCTGGTGCGTGGCTGCGGCCGCTGTGATTTTCAGCAGGGGGATGCCGCCACCCTCTACCACTCGATCACCGGGCAGCTCCTCTCCCTGCCCGACCACTGCCTGCTCTACCCGGCCCACGATTACAGCGGCCGGGCGGTGAGTTCGGTGGCCGAGGAGAAGGCCTACAACGCCCGGCTCGGGGGCGAGGCCGACGAGCGCGACTTCGTGGGCTACATGGAGAACCTGCATCTCCCGCACCCCAACCGGATCGCCGTAGCCCTGCCGGCCAACCTGCGCTCCGGCAGGCCCGCTGACGGTGGGTTGGAGGAAGCGGACGACTGGGGACCGATTGAGCGCAGTTATGCCGGCCTGCCGGAACTGACGGCCGTCTGGGTGGCCGGTCACCGCGAGGTGCTGACGCTGGTGGATGTGCGTTCCGAAGCGGAGGTGCAGGGCCCGGACGGTCGCATCCCGGGCAGCCTGCTGATTCCCCTGCCCGAGTTGGAGAGCCGGGCCGGCGAGATCCCCACGGATCGACCCACGGTGGTGCTTTGCCACTCCGGCAGCCGCTCCGCCCTGGCCACGCAACAGCTGCAGAAGAACGGGCTCACGCGGGTGGCCAACATGCGCGGCGGCATCCGGGCCTGGAAGGCGCAGGGGCTGCCGCTGGAGCACCCCGCAGCCACTCCCACGGGGCCATGACCCTGTGGCGGTGCTCGATCCGGTCGATCCCGGCCACCAGCTCGGCCGGATATTGCGATCAATCCAAGGTGATTGATGGACCGGCAAGCCAGGACTTGAACCCTCCGGCTGGCGAATCACCCTGGGCTGTCTACCTGTGCGGCCAGGCCTTGTGTATCGCTACGAACAAGTGGTTATCGGGTCCGCGAACCACTCCTAAACTGGGTGGATCATGCACGTGAAGCACTGCGCCACAGTGCTTTTCCCGATATCTCCGTCATCATCGGCGTGTGGTTATCGGAAGCGGCAGGCCAAGTTGGCTTGGTTCACGGAACCGTCTAATGACTAGTTATACAGACTAGAATCCAAGACAAGAAGCGACGGATAGACTTGATCCAGTATGCTACGTGATGTAGGGCGACAAGCTTTAAGGCAATGCTTGTAACCTGACCTAAGCCAATCTAGACCAGCTTATGCAAATAGCAAAGCAGCCACCTCTAAAGCCCACTAGCTCGGGGCTCAACGATGCTACTTTTCTTGCAGATTAAAACTGCCTGCAACGTCAGTCTGGAGGAAGCGTGAATCACGATTTTCTTGAACGATACATTGAGGAAGCCTACAAGAATTTCGGCTTTGACCAAGGCTGGCGGCTTTGGTATCACCCGCGCGCTTTGGCCGATAGTCGACTGCCGGTGCTTGTAATGCCAATCAACCCGGGCGTGGGCGGCAACTGGCAAAATCACCCTCGATACAGTCAAGAGCGAGGAAGTGCCTTCAAGGAAGAGGAATGGGGTCCACTCTCGCAGATGAAAGACCCAATCCCAGAACTCCTATCCTTGGCTGGGTTGAACATTGAGAGGCTTTTATACGCCAACTGGGTGCCGTTCAGAAGCAATAAAGAACAAGTCCTCACAAAACATCCGAAATGGAGCGAGATCAACGAATGGTGCGTCGATTTATGGAGACAGATACTTGCCGAAATCGAGCCCCGTTTGATTCTATCGTTTGGAAGCACGCCACGTGATGGTCTCCGAAGTGTCTTGGGGCTTCCCTCCGACACCCGTGAGGAGAAGGTTCCACGTCTGTGCACGTTCAGACTGGATGTCTATTCAGGTCGCAAGCTGCGTGTGATGGCTTTACCCTATCCAAAGACGCAAAGCTATTCCCTGCTCGATCAACCAGTTAGACCAATCACAGATAAGTGGTTGAGAGTTCTCAAAAAATCTGCCACAACCGGCTAGAGCCTAATCCTGCTGTATAATTCTTCATGTCGGAAAATGGTCTCATCGCAAATACCAGTTTGGCTACCTTTAAGCTTGCAGGTCATTCATCATGTGGGACCGCAATATACGGCAGGCTGCCAAAGAGCATTCCGATGGAAAGCGCAATGTTGCTGCATTCTGTTCTAGGCTTGACAGTGAGTTGCGCTATGCCGAGCATACGACGAAGTGGTTGGGCCAGATTAGTGGAAATGACCCAGAATGATTCAAGAGAAGCATGTATAACATTGCCATTCACCTGAGCCGCCACCACGATCTCTCTTTGAGGCCCTCCTGTTTTAGCGGCCAGGTGATGGCAAGCGTTGGGATGGCCAGCACTGGCAAACTACAAAGCCAGAACGGATGGATAGTTTTTCTGTTGAAATTTATCTGGGTGAAGAATTCTCATTCCCATACCATTCCACCGCATATTCATAAAGACTGTCAAGCACCTCAGAAAGCTGTTTCCCTCGATCGGTCAATCTATATGCGACTCTAGGAACCGTGCCTTGCTCAACTTGACGGTCGATAAGCTGAATGGATTCAAGTAAGCGCAGTCTATCTGCAAGGACCTTTGTAGATATTCCATTAACCTTCCGCCTCAATTCACCAAAATACAAATCGCCATGTGAGCTTAGGATCCACAAGATATAGATGGTCCACTGTGCCGAAATGTGGCCAATTAACAATTCAAGTGGGCAGCACTTCTGTTCGACCATTGGATGGAATAGGTAGTTACCAAATGGAAGCTAATTGACTTTTGCTTCGAATGGAGCGAGGTTTGGCTACGTCCTTAGCAGGTTCAACGCTAGTCCATGAAAACGTTACTACATATCGACTCAAGTCCTCGCGGCGAGAACTCCAGATCGCGACTTCTTGCAAGCACTTTTGTAGCGGCATGGAAGGAGGCCCATCCTGACAATAATGTTATCTATCGCGACCTGAGGAATACGCCTCTTCCTCATATAACTGAAGAATGGATTGCCGCAGATTTCACTCCAAGGGATGCATTGTCAGCGAAGGCCGGACAACTGCTTGAACTGTCCGACATGCTGGTAGACGAGTTCCTTGCCGCAGAGAGATGTGTATACAGCGTTCCGATGTATAATTTTGGAATCCCATCCAGCTTCAAAGCCTATATTGACAATCTTGTTCGCTTTGGTCGAACATTTAAATCTGAGCACGGATCCTACCAAGGGCTAGCAAAAGGGAAAAAGGTTCTGTTTATCACCGCTCGCGGTGTTGAGTATGGCTCAGGTTCACCCTATCAGGGATGGGATGCACAAGAGCCAGGCCTAAAGTATGCATTCCAGTTCGTGGGAGTTTCTGATATCAGGTTTATTCATGCATGTGGTCTTGACTTGGGCGAAGATTCTCAACGCATTAGCCTTGAGAAGGCTAAAGGCGAAATAATACGCCTATCATCTTCCTGGTAGTTGACGAGCAGCCCAACATAAAGATCCAGCGGGCGAGATTCGTACTGTGTGCCAGTCATCCATCTCATGCTCGCGGCTGATCTTGAGAGTTAGGCCTCTGACACCAGCCCTGATATAGTGGGCGCTCTCGCGAGAATTCTGTACATGGTCTTTGGTGGGCACGTTGCCGATGTGGAAACGTCTCGCGTCCTGCACGCGCTGCATGTGTGGTTTAACACTGTCGCCCGTTCCAAGTGTTAGCAGCGCTCTCGCTCGGCTTGCATTTTGGCGGCAGACAATGGGTCTTGTTTGGAGTTGCGGCCTCACACCCCCTTGCCACTGAACAACCTGCTGAGACAGAACATTTAGAGGCATCTTTGCAAGGCCTGGGGTCGGGCGAGGCGCCAGACGCTCCTATGCGATCGCTCCGTCGTCCTTGATGAAGATCAGGCCGTAATGGAAGGGAGGCAGAGGAACGGTGCGCTCCAGCCGCAGTTCCGGTTCGGCGCCCAGCACCAGATCTGCGGTGGCATCACCCCCCATGCGCACCTCCTGTTTCGGCCCGCGCGGATGTCCGAGCCAGATGGTCTGCTCGCGGGGAATCGGCAGCCAGTTCACCACCGCGAAGCGGCCCCCCGGGGCCAGCAGGGCATGCACCTCGCGCACCAGGCCGACCTTGTCTTCGATGCCGTGCAGGGTGCTGTGGAGGAACACCATCTCGAACGGTGTGGTGAAAGTCTGGCGGAGCTGGCGCAGATCCCCCCACACCCAGGAACAGTTGGTCAGACCGGAGCCCAGGCTCCTTCCCTGCTCCAGCACATCCGCGTCGATGTCGAGACCCACCACCGGCCGCGGGTCCACGAGCCGGGCAGCCGGGATCGTGAACAGGCCATAGCCGCACCCCACGTCCAGCATCGCCATGCCGGGACGCAATCCCATCTGCAGCAGCGTGTCGGCCGGCTCGGGCCAGAGGGTTCCCCACCAGTCCCGGTCGGGCATTGAGGTGTTGGAACAGCGGCGCTGGCGATTCTCCGCGTCCTGGAACAGCCGCCGGAATTCGTCGGCATCCACACGGTCGTCGGCATCGCTGTCGACCGCCGCGATCAGGACATCGATCTCGCCGCTCTCCTCCGCTGCCGCGAGGCCCAGGGCCTCAAGACAGAAGCGCAGTTCATCCGGGGAGACGTGTCCGGAACCATCGCCATCCAGCAGACGGAAGCGTTCCTGCAGCCGCTGGCCGGGATCGGCGATGCGATCCAGGCGGAGCAGCACCGCGAGTTCCGCCGGTCCCAGGTCAGTGGCCTCCACCCGGCCCGTGATGCGGGCCACCAGTTCCTGCAGCCGCCCGGGATCAGCTCTCCGACCCGCTCCCTCCAGCAGGCGGGCGAGCTCCTCAAGGTCGATGCGTCCGTCGGCGTTGCGGTCGATGCGCCGGAACAGCTCCGAAGCGGAGGTTGCAGGGGCTGAGGCGGGGCCCACCTGCGGCATGTCGCGGCAGAGGGTCTCGAGCTGCTCCGCCAGGTCGAGGGCGGCCAGCGCTTCGTCCCAGGCTTGGGCGATCGCTTCGCTGTTCACGCGAAAGGGGGCCTCACAAAGGGGCCTACCCATACTGGCCGCAGTGGTAGACGGCGGCCAGAGGTCCATCGCGGCCGGAACGCTCCCGTGGCTGCGTCACGACGCCATGAGAGCCACCCAAGCGTCCAGACCTGGCCAGGAGAACACCCAAGAAACGCAAGTCGGCGCTGTAAGGGCGTAAGCCCCTTGGAGACCCTCCAGCAGTGGAGAGCGGCTTGACCAACAACCAGCTCTCAGAAGAACTGGGCGACAGATGGGGTCACGTCAGAGCCTTGATACCATCATAATGATCGTCTCGGCCCATGGACTGAAGTTGATTGCCAGTGTGTGAAGTGAAGCGGAGGTGACTTGAGCACTGCTGAAGAGGTTTAGGTCCGAAAATATTGCTGGTCTTGATGCGACACCTTCGATCATTCCCCTGGAGTAGACAGGTCACCGTTGAGTTTGTTTCGACAGCGATAGCACCTTGCCTGCCTCTCAGGTGGAGCGATCCACAGTGACATGCTGGTTGACTCCGGAGATCACTCCACCCCTCCCAGTGAGGAGGAATTGCCCCATCAGCGTTGCTATAGGCGATCAGGAACATTCCGGAGAGCAAGCGAGGTAGGGTTTTCAATGCTCACTCCCAAGGGTCCGATGCGTGCTCCACTCGCCTTCGTTGCCGCTGGCCTCCTGGCCATCAGCCTCCCTGCTGGGGTTGGCGTAGCGCAGACCGCGATCGAGAGCCAAAGGGTCACCTTTCAAGCCGGAGCCGATTCCACCCTGCTCCAAGGCCAGCTCAAGGGCGATCAGACCATCGACTACATCCTGCGAGCCGGCGCCGGTCAGACCCTGACGGTGGAACTCAAGGGTTCCAACCCGCAGAACTACTTCAACGTGATTGCGGCCGGGACCGACAACGCCCTGTTCATCGGCAGCAGCTCCGGCAACAGCTTCCGTGGCCTCCTGCCGAGCGATGGCGACCTCAAGGTGCGGGTGTATCTGATGCGTCCGGCGGCACGCCGCAATGAAGCGAGCAGCTACAGCCTTCGCCTCGGGATCGGCGGCGCTCCCCTTGCCCCTGTGCCCGCTTCCCGCGATGCCCTGATCCCTGGCACTCCCTATCACGCCTCGGCTGAGGTGCCCTGTTGGTCCGGTAGCAGCGGCAAGGCCGCCAGCTGCAAGGCCTCCGTGATGCGCCGGGCCAACAACAGCGGCACGGTGGTGGTGACGAACCCCGAAGGTCAGAAGCGTCAGTTTCTGTTCGTGAAGGGCAAGGCGGTGGCTTCGGATCAACCCGAGAAGCTCTCAGTGCAGCGGCGCGGTGATGTTTCGGTGCTCTCTCTGGGGGAGAACTTCGAGCGCTATGAGATTGTCGATGCCCTGGTGCTGGGAGGCTGAGCCCTCTGCCTTGTGCGATGGATACCGCGATGCATCGCGCCGCCCCGGGCCTGTCGGCTCTGCTCCTGTCGATCACGGGGGCGACCGTTCGCGCCATTCCCCCGCCTCCACCTGACGACGTTCGCATCGTGAGGGTGCTGGATGGCAACACGCTCGTGGTGACCCCTTACGGCGATTCGTTCCAGGTGCGGCTGGCCTGCATCCATTCCCCGCAGCTCCATCAGGGCACCGCCGGACTGGCTGCCAAGGCAGCCCTGGAGAGCCTGCTCCAACCCGGTGCCTGGGTGACGCTCGCGACACGCGGCAAGGCTCCTGACGGCGTCGAGCTGGCGGAGATCATTCCCTATGGCACGACCGTGCCGATCAACCTCACTCTGGTGCAGGAGGGCAAGGCCGTCATGGATCGGAAGGCCTCGAGCCCGTGCAGCCCGGATCGCTACGGAGAGGCCGAGCTGAGGGCTAGGACAAGGAAACTCGGGCTCTGGGGACGATCTGACGGGACCAATCAGATGCGGCCCTGAACCGACGAGTCTGGCCAACGGAAAAGCGCGTGCCGTTGTTGCTACGTCAACAAGTTCAAAGTCAGGGGATGTCTATGGGGGCATTTCCCACTCCCTGATCGGCTAACGTGAATTGCTCTAAACTCTGAATTCATTGTAACCCTTCCGACTCATTGTCCTGGCAACCCTCGGTAGCTCAATTGCCTTGGGCCATGGCCTGTCTCCCGCCTTGGCTCAGCAGGCGGACACCACCACCAACGTGGAGTTTCCAGCCGGATCGAGTGCCAGGCGCCTGTCTGGAAGGAACGGTGCTGAAGAATCTCGGTTGTGAGATGCACAACGGCGATCGCTGGTGCCGCGTTCAGTTGCGGGATGATCCCCGGGTGGAAGGCTGGGCGAGGGGCCAGTATCTCCGCGAGTTCAATCGCTGAAGCTGATCCTGGGTGGCGACTCAGGCTGGGTGTTTAGGCGTGATCATCACAGCTCGCGCATTGGGATCTAACAGCACGATTCACCTGAGCCGCCGCCTTTGGAGGTGCATCATTGGCAATCACTCCATGCGGCTAGTGTCACGTCCCGGAAATAGATAATCTAATCTAGAGTGCTGCCTGAGGTGTCATGCGGCATTTGTTCGCCTGCTGCCGCCGCTGATCCTGATTGAAAACGAGGCTCTATAGATGCAGCTTCTCCTGAAGCCAGATAATCTCTGCCGACAGACTTTAGGCCCTTCGCGCATAGACATTAAAGTTCAGAGAGCATCTGGCGAGGTGTGCAGGACAGGAGATTTTGCTGACGGCATGATGAGAGACGCTTGACTTCAAGAACAACACAAACAGATTAGGGATAAAAAGATTGACATGGGCGGGCTCTAGTAGATCGACATCCAGGCGTTTGTTTTCCCAGTTATCAATCTGAAGCCCAGGCTTTGAGCGGTAAAAGACGGTATCACCGCCATATGATTTAGCCCATCCTGGCTGCGGAAGATATAGCAGGCCGGAGACGAGCTTGTCCCTGATATCAGTATGAGGTCGAATAAAGGCGTTGTTTTCAAGTCGTGAGAATTCAAACTCGATGCTGGCAGGCATGCGATCCTGATCTTTTGTGCATGACTCACGTGGACCGAAGAACCATTTGCGTGCGCCGAGAGATCCCCTTATGTTAGCGAGTTCATGCCGCGTTAGCTCGTATAGATCGTCAAGGAAGACTGAATCACGCATCCACGAACATATATCATGCCAAACAGGGCAGGAATTTAGGAAGTCATTGAAGACACCTGGGGTCTGCGCGGTGCTAAGCCTAAGCTTATTACCTTCAATTCTTTGGGAGAACCATTCAGGCCCCGGAAATGAAGCGGAGGCTTTTTCATAGACCTCTTGTGGCAGAAAGTCTGGAACCGAAAAGTAGAAGAATGGGTGACGCTCGATATGAGGATGACGGAGGCTGAGGATGAGTGGATTCTCGGATTGGACAGGTATAGATGCCAATCTACTTAGAGAAGTCACGAACAGAGAGACAGCCAGAACCGCGCCACTATAAGTGGAAACTCGTGACGCAATCAAAACGACTCTGACGTGCCGTCCCGGAAATAGCAGCTAGAATCGGAAGTGTCGCCGAGGTGCCCGTGGCGCTTGGTCGTCCGATGCCTGCGCTGGTCCTCAGCGAGGACGAGATTCAGCAACTGCAGGCCCTTGCCGGTTCACGCTCGTTGCCGCATTCGATAGTGCAGCGTGCCCAGATCGTGCTGGCCTGCGGAGCTGGCGAAACCAACACAGCCATCGCCAAACGGATGGGGCTTACGGGCATGACCGTCGGCAAGTGGCGCAAGCGCTATCGGGAGCTGGGGCTGGAAGGTCTGCACGACGAGCTCCGCCCCGGCCGGCCGCGCACCTATGAGGACGACAGGGTGGCGGAGGTGATCAACCGGGCGCTGCAGACCAGGCCGCCTGATGGCAGCACCCACTGGAGCGCTCGGACTTTGGCTGCAGCGACTGGGATCTCCAAAACCACGGTTCACCGCTGGCTGCAGACCTTCGCGGTCCAGCCCCACCGGCAGAAATCGTTCAAGCTCTCCACCGACCCCTTCTTTGTCGAAAAGGTCCGAGACATCGTCGGCCTCTATCTGAACCCGCCCGATAAGGCGATGGTGCTCAGCGTCGACGAGAAGACGCAGATCCAGGCCCTGGACCGCACCCAGCCGCTGCTGCCCATGGGTCTGGGCTACGTGGAAGGCGTCACCCACGACTACATCCGCCACGGCACTACCACCCTGTTCGCCGCTCTGGACGTCGCCACCGGAGAGGTGATCACCCAGTGCAAGCCCCGCCACCGGCACCAGGAGTTCCTGGGCTTCCTGCGCCAGATCGAGACGTCCGTCCCCGAGGACCTGGACATCCATCTGGTGGTGGACAACTACTGCACCCACAAGCACGCCAAGGTCAGGTCCTGGCTGGCTCAGCGGCCCCGCTTCCACGTGCACTACACGCCCACCTACGCCTCCTGGCTGAACCAGGTCGAGCGCTGCTTTGGGATCATCACCCAGCGGGCAATCAGGCGAGGCAGCTTCTCCAGCGTCAAAGAGCTGATCGCCAAAATCGAGCAGTTCGTGGCCGCCTACAACAAGACCAAGGCCCCGTTCAACTGGACCGCGACAGCCGACTCAATCCTGGAGAAGCTCCAGCGACTTTGCTCGCAAATCTCCGGGACGGCACACTAGGTGATGGCAATCGTTAGTCGTGGTTTACTCGTAGTCGCCGTATCCGAGCTGCTTGCCGCCCATAGACTTGGTCCAGGCCTTCGTTCACAGGGCCATTGTCCCGTGATCAGCCTGGGTTTTCCAGAGTCTCCTTGGCACAAGGACGCCTCAGAGGATAACGATGATTCCGATCAAGCAGGCCAAGATAATGCCAGGCTGCCCAGATCAGAACTCTCCTTGAGCCAGGAAAATTACCAGAGTTATCATTGATTAGATAACATCAATGGCGCCGAGCAGCCGATGGCCCTTTCCCGGTCGATCTTCCAGGGCTGGGCCCTTCGGCAACGCCGACTCCTGATCACTGGCCTGGCGTTGCTGTTGATGCTGGTAGGCCTGCCAACCGCTGCGGCGGAGTCTCCTGCCCCTACCACCGCCCCTGATACAGCCCCTGAAATCACCCAGGTCGTGGCAGGCAGCTTTCGGCTCGCCCAGGTCCGAATCCTTGGGGTACCGGTGATCAACGTGGCCTCTCGGAGCATGGCGGACCCGGATGCCGGGCCGGATGCCGCCGAGCGCGCCCGGGTGATCGAGGGCAACCTGGATCTGCTCTACAGGCCCCAGCAGCCGTGCACCCCGGGAGAACGGATCGGTGAACTACTGCTCGAGCGTTCCAGCATCGGGGCCTCGGAGGCGGTCTGCGACCCTGATCACCTGGGCCTGCAAGGTGCGCCGGCCGCCTTGCGCGTGGTGGTGCAGCGCCAAGCAGGGGGGCTGAATGCGTTGGCGGCCGTGGTGCCGGGCCGCTCCACCCCCTTCCCCCTGCTCACCGTCACCGACGCGGACGCCAAGCTGAATGGCATGACCGCCGAGCAGCTGGCGGAACACTGGCGCGGCCGGCTGGAACGCCGGTTGCGCCGTGCTCGTGGGATCTACGCGATCGAGGAGATCGATGGGCGATTGAGGGTTGCCAGCCTCGTTGCCGGGCTCCTGGCTGGGTTGCTGCTCGTGGCCGTCTGGCTGTGGCGACGCCTCCAACGCCAGCTGCATCGCTTCCATCGTGAACGGCTGACCTCAGTGGGCCGCTTCGCCGCCTCCCGCTTCCATCTGGTTCAGAGCCTGAGCCGGCTGCTGATGGCTTCGGTGCTGCTGCTGGGCGTGACGATCGGTGCCGTGCTTCTGCTGGCCTGGCCAGGTCAGGTGGCACCGGCGATCGATGTGTTGCTTCAACCGCTGGTGGTGCTGTTCAAGGCCCTGCTGCTGCTGGCCCTGGCAGCCCTGCTGCGGGCTGTCGTGGGACTCCTGCTGAGCCAGTGGGCCAGCAATGTGTTCGTGCCGCTGGCCTTCCAGGCCCGCCGCGAGCAGCGCTACCGCAGCCTGCTGCGGGTCCTGCGCCGTCTGGTGGATCTGGGCTGCCTGCTGCTGTTCGGCGTCTGGACGGTGATGGGGATTCCGGTGTTACGGGACCTCTCCAGCAATGCCCTGCTCGCCAGTGGCGCCGTGCTCGGTGCACTGGCCCTGGTCTTTCAGGGTCTGCTGAGGGATTTTGTGGCCGGGCTGGTGCTGCTGCTCGACGACCGCTACGCGATCGGCGACACCGTGGAAATCGGCGGGCGGCTTGGCGAAGTGATCGATGTGGGGGTGCTGAGCACCGAGCTGCGCTGCCAGGACCAACGGGTGGTGGTGGTGCCGAACAGTGGCTGTGAGCAGAGCGTGAACCACACCAAACTGCGCTCGGGAGCGGAGGTGTCGCTGCTGCTGCCCAACGGCAGCGATGTGCCCAAGGCAATGGAGATGATTGGTGCTGAGCTGGACGCCTTCGCCGCTGATCCCGTCTGGGGTGCGCTGTTGCTGGAGCCGCCTCGCCTCCTGGGCGTGGAGGCCATGACCGCCGACGGGCTGCTGGTCGGCGTCCTGCTGATCACCGAAGCGGGCCGGCAGGGTGAGGCCCGGCGGGAACTGCTGGCCCGGCTGGCTCCCAGGCTCGCCTGAGCAACTGGCAGGGTGGTCAGCGATGCCGACGCAGCCATCGCCGCGGCTGGCCCTGACGACCTCACTCAAACCATGTCACTGGCCTCCGGATAGATACAACTCGGCGTGACACAATCCCGTCCAACATCCAGATGCAGAAGACGGGAGCAAGAGTAGCAGGCATTGCCATAATGCCTGTCCGCTTCTGATCTTGAGCGTTCCACCGACTCAACCCCCTCCCACCAACTGGCGCATCCCGCATTGAGCCATCTCGGCGAAAGTGCTAGATAAAGAACCCATGCCCTCCGCTCAGCCAGGGCTTGCCCGAATCGATCAGTCCCACCATCCGCAGGCACGATGCAGAACCAGCCGAATCCCGAGACCATCCTGCAGACGGGGTTGGCCTTCTGGTCGTCGAAGGTGTTGCTGAGCGCCATCGAGATCGGCGTGTTCACCGAACTGGCGCATGGTCCGGAACCGTTCGAAGCCCTCAGCGCCCGGCTGGGGCTGCACCCGCGCTCGGCGCGCGACTTCCTCGATGCCCTCGTGGCCCTCGGCTTCCTGCAGCGCACAGGCAACAGCTATGCGAACACGGCTGACACCGATCTCTTCCTGGATCGCCACAAGCCCTCCTACATCGGCGGCATCCTGGAGATGGCGAACAATCGCCTCTATCCCTCCTGGGCTCATCTCACCGAGGCGCTGCGCACTGGCCAGCCCCAGAACGAACTGAAGAACGGCGGCACCGGCCTGTTCGAAACCCTCTACGCCGACCCGGCCCGCCTCAAGGACTTTCTGGCGGCCATGACCGGCGTCAGCCGTGGTGCCAACATCGCGATCGCCCACAGCTTTCCCTGGCGGGACTACCGCACCTACGTTGACGTCGGCACCGCCCAGGGCGACCTGGCGGCTCAGATCGCCCAGGCCAATCCCCATCTGCAGGGGTTCGGTTTCGACCTGCCCGAGGTGGCCCCGATCTTCGAGGAGTATGTGAACGCCCTGGGGCTGGCAGATCGGTTGTCGTTCGTGCCGGGCGACTTCTTCCAGCAGGATCTGCCCAGGGCCGACGTGGTACTGATGGGCCACATCCTGCACGACTGGGATCTGCCCACCAAGCAGATGCTGATCGCCAAGGCCTTCGAGGCCCTCCCAACCGGTGGTGCCCTCGTGGTCTACGAGGCCCTCATCGACGACGAGCGCTCCACCAATGCCTTCGGGCTGATGATGAGCCTGAACATGCTGATCGAAACCCCCGGCGGCTTCGACTACACCGGCGCCGACTGTTGCGGCTGGATGCAGGCGGCAGGCTTTTCTCAGACCCGGGTTCAGGCGCTAGTGGGTCCGGATTCGATGGTGATCGGCATCAAGTAGCTCTGCCCTGCTGCACCAGACGCAGTCTTTCGTTTCACATTCCGCCGGTACAGTCATCGCCTGGCCCATCGAAGCAGGGCGATGGCAGTCACCCAAGGCCCCAGGCAAGCCCTCATGCCTCAGCTGGCACGCGCTGCCGCGGTAGCCCTAGTTTCCCTGATGCCGGCGCCCGCCCTGGCCACTGCCGTCGGGGCCCTGATCCAGGTGAAGGGTGCCCCGCTTCGGCCTGGCCTGCTCCAGGGAGCGGCCAGCGCGCCCCTGGAGCGGGCCGTGGATGGCCACACCCCCGTGCTCACCTTCCGCACAGGCGGGGAGGGCGGCACGGGTCAGTCGGTTCGTTTCCTGCTGGACACCGGCGCCTCCAACACCCTGGTGTCGCCGGCTCTGGTGAACCGGCTGGCGCTCGCCAGTGTCCCCATCCCTGCCGAGGAGTTCGGCCTGGTGGGCGCGGGCAGCTCCTGTGGTGACCTCCGGCCGCAACGCGCCACGCTTCCCACCCTGCGGCTCACCGGCGGGGCCGGGCGCCTCGAGATCCGCTCCGCCGAAGCGCTGGTGCTGCAGACCGGCGGCCTGCCCGAGGGGGTGGACGGCGTGCTCGGGGCCCCGTTGCTGCGCCAGTTGCCGCTGTGGGTGGATCCCAGCGGTGGCCGCCTGGCCCTGGGATCGCCGGCCGTGGTCGCCGCTCAGCGCCAGGCCGCCGCCGATCCCACCCCGTCCACCCTCCTGCCCCTGCGCTGGAGTGCGGGGGTGCCGCTCATGCCGTTGAACACCGGCGCCGGCACCGTGCCCGCCCTGGCCGACACCGGTGCCGAGGGGCTCTTCATCACCCCAGCCCTGGGCCGGCGCCTGACGGCCGGGGCGGCACCGCAACCGGTGCTCATCGCCGGCTTCTGCGGCCTGCAGCGCGCCCAGCGCTTCTCCGTGTCCGGGATCGGGCTCGTCGCCAGGCCCCCTGTCCCGGCATCCGAGGTGATCGTCACCGCCGATCCGATCTTCGCCTCGGTGGGCGCCGAGGCGATCGTGGGCCAGGAGCTGCTGCGTCACCACCGCCAGCTCTGGCGCCTCGACCAGGAGCCGCCCATCCTGCAGCTGTGGTGAACCGCCCTCAGGGATGGATCCGTGATGGACACCTTCGCTGAGCTGGTGGGCCACACCCTGCGGCTCCATCCCGACGGCTTCCGGATGCTCGCCTCCGGCCAGGTGCCGGCGTGGTGGGGGGTGCTGATCGCCCTGCTCGCCGCCCTCTCCCAGGGCGTCGGCCATGCCTTCATCCTGTTCGTGAACCGGGTGTCGCCGCTGCGCTTCGCCCTCAGCCTGGTGGTGGAGGCGATCCTGCTGGTGGTGGGCTTTCTCTTCTGGGCCCTGAGCACCTGGCTGGTGGCCCGCCTCGCCTTCGCCGTGCCCGTGCGCCCTTCCGCGGTGGTGCTGGCCCTGGGGGTGGCCCATGCCCCCCAGCTGCTGGCCTTCCTCGGCGCCCTGCCCTACCTGGGCGTGCCCTGGCTCACCCTGCTCTCCCTCTGGACGGCGATCGCCTTCGTGGTCGCCCTGGTGGAGGTGGCCGGCCTGGGGGCCTGGCAGGCCTTCACCGCCCTGCTCGGCGGCTGGCTGGTGATGCTGCTGCTGCAGCGGCGTGCCGGTCAGCCGCTGATGCGCCTCGGGCGCGCTCTGCTCAACCGTGCCGCCGGGGTGCAGCTGGTGCGCAACCGCCGCGCCCTGCGCGATCTGCTCGCCTCCGGTCCCGCCAGCCGGCCACCGCGATGACACCGCACTGAGGCCCCCATGAGGCTCTGGTTGCGCCGCCACCGCCGCCGGCTGCTCGCCGCCCTGGTGCTGCTGCTGGTCCTGGTGCTGCCCGGCACTGGCCTGCTGCTGGCCCTGGCCCGGCAGGCCCTGGTGCGCAGCTTCGGGCTGGTGGTCGACCTGATCGGCATCGGCCTGGTGCTGTTCCTGATCGCCGCCTTCCTCGCCCCGCTGGAGGCGCTGGGCTGGTGGGCCGGCTGGTTCGGCGATGCCGAGGAGGGGCCCGCCAGCCTGGGCGAGCTGGCGGTTCCCCTCGCCCCCGAGCGGCCCGTGCGGCGCTGGGTGGTGTATCTCGACGGCATCGGCCAGGCCTCCCAGCAGGCCCTGCCGGAAGGGGAAGAGTTCCTGCGCCGCCTGGCGGCGGCCCTGCCGGCCGACATCGCCATCCTGCGCGGGCTGATGCCCTACTCGATCAGCAACCAGCCGCTCACCGAGGGCCGCTGGCTGGCGCGCTTCTGGCGCTGGGTGGAGCTGTGGCGCGTGCGCCGTCCCCTCGCCTGGCTGGGGCTGCTGGTGAACCTGCGCAACCTCACCGTGGTGGCGGTGTCGGCCGACGGCCGCTACGGCCCCCTCTACAACGCCGGCATGGCGGAGCTGATCGTGGAGTCGCTCCTGGCCAACGGCTACCCCGCCGCCGGCGGCACGCCCATCACCCTGCTCGGCTTCAGCGGCGGCGGCCAGATCTCGCTCGGGGCCCTGCCCCACCTGCGCCGGCTGCTGGGCGCCCCGGTGGAGGTGATCTCCCTGGCCGGGGTGTTCGCCGGCAACAACCGCTTCCTCAAGGCCGAGCACCTCTTCCATCTGGTGGGCGCGCGCGACAAGGTGGCCCCCCTGGGCTCGATCCTCTTTCCCCGCCGCTGGCCCGTTCACCACTATTCCGACTGGAACCGGGCGCTGCGCCGCGGCAGGGTGACGTTGGTGCCGCTGGGTCCGGTGGGCCACGAACTGCCTGGCGGCGTCATGGACGCCCAGCGCACCCTCCCCGACGGACGCACCCCCATGCAGCAGACCGTGGATCTGGTGAGTGCCATCGTCGCCGCCCCGCCCGGCGGCGAGGCTGCGCCCACGGCGGGCGGGGTCAACTACCAGCGCTTCCTCGCCAACCGCTGGCACCGCCCCGATGCGGCCCGCGATCTCGCGCCCCTGCCCGATCCGCGCATCCAGCCCAGGCCGCACTGGATCGGTCGGCTGATCCTGCCGCCGGCCGACGCGCGCGACGGCAGCGTGGGCTTCCAGGTGCTGCAGGCGCCGCCCGGCTGGGGCCATGTCCGCAGCCGGATCGCCGCCCTGCGCTGGCGCGATCCCGCCCTGACGCAGGTGACGATGGACGTGCGGTTCAGCGACGAGACCCGCGACAGCGCCCGCGGCGGCAACCTGCACCCGCTGCGCCTGGACGGCTGGCCCCAGGTGACCCCGCTGGAGTCGCTGGCCGGTGCCCGCCCCCACGACGACGTGCTGGTGCGCCTGGATGGGCCGGTGAGCGTGGAGGGGGGCGATCTGCTCCCCGCTGAGACAAACCCGGCTGCGCCCCTGCGCCTGGAGGTGACGGCCGAACCGCTGCAGACCGCCGGCCTGGCCCGGGCCCTGGTGCGCTTCCTGCGCCCCCTCGACGGCGACGTCTGGGAGGCCCTGGCCTTCGATCCGGCCCGGGGCGACTTCAGCGGTCCGCCGCTGCGCCTGCGGTTGCCGGAGCCGGTGGCCAATCAGGAGGGCATCCTGCCCGCCACCGCCGAGGGCCTGGCCGACAACGACCTCAACCGCGAGGGCTGGCTGGTGAGCGGCGTGCCTGACGGCGAGGGCGGCTTCGTGGTGCAGGCGCTGCTGCCGCGGCGGCTGCGCCGTCTTCCCCCCCAG
>JBATEO010000037.1:0-66999 GCA_049664045.1 Prochlorococcaceae cyanobacterium
CGCGACGGCCGCCCCGACCCCTCACCCAACGCCGGGGTGTCGCAGGCGGCCTACGCCCACCTGGTGGGGGTGCAGCTGGGGGGCGCCAACCACTACGCCGGCGCACTGCGCGTGAAGCCGCTGCTGGCCGCCGGCCAGAGGACCCCCGACAGGGAGGCGGTGGAGCGGGTGCTGGCGCTGAACCGGCGCCTGCAGCTGTTGTGGCTGCTGGGCCCCGGGCTTCTGCTCGGCGCTGGTGCATTCATCACGAAAGCTCTCAGCTGATTGCCCCCCAGGGCGCCGCTGCCGAAGCTGCATTCGGGTGTTGGAAATGATGGCGATTCGCGAACTTCTGGAAGAAGCCCTGAGCGAGCCAGAGATCGGAACGACCGAGCGGTTTCGCTGGCACGCCACGCCGGTGGGCATTGCCGCTCTGTGGAGCGCCGGTGCGGCGCCGTCTTCTCCTCCCTTCGACGATGCTCTCAGGGAAGGGCTGCAGGTGGGACTCGACCTCAGCAGGGAGGAGCGGGAATTCCACCAGCTCAACTCCGGTCTGGTGCTGCTGTTCCACTCCTGAGCGGCAGCCCCTCACAGGGCGCCATGCACCAGGCGCCATTCATGGAGGCTCCAGCGCACGCAGCCGGCCTGCACCAGGGGGTCGCAGCGCACCAGATGGTCGGCCTGGGCCCAGTCGTCTGCCCAGAACAGCAGCATGCCTCCGGCTCCCTCTCCGGTGCATCCCTTGCGGTCGGCCCAGTAGCCGCTGCGCGGACGGTGGCCTTCCTGCTCCAGTTCGGCCAGCCAGGCCAGGTGGGCCGGCACCACGGCATCGAAGCGGTCCTTGGGGACGATTCCCTCCTCGAGCTTCACGTACCAAGGCATCGAGGCAGGGGCAGCGGCGCTGGGCGTTGAGTCTGGATCCCCGGCTGGTGACAAGCCATGAAGTCCGTAGTGATCCCTACAGAGGGAAGCACCACCACCGCCCTTGTGTGGAGGGCAGGCAAAGCCACTCTCCCTGCCGGCCCCGATGCTGATTCCTCCGCCAGTCTCCCTGAGCCCAGCCGTTGAGAACGCCACGACTGAGGATGCCACGACACGCGCCGCCGGCGACCGCGTCCAGACACCGCACCAGCCTGCCATGACTCCCCTGATCTGCCTGCGTGACTGCGAGGCCCCCTACCGAGGTCGTTGGGTGGTGTACAACAACAGCACCAGCAACGGCAGTCACCACTATTGCGCCATTCACCATCTCAAGGGCAACAAAAGGGCAAGTCCTGAGATGATCGAGGAGAGAAGCCTTGCCGGCGAAGATGAAACCTCACGCTTTGTTCGCCACCTGATCCTGCACGGCTGGTCGATCTACGAAATTACGGACGCAATCGCGGCATCCAAGGTCATCTAAGGCTTCTCAAGCCCGGGCGTGACTGGTGCAGCCAATGAGCACCTGCAAGGCCGCACTGCAAGCAATCAATGGGCACTCACAATCCAAAACTGTCAAAACCAGCGGCATTGGCAATCTGAGACACGACATTGCTGGCGAGGCGGCCGTTGGTGCCAGAATCTGGGTGGATTGAATCAACGAAGCTGGGAGATTTAACGGATTTCCAGGCATCAATGCCATTCACCGCGAAGACGCCATCACGATCGTTGGAATTGTATTGACGGTCCAGCCTCTGATTCACCGAAGCACTGATCTGATTGACGAAGCTTCTGAATTCACTGCTCAGAGATCCGCCAAGCAGAGGCACTTTATCTTTGAAGTCATTGGACAAGGATCGAATGATGGGGATATCACTGAGCGGAACGGGGCCGATGACCGCCGCCTCGTCATAGATCCCGGTGATGGCGTCCAGGGACGCATCAATGTTGCTAACGATCCTGTTGGCAACATTGTTCGCCAGGCGCTGGTTGTCGCTCTGGCCTGGGGTGATCAGCACGCGTGTGATCGAATCGCGATTCGACTCAAGGAAGTCGAAGATATCGTTGCTGCCGGCGCTGACGATCACATCGAGATCGCTGCCGCGTGGCAGGAAGCGGGAGGCGCTGGCCAGGGTGGAGGCCTGCTGGCGAAGACCGATCTCGAACTTCTTCAGGCCGGCGATACCGGATCCACGGCGGCCGGAGGTGGCACCGGCGTAGGCGAAGTTGAACACCTCGGCATTGGGATCCGTGCCTCGCAGGCCCTGCCGCAGGGGCTGATCCGAGAGATTGATGAGCTCGGCCGAGCGCAGCCGGTCTGGAGATCTGCGGCTGCCAGCCCCGAGCTGGCGCACCACCTGCTCGCCGAGCACGAAGCCATCGGAGGCCTTCACGTTGCCGCCGCCGGCATAGCGCTTCTGGCGGAACGGCGAGCGCTCGCCGAGAAACGAAGCAGCCTCGCTGAGGTTGCCGAAATCCAGGGTGCTGTCTCCCAGGAAGGCGAAGGCTGTGGTCACGGCACTACGGAACGCAGGTTCATCGTGATGGCCAGCAGGATGAAGCACAAGGAGGCCAGGCCTGAATCTGGACCCAGCCGAAGAAGCGGCCGGGGATGCGGCGTTGGGAACAACGGAGAGGGTGTCCTCTGAACTGATCTTAACAGTCATTGGCATGACTGGGTTCTCTGCGGGAGAGCCGGTCAATACACCACCATTTGCACCACCTCTTTGGCGAGCTTCTGGCGGATCGACTGGGACCTCGGGGGACATTGACTTGGACCTATCCACCCCTGCTCCTTGATGGCCTGAGGCCAGGAGAGACAGCTGCCTGGTGCTCATCAAGCCATGGTGGCGATCAGAGGCCACTGGAGCAAATGTTCCCCGAATCGTGATCAACGGGAGGTCGCGGCGCTCGCCCCTCCCCAAGGAGCTGCGGCCGGCAGCGGCTTCCCTCAGCGTGCCACGGCTGCGCCGTGGCCTGCGTCGGTCGCCGCCGCCGCCCTCCGCGGGGGTGCCATGGGGTGAAGGAATAGCGAAGTGGTGCTCCCGCGGCTGCGGTGGCCTGGCGCTTGGCGGCTGTCGGATTGATGCGGAGAAGCGCTGATGCTGGCGCGCGCCACTGCGCAGCCGATGGATTGAGAAGCCTCAAGAACGCGGCAAGAATTGCACCTTGGACTACCGCCTGCCCAGGCGGCCCATCCCTTGAGAAGCATTGCAGCGCCTGAGATACACGGCGCCATTAGTGCTTTTCTACTGGTAGAATAAGGGCCGCGCCAAAGGCCCCGAGCCCATCGCCTGCGGCAACGAAATCCCGAGACAACCTGCTCCGTTCGTTTGCTCCGTAGGTCATGAATTCACTCCCTTCTGTGGTGGTCCAGGCCGCCGCATTGGGCAGCCATTCGGTTGTGCCGTTGCTGGCGCCGGCCGTGATCACCCCGCTGCAGCCAGCCCGCGCTGGTCGGGTGGTGGTCGCCGGCGGTGGCCGCGATCTCCTTTGGTCGCCCCAGCAGATCGCCGCTTCCCTGGTGGCCCGCACCAGTGGCCAGCTCGTGCATGAGCTGCTCCATGGCGGGGCCCGTGGCGCTGATCGCGCCATCGGCCGCGCCGCCGGTCAGCTGGGCTGGCCTGTTGGGGTGCTCCCCGCCGATTGGCGCCGCCATGGCCGTGCGGCTGGGCCGATCCGCAATCGCGAGCTGCTCGAGCTGGCGATCAGCCGGGCCGTGGCCCTCACGTCCGCCGCGGCCCCGGTTGCCGTGCTGGTGGTGGCGTTCCCCGGTGGTGCCGGCACCGCCTCGCTGGTGCAGCAGGCCCGGCGCATGGCCGCCAGTTCCCCGGTGCCGATCGCGGTGGCGCAGATCAGACAGGCCCCCGCTGTCCCTTGATCCCAGCGGCATCGCCGCTGACTCCATCCCCATCCCATCGCCGTCCTTCCCATGGCTGTCCTCACCCCCATCCCCGCGGCTCCTGTGGGTGTCCCTGCCCCAGGGGCCATCGCCTCAGGCCCTACCTGCTCCCTGCAGCGATCCGGTTCCCTCTGGCAGCTGGGCATCGAGGCCCAGGAGCTCACCTCCGCCATCGGCAAGTTGGCTGAGCAGCTGGAAGCCGATGACGACACCCGCGCCCTGGCCCTCGCCGAGCTCGAGGCCGCCCTGCTGGCCGAAGAGGGCAACAAGCACGCCCTCGCCGCCAAGGCTGATGCCACCTGCTGGGTGATCGAGCACCTGCGCGGTCAGGCCGCCTACCGCCAGCAGCAGGCCAAACGGCTCACCGAGCTTTCGCGATCCGATGCCGACCGGGCCGATGCCCTGGAGGAATCGCTGTTGCTGGTGCTCACCCGCCTGCAGCCATCGGCAACTCGCTTCTCCTTCCCGAACCACGAGCTCAGCTCCCGCAAGTCCCAGGCCGTTGAGATCGACGACGAGGAAGTCCTCGATCCCCAGTGGCTGAGCTTCACCACCACCAGCAAGCCAGACAAGGCTGCCATCAAGGAGGCCCTCAAAGCAGGCAAGGAGATCCCCGGCGCCCAGCTGATCTCCCGCCGCTCCTGGCGCATCCACTGAGGGCCATAGGCCCCCTCGCAATTGGGGTCCCGGTGGAGAAGCCGGGGTCCCTCCCCTTCCTCCCCACACCATTGCTTCCCACCGCCATGACCGTCGCCGCTCCTTCCGCCAACGGGGCCAGCACCACCAGCCGCCCCGCAACTCCTCGCCCCGTCCAGAGGCCGCCCAAAGCTCTGGAGTTGATCCGCTCCGCTGATCGAAGCGAGGCACTCCCTCCAGCCGCGCCGGAATCCGCGTCGGCCGCCGTCCCCGTTCAGCCCCCTGGCTTCTCCCCCGAGCAGCTCGCCGCCCTCTCCGCTCCCCTCAATCGGGCCAACGTCCGCCAGCGGGAGCAGGGACGCAGCCGCGTGAGCTATCTGGAGGGTTGGCAGGTGATCGCGGAAGCCAACCGCATCTTTGGTTTCGACGGCTGGCAGCGCCAGACCATCGCCGTGCGCTGCGTCGCCCAGGCCGAACGCCTGATCGGTGCCAGAGGCACGAGCCGAGATCAGAAGCCGGGCTGGGGCGTCACCTACACCGCCCGTGTGCGTGTCACCGTCACCGCCGGTTGCATGACGCCCCTCGTCCGCGAGGGCAGCGGTGCCGGCCATGGCATCGACGTGGACCTCGGCCAGGCCCATGAGTCAGCCCTCAAGGAAGCCGAGACCGACGCGATGAAGCGGGCACTGATGACCTTCGGGAACCCGTTTGGCCTCGCCCTCTATGACAAGCGCCAGCGGGAGGTGACCAGCTCAGCGGCACCAGAACGCTCAACGGCCCAGCCGCGTCAGGCCCAGCCAGCGCCGCAGCATCAGGAAAGGTCAGCGACAGCAGCAGAGCCCCCGGATCAGGCTGCTGTCCCTGCACCCCAGCAGGATGCTGGGCTGCTCCCCCTCGATGCGGCCACAATCCGCACGTTGCACGGCGCCATCCGCCAGCTGCCTCGCCCCCTGCTGGAGGCCCTCACCCAGGGCTTCCGCAAGCGCTTCTCCATCCCTGAGGAGGCCGCAACGATCGCCGATCGGATCGTGCAGAAGCGTCACCACGACTGGATCGAGGCGTTTCTGGCGTCGCACCGAGAGGTGCGCTCAGCAGAACAGCACCAGCGGCACGATGCGCTGCCGCAAGAGTGAGCGGATCAGACTTCCACTTCACCCATCAGGTCGCAACAGCCGGTTGCGGCCTCAAACCTTCATCCCCATGCGTCATTCCCTCGGCCGGGTCGTCGCCACCGCGACCATCGCCGCGGCTGTCCCGGAGGCCGTAATCATTGGCCTGCTCGATCGCCATGCCGCCCGCGACTGGGGCGATCTCGATGCTGAGGACAAGGCCGTCAACGACGCCGATCACAGCCACGCAGAAGGCCGGCTCTTCTCCAGCTACGACACCGAGGAGCACGGGACGATCTGGGTGATCACATACGACCTGCGCGGCGAGGGCGACGGCCCCATCACCACGGTCCTGTTCCCGGAGGATTATTGACCAGCCACCCTCGATCCGGCGGGGCCGATCAGCTCCAGATCTGTTGCTGTTGCCAGCCCACCGGGCAACCCATGGCTTCCTGCTGCTCGGGCGCCATTTCTGAGATGACGACAGACATCCGAGAAGGCCAGGTGCTCAGAGGCGCGACCTTGCGCACGATGATGGCCATCACGACAAGGTAGTTGTAGAGCTTCTTGGATGGTTGGACCCCTTCTCCGTCGGCATCCTCCATCACAAGGAGGTTCTGGACCTTCTTGATCTTCGGGAGTCGCTTCACGATCAGACGGTTCCACAACCTGCCGTGGTGGGCGCTGATGTTGCGTAGCAGATTCAAGGAGTGCAATACACCATTTAGTATCTGAGCCGATGGCATTCCCAGGGATCGCGCCACCTTCGTCTTGCTGTCCAGCTCTGTTGCAGCAATCCAGGCGCGCAGCGTGCCAAGGGAGATCAACTCGGTCATGGCCCAGATTGGGGGCAGCTCGGGCTCTGAATAGGTCTGCCGGTAATGAATCACGAAGGTTTCATTGCTCTGCTGCAGCTGACCACGCAGTTGCTCGATCTGTTCACCGTGATTAAAGTCAGATCTGAACAGCAGCGGGTCGAGGTAACAGTGGGGCCCATGCTTCATACTCATTTCCTGAACCCAGGCTGATCTGGCAGCGATTTCGATCCGCTCTATTGCGTCAATCACTAGCAACCGAATCAGTCGGTCCTTGTTGTAGAGCTCAATCACCTGCTCAAAACTGGAGCCAGGCTTGAAACTGTGGCTTCTGGTCTCCCCTGGAGCCGGAGGTTCTTCAAAGAACAGCCAGTACGCGCTCAACCTGTAGTAACCGATCAGGCTGAGCGCGTTCAGCGCCAGCTCCACTGACCCAACCTGCAGCCCTCGATCGCTTAACTGCTGGAGCTGGTCGGGAATGTTCAGCGGAGGCTTGGAGTACCTCAACAAACGTCCGCTGGAAAGAGTGACCCCCCTGTTTGGGCATGCCGGAGGCCGGCAGAGGCCTGGGGGGTGTTGCTGCCGGAAAGCTAGCAGGCGGGTCAACCGCCGTGACGTCGGTCCAGCAAAACCGCGGCGGCGATGCCTCGGCCCTGGCCAATCCTGGCTTGGAGCCAGAACCTCAGCGCTGGAGCAGCCAGCGCAGCAGCGAGAGGCCGATGATCAGCCCGATGCCAGCGTTCCAGATCCAGGAGGGGCGCTCGGCCAAGCGCTGCAGCCAGCTCGGCAGCTGATCGCGCCACTGCTCCAGGGCCAGCACCGCCAGCAGCAGTACCAACAGGGGGATGCCGATGGCCAGCACGAGATCCCAGAGCATGGCCACCTCCCCCTTGGCTGAACCGTAACCAGCCCTAAGCGGCGCAGCCGAGTCACCCTTGCAACCGTGCTAGTACAGGCGTACGCATCTGGCGCGGTTCATGGGCGTCCCTCTCCCCCGGCCAGCGGCCCAGGCCGCCAGGCTTGAGACCCCGATCGAGGAGTGGCCCTTCCTGGGGCAGGAGGTGCTCGTGCCGGCCCGCAGCCGCAAGGTCTGCATGACCTGCCACTGGTTTCGCCACCACGCCGGTGTGAACTGCATCCCCCTGCTCACCTGCCAGCTGCACCAGGGGCTGATCGCCCAGGGCGAGCACCTCACCAACCGCTGCCAGGGCTGGACCGACGACATGGTGCGCCAACGGGGCTGGGCACCCGAGGTGGCCTGAGCCGGGCATGGCGACGAGTAATCACCCGCCCCTCTCCCCCAAGGAAGGCTGGCTGAGCGATGGCCGGCAGGTGCTGCATTTCAAGCCGGTCCACTGGGATCGCTGGGCGCAGCGGCTGGAGCTGATTACCGGAGAGCTGCTGCCTGATCAGCCGGTGCCGCTGCTCAAGCACCGCAAGCAGCTCACCCGTGAGCAGGCGATCACGCTCTGGCGCCAGAAGCGGCAGGAGGGGTGGCGGCCCTGCGAGCCTCAGTGGTGAGCCGGTAGCGGCTTGCCGTACTGACACCACGGGAAGGAAGGGTTAGTACATGGGTAGACACCCGGCCGGGGGTTCACCAACAGCTCCCGCAACCGGTGCAAGGGCCCTCAGCACAGGGGGCCCTTCTTCATGGCGTAGCCTCCGCCCACAACAAAGCCCGGAGCGTTGGCCCCGAGCGTTTGTCTGCTCAGCCGTGGTGCCGTCCCAAGGGGGTCGGGCGCAGCTGCGCGATGGGTTTGCTTGGCAACAGCCGTGATCGTCAGATCAGGGTGTCTTCGGTTGTGGTCGGAGCTGCCGGCGCTGGCACCTGGGGCCAGGTGTCAATCGGGACGTTCCGTTGGGTCCGGGGCACCTGAGGCGGTGCAGTGGACGGCGACTGGCTTGACACGCCAGGAACGTCACATCTGGTCAAAAATGTTGGAGCAGGGGCCGGATCGTCAGCGCACTCCTGACTGGTGCTCAGGGGGGGTGTCGTCCATCAGCGGAGCCTCCGAATCCCGTTGCAGCCACGATGGAGCCGCCCGGCGGTGCCAACAAGGGCCGCAGCCCATTCGACACCGCTCTTCACCATGGGCAAGGCGGCTTCATGAACGGGCCTTCACGGCGCTGGGCTTGCGCTGGCTTTTGCAGGGCCAGCTGCAGGGTTCAGCGGCAGAGGGCTGCATGGCGCCCGAGCGGACGGATGCTGCTCACGGCAGAACTTGGGCCGCGGCGCACGCGCACCCGAACCGTGCAGTGGGCCGGCCCCAGGTGTTCGATCAGAGCCTCGCGGGCCTCATGCTGCAGCTCCTCGAGCGTTGGGGCGGTGATGCGGATGGGCAGGGTCTCGGCCTGGGCTTCCAGGTGGCCGGGGCGTTCAGCCAGAACGCGGAACACGACCTCACGCATGCGGGGGTATCTCCTTCTTCCGGCTCCATCCTTGGCCTGGTGGAGCGATCCTGCTGGTGCGGCGGGATACGGGGACCCGCCCCTGCGGGCACCTGTCGCTGCAGTGTCAGGTAGTGCCACCCCCGAGCCGCAGCCAGGCGCGCGGCCTCCTGCACGGCCGTGGGGCAGCGCTGGCCAGGGGCGACTGCTTCGCAGAAGCCTTCGGCTTGGCATCGTCCTGGCCCTGGGCCCGCAGCAGATAGCCCTCCAGGGCCTCTGGCGTTTCGATCAGCGCCAAAGGCCAGCAGTGCGCGCAGTGCAGGAGGCATCGGCGTCCAGCCGGCTGACCAGCCCGTGCTCCCAGAGCTGCTCCCCTGCCGAACCTGGAGCGAACAGCTCCTGGTGCAGCTCAGTCAGCAGCAACTGCTTGAGGGCATATAGCTGGCCCGGCCGCAACCGGCGGCTGTTGGGCAGGCCCGCCGCAGGGCCGGCCGGAATCGTGGCCGGGCGATCGGTGGCATGCTCCAGCTCAAGCCGGTCGAGTGAAGCGATCGGAAGCTTTCTTGCTGAATCACTGGGGCTAAGGCCCCAGATCGAGCCAAAACTGGTTCTTCGCACGTAATTCGAAATCTGTTTCGTCCTTCGCTGGGAGGATGGACTCCGGTTCGTATCTGGCCGATGGTCCCAACACTTGACGACCTCCACGCGTTCTACGAAGAGCGAATGGGTGGCCGCTTGCCAGTCGGTCTACTCCCAGTTGATCAGGCGCTGATCTGGCGAGAGCAGAAGCTGTTCGGCAGTGCCCAGACCACAGAGATGCTCTACCTGATCCAGAGCAGGATAAAACAATTTCTGCGTGAGGCGCCCCTGGGCTATCTGACCGTTGGTTTCTGGGGGCACGGAATGAATAGCCACGCCTTTTACTACCAACGCTGCGAGCCCTGGTGTCGAATCTTTCTGCGTCTGGCCTACGGGGGGATCTATATGAACAACGAAGAAGCTGCCCAAGAGATCAAGACCACCATGGAGTGGTTTGCAGAATTCCTGTCGGCTGCTCCAGAGCGGGTGCGGCATCTCACAGTGGTGGATTCCATGGGTGATGCACACTTCAAGGTTGACCTTCTGAACGGACAGACAATCGAGGGCGATGGCCCCCTCTTTCAACCAGGCCGCGGCCCCGCAGCCCAGTTGATCCCCTTACTACAACAACCATGACGATCATCACAATCAATTACGGAAGGGCATTGGCCTGGGCAGACGAGCTCCACCGAACCCAACGCCGCAAGGGCAAGGAGAAGGTTCCCTACATTTCCCATCTCATCGCTGTCAGTGCGCTTGTCTGGGAAGACGAGGGTGATGAGGAGCAAGCGATCGCGGCCCTACTCCACGATGCCATTGAAGATGCTGGCGTCGATCAAGGAGAGATTGCTGACAAGTTCGGAGAGCGCGTGGGAAGAATTGTGGCTGACTGCACGGATACGACCGGGGCCGTACCCCCAGATGGGGAGAAGGAGCCCTGGATTGTTCGCAAGACTCGTTATGTTGAGCACCTGCAGACGGTGGGCCTGGATTCCCTGTTGGTAACCGCAGCCGACAAGGCCCACAATGCCCGTGACCAGGTGCTCGATGCCCGCAGTGATCCAACCAGCTGGACCCGCTTTAACGCTGGCCTTGACGGGACAGCCTGGTACTTGCTGCGGATTCATCAGACCCTCAGCCATCGCCTTCCCAAGAAGCGTTCAACAGTGATGCTGGGAGAAGCAGTGAAAGAAATCATCGCCAGTGATGCCTACCGACGGATTGTGCCTGATGGCATTGCGGCTTCGGTTTGGGCCACAGGATATGTCGAGAGGCAAAAGACGAGATGAATGATCAGTCTCTTGTCGACCAATTCATTGACATCCGCCACACTACTGCGGCCTTGCAGCTCTGGGTCAAGGCAATTCACTGGGAGGGACCCCACACGCCGATCACTGTTCCAATTCTGGCGGTTCACCTATCATCCCAAGCATCTGAGGCCGATGTGGCTAATGCCTGCAGTGTCCTGTTGAAGGATCCAAGATTCTTTCTCAGTTGCTCAGTCTGCGGAGAGCTCAAGCCACTCGGATGGCTGGGCTATCTGGACCATTTGTCCGAGCCTGTGTGCCATGGCTGCATGGAACGCCAAGGCGTGGTGTTCTGAGGGGCCATCAGATCGACCGCCAAGGAGGATCAGTCCCACATCAACATTCCGCGCGAAAAGACAAGCGTGTGCTGATGGCAGGACGGACAATAGTACTGCCCATTGCTGAGCGAATAGCAGGGGCCGTCAAGTCCTTTGGGAGACCAGCCGCAGACGTTATCACTCCCCTCCATGGCGCATAGGAGCGGGTCGTTATAAGGGACAACGTTGCTTGACTTGCAGTCAGGACACCTGGGAGCTCGAGAAAGCGCGTTGCAAGTCACGAGCTTGGAGCAAGCTCTGCAAAGATAAGGGAAACTGCACTGTGTTTGAAACGTACGCATCCCACCGCCAATGAGTGAGCTGGCTGCATAGCCACAAGGACAGTTGGCTTGAACAGAAGAACCCATGAGAAATCGCGGGAGGGAGCTGTATGTCAATGCTGGACAAGGCGGGTGATCACCCGGTTGGAGAGGCAGCAGCCAGCCAGCCCCGGCCGTTCACCAGCCGCGCCGCTTCCTGAGCCGCCTCAACGCAGCGGTGCGCACGGCGTTTGGCATCGTCCTGGCTCTGGGCCCGCATCAGGTAGCCCTCCATCGCCTCAGGCGTTTCAATCACAGCCAGCAGGCCCTGCGCCCGGCTGCCGATCGAGGGATCGGCCAGGAGTCGGGTGATCAGGTTCAGCTCCCACAGCAATCGGCCGTGGGAGCCGGGCGCAAACAGCTGCTCCTGCAGCACGCCCAGGCAGCCTTGCTTGAAGGCATTGAGCTGACCAGGACGGAAGCGGCGGCTGTTGGGCAGGCCCTCCGCCGGGCCAGCGGGGAGCCGTTCTGCGACTGGTCGAACTGTCTCAGGTCGGTGCTCGACGCTCCAGCTCAGACCCGTACCAGGAAGCCCCACGGTGGTCCGGGGGGCACCTGAGCGACTGATCGGGATGTTGAACGACGCCCCACGCCCGCCAACGGAGATCGAGCTCAACCCGCCCTTGCTGAAGTTGAAGCGCAGCGGACCCAGGCGGGCGGAGCGGCGGAAACGGAACCCCATGACGATCAGCGACTCCTCTCGCAGGTGCTGCCGGAGCAGGGTTCAGGTTGGCTTGCCGGTGCGGTAAGACGCAACTTCATACGCCAGGCGCATAGAGATGGCACACGCTCAGGCTCCAGCGATAGCAAAGGCGATGGCCAATGCTGTGAATCATTGCGCTGACTGGGTTTCTGCAGGTACGGGAACAGGCACTCCATCGGGCCACCGCCACCTGGAAAGAGGCGTACCTTGAAGTTGAGGGGAGGTCCGGGAGCCAACCCGACCCTCGCCCTCCAACAGAGTCCGGCCAGGGAGCACCCGAGCCGGTGCGCATAGCGGAGGTGCGCCAACGATGCGACACACAACAGGTGAACTCGATGACGCAGCGCGAGCGTCATCCCGTAGCCGCAAAGAGAGATACGCCAGTTCAGTTTCCCGCGTGTTGACACCCCGGGCTGCATAACCCGAGTCGGGATCACAACCGAGAAGGTCAAGCCTTGAGCATCTCTTCCCAGAGACGTGATCCCTTTCCTTTCCTGCCAGGCTCCAGACAGGTGACGCGTGAACCACAGACACCCGACCGGCAGTCCTTGGTGTGAGGAGGTGACCGCCGCAACCGGTGCTAAGGCGCCCCCCACGGGGCGCCTTCCTGTTGGGGGAGTAATCATGGCAAAGCTCCGATGGCGATCCCGGCTCTTCCCGTGATAAGGGTTCAGGTCATGCCGTCAACGCGGAAATAGCCAAGAATCATGTCGGGATTGCGGATGGCGATCTGCACATGAGTTTTGTCGCGAAAGCCTGCGCCGGGATAGACAAGATCACCCTCTTCAAAAACGCCATAGACAGTGTCGTAATCATCCATCCCTTTGCTCTCGCGGATCTTGTGCACCAGCTGGATCACGGCGCAGTCGAGCTGACGCTTCATGAAGATGCCGCTTTGCCGAACTGAATTCACAGGCAGCGGTGTTCCTGCCGCTGCCGAAATCCCAACAGTCGCCTCATAGGCGAGGGCGAGTTCAGTCATCACCCCATAGTCGGTCAGGTTCAGACAGTTGCCGGGATAGGCAAAGGCGCCGACCACCGATGGTGAGGATCTGCGGAGCTTGGCCCACGCCAACGCTCTCTCTGGGCTATCGACCCAGAAATAAATGCCATTACCCAGCCAGTCATAATCATTCTCGCTGGGCTGAAGTGTGGCCTCTCCACGCAGCACGGATTCAGCAACATCCTTGTCGCAGCCGTGAAACAGAACCAAAGGGCCCAGACTGTTCTTAGGCCGACCGGGCATCCTGGCTGCGATAGGGAGCGGTGAGCTGGCCATCGGAATCGATCAGGCCGGCGTCCATCAGGAATTGACGGGCTAGGGCGGGGTCGCGTAACTCCTCCAGAAGCGCATCGATCTGCTCGCGCCGCAGCGGCCCAGACGCTGGGGAGGAAGGAGGCCGGCTTGGGGTGGAGAGAGTCATGCGAAGGGCGCTGGTGGTCCCAACGGCGGAACTTGAGGATAGGCCGATGCCAGGGCGGTGGTCTGTGAGCTCTGGAACCTTCATGATGGCTGCGCGTCAACGGGCCGGTCCCTTCCGTATCAGTCCTCGGGCTCCG
This sequence comes from Prochlorococcaceae cyanobacterium, assembly GCA_049664045.1. Taxonomy (GTDB): domain Bacteria; phylum Cyanobacteriota; class Cyanobacteriia; order PCC-6307; family Cyanobiaceae; genus NIES-981. Next base: position 13,534 of record JBATEO010000037.1, read on the forward strand.
GGCTGAGCGGCGGCAGGCGCCGCTCCACCTGGAGGAACACCAGCCAGGCCACGCCGGCGCTGATGCCGCCGGTCCAGTCATTGCGGAGCAGCTCCACGATCGACACCGTGCTGGCGCCGATGCGCAGGCCGCGCAGCAGGAAGCGGCCCAGCTTCTCCAGCGACTCCTGGTTCACCGCCACGGACTGACGCCAGCACAGAGGTGATTCAGGTTGGCGGAAGGGCAGTGGGTGTCGCCAGGTGGGTGATCGCCGCCGGGGGGACCCCCACCTGCTGGGCGATCAGCACCATCAGCCGCTCCAGCCGATCGAGGCGCTGCTCCAGGGCCTGCAGCTCGGCAGCGGCGGCGGCCTTGGTCCCTGGCTTGCGAGCACCGACACTGCTCTTGCTGCCTTTGGTGGCCTTGACGGGCAGGGCACTGCGCAGGGGCGGGCCATCCGGGTGGCTGAGCAACAGCTCGATGAGCTGGTCTTTGGTCTTGCTGCTCAGCCGTGGGATGGCCCGCTGTTTGCAGAACCTGAGCAGGAGGTCCTTGCTCTGGTCTTTCAACTCCTCACGGCTGGCCGGGGCGTCGCCCTCGAGCAGTGCTGATGGCGGGCTGGTGGCCGCTCGGGGTTCTCCCAGCTCCTCAGCCAGGCCCCGATACAGGCGCGCATCAGCCTGGGCCAGCTCCCGGAGGGTGGAGCGCAGCGTGTCGGCAATCTCACCCATGGCCGTTGTCTCCTTGTGGCTCGTCCCCGTCGTCTCCTGGTGGCTGGGATGACTGCGGGCGGTCGGATGGCGGGTCTACAGCCTGGCTGCCGCTGGGCTGGCTGGGGCCAGCATCGGATGCGCCCTTGAGCCCAGGCGGTTGTCCCTTGCCGTCACCGTTCGGGTCCTCGGATGGCGGGGGAGGGAAAAGCCCGTTGGAGCGATCGATCAGATCCTGCTGCTTCTTCTTGAGATCGCCAAGCCGATCCTTGGTGCGCCCCCAGCGATTGATGAAATGAATCACAGCCCGAATCAGATCGCCAATATAACCTCCCCCGTGAAAACCACGTCGACCCGTCTTGTAAAGGCCATAGCCATTCACCAGGCCATCACCCACATCCTCCATGTCCTCAACGATCGACGTGGCGATTTCGAGAATTTCATAGATTTCCTTGCGATTGGGGAGATCACGACTGGCGAGTGCCGTGAGCCGCTCCCTGAGCTCCGTTGTCTCGTCCTTCGCCTTGGTCGCCAGACGGCGGTGTTGCGCCCGGCTGCGCATCGAGCTGGCGTAGCAACTTCGCAATTCCCGGTAGGTGCTGTTGAGGCTGTCGCGATCCAGAGGCTCGGGATCCGGCGGGAACTCTGATGTCGGAGGAAGGAAAACCATACGGCCAGCTATTCAGGGTCAATCCTGCCTCTTGCTGCACGCTCAAGCAGACGGATTCAGGCCGCAGAACTATTCACGAGCTGCATAGACTTGCAGCAATCGCTTGGCAACACTGACCCCCTGCGCGGGGCTTCACAGGCTCGGCGAGTCCCAGGAGGTTCACAGACCCTCACAGAGCACCCCCAACCAGGGGCTCATGTTGTGGTGAGCGGTGGGGTCGCTGGTCTTTCGCAGGAAAACCGAGCCATAGGGCCATCGAGCGGCAGAGGCTTGGGAACCATCCGTGGAGCCCCTGATCCCATGCCACACATTGATCTGCTTATGGCTGCCGAGCTGGTGGTGGCCCTGCTGCTCGTGGCCACGATGGACAGTCCCTCACCCCGGGCAACGGCGGTGGAGCCGCCGCAGGAGGAGCCAGCGCCTAGACGGTGGTCCGCTGAGACCGATCTCCACGCCCAACGCATCCTGCGGCTGGAGCGCCGCCAAGCGACGACCGTCGCCCCAACGCCCTGAGGACGGAAGCCGTGGTACTTCCTAGGATTCAGGACACTGAATCGCATCGCGGAGGGGGCTAGGCAATGCTCGGAGATGCCAATCAAAAGGATCTGTTCGATTATTGGCACGATCGTGTGCAGATTCGCAATCTCGATCTGATCGCATCCAAGCAGCACGTCCCCACACAGGTTCTTCGGCACGAGTGCACGAACTACGACTATCTCAGGCGTCTACAGGCCGTGCTGGCACTCGATGACCTGGAGCGTTGCCGTGTCATCGCGATCATCAAGTATGAATGCACCGCACAGGTGCTGCAGCGGCGAACAGGGCTGCTGCGCGACTACGCCAGACAGTGTCGTGAGGTCGCGGCTGAGCAGCAACAGGAGCGCTCCAGGCTGCTTGGCTTCATCGCCAAGCTCAAGGAATTGCTGCGCGGTAAGCAGGTCGTCATCGATCGGCTGGAGGAGCGCATCCGGCTCCTTGAGGCTGACAATGCGGCGCTACTCGCTGAACTGCAACAGTCGAAGGCAACGGAGCAGATCCAGCAGGAACTTGAGGCGCTCCAGCTTCGTTACGACGAGGTGGTGGAGCATCGCCAGCGGCTGGCCAAGAACAATCAGAGCCTTGGTGGCCGTGTGGCCCACACCAACCGCTACAGGCGAGAGCGAGATGAACTGGCCGAGGCTCTACGCCAGGAACGCGGCCTCACCCAATCGCTGCGCCGGGACATCGAACAGCTGCGCGCCGGCGAGCAGCTGGGGCTCGGCCTCGCGGAATGAAGACCATGGCAACCACCTCCGCCAGGCCCCAGACATCCCCAAGACGCCCGTCCAGGAGCAAGCCTGCGGCAAAGCCAGGGGCAGTGCCCCAGGGCAAGTCTGCGGAAGAGCAGCCGTCCTCCTCTCCAACACCGACTGCCGCTCAAACGACAGCCCCGACGGCCCCGCTGGCCGATCTCAAGCGTGCTGTCTTCACGCTGGCCAAGGTGAGCAGCACCAAGGAACTCAAACGCCAGAACGGTGATCTGCGCCACCTCGATTTCCGCCGCAAGGTCAGCTGGTCCCAGGCCCTGGCGGTGCTGCAGAAGGCCCAGGAGGCCTACCCCGACTGGCACCACAACCCACCGGAGGAATACCGGGAGCTGTTCAACGCCATCGATGCCGCCAGCGATGCCTACGCCCGCAGCATCGAAGAAGGACTCCAGCTGAGCGAGGAACTGGAACGCGCTGCCGACGACCTCGAGGCCCTCTCCGGTGAGCTCCAGCAGGAGGCCGAGGAGTTGAAGGCGATCGAGCAGGCCTCCGGCAAGCAGCGCCGGGCCCGCTCGCTCAACTGAGGCTGACGCCAGCCGCAGCCCCTTCAGGCCCCCTGATACACCGCCAGGGCCGCCTCCAGCTTCTGCCGGTGCTCCTCCCGCAGGGCCGCCGGGCTCTCGACGCGGATCCCGGCGCCAAAACCGAACAGCCAGTTACGCAGGTCGATGTCGCGCTCCACGGTCCAGGCGGGCAGATCGAGTTCCACCGGGTAGGGATGGGTGTCGGCGGCGGAGCCCGGCTCCAGCACGTGCGGGGCGTTGGCGTGATGCCACCAGTGCTCGCCGAGTAGCGGTTTGGAGAAGCGGGTGTGCTCGATCGGGTAGCGCTGCAGGCCCTCGCGGATGAAGGCGAAGGCCCAGCTCTGGCAGCAGAAGCGCAGGGTCACCAGCTGCCTTGCGCGCTGGCGGGCGTTGGGGCTGGCCAGCCGCAGCTGCGCCTGCAGATCATTCCCGAAGTAGATGCCGCCGCTGTGGTGCAGCAGCAGCTCCAGGCGGCGCAGGGCCTGGCTGTGGGCGTCGTCCGTGCGGCGGTTGCCGCGTTCACTGCGGCGCAGGGCGAGGCGATCGAGGCGTTCGCTGCGGATCAGGCCCACGCCGGTGCCGATCGCGTCCTCCTCGAACACGAGATACCAGCCGATGTTGTGGAAGAGCAGCTGCAGCGGCCACACGCGGAACGCACCGCTGGGGCTATCCGCGAAGGACGCCACCGACACGTAGCGCTCCAGCTCGATGCGACGCCGCTCCACGATCGCCGTTTCCAGCGCTTCCGCCTGGCGCTCGGCCGCCAGGGAATCGGGCCGCACCAGGGCGCTGCTCACGATCGAGCGATTGGCGAAGGCCCGTACCGGCGGGGCGCCATCCAGGGCGATGCCGCCCCAGCTGAGCCGCTGCTCCAGTTCGCTGAGCAGATCCTGGGCGCTGGGATCGGCCAGCCGGCCGGCGGCCTGGCTCACCACCCCATGGATCTCGCGTAGCCGGTGGGCGGAGAGCAGCGCGGTGCCCAGGGCATAGCCGTGGCGCACGTTGTCGTTGCGGCGGCGGAAGCCGTAGGGGGTGAGCAGCTTTTCGAGGTCCTTGCGCAGGGTGGCCGTCTCACCGGGCAGGTAGGCGCCGGGGATGGCCTCCATCTGGGCGATCAGATGCTCCGGCAGGGCGATGCCAGGCGCCCGATCGAAGGGTTGCTGCAGCAGGTGGCGCAGCAGCGTGAACACCCGCTGAAACACCGGCCCATCCCCCAGGGGCGGATGGCCACCGTTCACGCCCCCCAGCCACTGGTCCTGCTGCGACGCCGCGAGGGGCGGAGGTGGCTTGATCGGCGCCAGCGCGGGCTCAGCGGCGCAGAAACCATGGGCCTCCAGCCAGACCAGATCGGCACGGATCGCTGCCACGTCGGCGTAGCAGGCGCCGTGGAGCCGGCGCAGGTAGGCGGCGGCCTGATCGGCCAGGTCGCCCTCCGGCAGCGGCGACACGATCGCCTCCAGCTCGGCGCGGGTGGCCGGATCGGCGCTGGAGAGTTCGGGGTAGGTGAGGAGCAGCCGCAGCAGGTAGAGCAGCCGCTCCAGATCCAGCAGCCGCGAGTAGCCGTGGAGCTCGAAACGCCGCTCGCGGTTGCGGGCTGAGCGGATGCGGTGATCGAGGCGGGCCAGTTCGTCGCGCAGCAGCGGCTCCAGCTCGCGCTGGTGGGTGGGCACCACCGCCACCAGGGCCGCCAGACCCTCGGAGCGGGACGGCCCGAAGTCCGGATCCGCCAGGGCGGCGGCCATCTCGCGGATCACCGGCTCCGGCACCAGGCGCTTACGGGTCTGGTTCCACTGCAGGCAGGTGGCGAGCGGTGTGTAGAGCCACCAGCCGATCCACTCCACCGGCGCCGGCAGGCTCAGGGCCTGGGTGATCGCCAGCCGCCAGGGGCGGCGGGCGTGGGTGGCATCCACGATCACCGGCGTGCCGGCTGCCACGGAGTCGCGGATGCGCTGGTGCAGCCGGGCCTCGATGTCGCGCCAGGGGCCTTGCACGGCCGCGTCGCCGAACAGCTCGCCGCGCACCACGTCGGTGGAGAGCACCACGGCACCGGTGAGGCCAGCGAGCACGCCGGCGAGGGTGGTCTTGCCGCTGGCGGGCGGGCCGATCAGCAGGTGGCAGCGCAGGGGCGCGGGGCAGTCGGTGGGCGAGGAATCGGGCATCCGCGCAGCCTGGCCGCTGCGCCTGCCTCGTGCAAGCCTCTCCTGCGAAGAAGCACATACCGCTGCAGCTGGGGCCTGGGTTTCACCCGAGCCCGTTGCTCTTTCGCAGGAGGATCAGGCTTTAACAGCCTCAGGGGCCAGAAGCTTCCAGCAGCGCCCCAGAGATCCCCTTGGTCCTCGCGATTGAAGCCGTGCCTCGGCCGGCGCACCGCTACCGCCTGCCAACCCTGCTGCAGGACATCCGCCTGCTGGATCTGCTGGAGCTCAGCGGCACCACCCTGGAGGTGAGCCGGCTGGTGCAGCTCAGCCAGCCCACCGTGAGCCGACGCACCCGCCTGCTGGCCCATGACTTCGCCCTCGAGGTGAACCGCCGCCGGCTGGTGGGCTGTCGCTACGGCAGCAACCCGGCGATGCAGCTGCTGCGCCTGGGCTGCCGTGCCCATCGGCTGATGGCCGGCGTGGCACGGCTGGGGTCGGATGTTCTCCTCCAGCCGCTGCTGGCGGGCTGTGGCTGGCTGCTGCCCGCACCGCCGCGGTTCCGGCCGGTGGAGAGCTGGCTGGAGCTGGTGCGCCAGGGGGTGCTCGATGGGGCGCTGATCTCCGGGCTGGAGTTTCAGGGCGGGGGGCCGCCTGGTGGCCATGGGCTGGAGCTCCTGTCCCTGGGAGAGCTGCCCATGGGCCTGGCCACCGCTCCAGGCGCCGTGATCGGCCTCGGCTCCACCCATCCCACGGTGCTGGTGCCCAACCGCGCGGTGGCGCAGGGTCTGCAGCGGGGCTTGGCGGCGTGCGGCCTTCCCTTGAAGACCGCCGGCAACACCTGCCAGACGCCGGCCCAATGGCTGGATCGTCTGGCCCGCTCATCCCTGGCCATGCCCCTGCCCGTGCTGGAGCCGGCGCACTGGTGGCAGCCCCTGCAACGGCAGCCCCTGCCGCAGCCGCTGTACCTGCCGCTGTGGCTGGTGCTTCCTACCGGCTGGCAGCAGCAGACGGTGCTGGCCCACACGGCCGAGCAGTTGCAGGCCCATCCGGCCCTGCGCGAGGAGGAGGGAGCATGAGCAACCAGAAGCAGGGGCCAGAATCAGCGGATGGGCTGGTTCAGGAGAAGACCCATCACTGTTTGACCGCGATGTAGTTGACCTCGCAACCCTTGGTCATCCGGGCTTCCTGCATTACGGCCGCGGCATTGAAGGGGGAGAATTCGAACCACTGAAACAGGTCTAGTCCCCGATCAAGGGTGATCTTCCAGCCGTGGTCGGTGGTGATGCTGCGGGCGTGGAAATTGGGGCTGGCGTCGATCTCCCAGGTAAAGGGCGTGCTCGTACCGGCGAAGGAGTCCTGGACCTGGCCGAGATTCTCCACCTGCTTCTCCATCGTTTCCTGATCCGAACCAGTGATCAGGTGCACTGTCACCTCATCACCAACGGGGGTGATCTCGTTCACCATGCGCAGGAACTCCACCAGGTTGCGGACCTGATGGAAGGCCCGGATATAGGGGTCGCGGATGATGATGCCGCTACAGCCCTGCAGGTAGTCGGCAAACAGGCGGCGGTAGCTCCAGCCCTTGGCGTTTTCCGGGACCACCAGATGCTGTTCCTTGAGCTGAGCGGTGGTGACTGACGGAGCTTCGCTGGCCTCGAAGACGGCAGCTGCCACAGGCTTGGCAGTTGCATCCGGTTGGGGCTTGGCCTGGGCCTCAGGGAACTGGGCACCTGGTGTCTCGCCTGCAGCGGGGGCTTCCGATGCACCTGGTGTCGCTTCGCAGCTGAGGGGGCGCAAGCCGGCCAAGGCCGGATACTGCTGCTCTTCAGGCGTGAGCACCGTGACGGCATCCCCACCGGCCAGAGGCCGGTAGGCGAAGTCGTTGGCCTTGAAGGTGTCGTCGATGCGCAGGATCTGCTCACGCACTCGGCGGCGGCACTCCATGGCGAACTCCAGGAGCTCTGCGATCTCGTGCGGTGCGGCCTTGCCATCGGGGTGGATGATCTTCATCAGGCCGGAGAAGGTCTTCTCAAAGCCCGTTTGGTCGCGGGTGGAAACCTCCGAGCTGATCTCGAAGTGCGGCTTGTAGAGGCCGGTGTAATCCTCGGTGCGCAGGTGCTTGAGCACCTCGGCGATGTAGTCCACCACGAAGCCATAACCGGTGCAGAACAGCTCATGGCGCACCGGCTGCACCTCCCAGCCGGGGTTGAAGGCGTGGATGCGATCGAGGAAGGCCGAGTCGATGTATTTATCGGGCAGCGGCTCGTAGAAGTGGGAGTGCTTGAGCATGTAGGCCACCGACTTCTGGGTGTTGCCCATAAACACCATCGAGGCCTCAGCCGAGAGCTGCTCGATGCCCCGCGAGAAGGTGCGGTTGGCCATGTAGTTCTTCATGATGTCAACCAGCGTCTTGTCGACCCTTTTGTCTTTGCCGGCAAACTCGTCGAAGCAGATACAGTCCCAGTAGCCCACCAGGCCGATCTTGCCGTTGGCGTTGCTCACGAACAGCTTGGGAGCCGTGACCTCGGATCCCGAGATCAACATGCCGTGGGGTGAGAACTCGGCATACACGTGGGATTTACCCGTGCCCTTCGGGCCCAGCTCCAGAAGGTTGTAGTTGCGTTCGCAGAAGGGGATTAGCCGGATGAGGGTGAGCAGCTTGCCCCGGCGCGTGAACGGCTCGGGGTTGAAGCCCACGCTCTGCATGAGCACGTCCATCCACTCGTCAGTGCTGAACTTGGCGCGCGCTGCCAGGAACTCGTCGTGGTCGACACCGGCCACCTGGATCGGCTTGACTGATGAGATCTGCCAGGGACTGGCCTTGGGGTCGGCGGGGAGCTCGTACTCCACATCGGTGATGGCCCAGATGCCACCCACAAGCAACTTGGGATAGCGCTTGATGAAGTCGACGTCGATCGGTACCTTCTTCAGCCCGAGGTTGGTGAACTCCACCTCGTAGAAGCCGCCCTTTTCGTTGAGTTCCACGGTGAGCTTGTCGATCACCTTGTGGGTGCCGCGCTCCTTGATGGTGGATTTCACCAGTTCCGCCTGGTTGCGGTGCACGTAGTGCTTGGCGAGGATCCGCCGCACCGACTCAAGGCCTTCGCTGATCAGGGTTGGATCGTCGGTGGCGCAGTGCTGTCCCAGCAGGTACTCCAGCACGTAGGTAGGAACCACCGCGTTCTGCTTGAGCTCGGTGGTGAGGTCCTTGCGGACCACCAGGCCAGGGAAGTGCACCAGGATCTTCTGATCGAGAGGGCTTTGGGCCGGATGGGCAGCGCTGGTGGCCATGGTGGGGATCAGAAGTCGTCGAAGTCGCTGCCGAAGGGCCGCTGCAGCTTCAGTTCCACAGTCTTGTAGGGAACTGGCATGGCGACACCCTCCAGCTGCCGCTCCAGGCGGAGCTCCAGGGTCTGGTTGTTGTAGTCGCCGGCAGCGTTGGAAAGCTCCAGCACCACCTGCTGCTCCCGCTCACGGGCCTCGCTGGCCGCGGAATCCAGCAGCACGGTGCGGTGCGCACAGAGCAGGGCGCCATCGGCCTTGGCGTAGAGGCCGATGCGCAGCTGCAAGGGCAGGCGCTTTTTGGGCTCCACCGGCTCCAGCTGGAAGAGGCCGAAGGAGAGCTTGCCCATGGTGATCTTGGCGGGCACGCGCAGCAGCTCAGCCTCCACCACCCGGCTCTCGTCCTTCCGTTCGCGCTTGAGCCGGATCACCGGTACCACCACCTCCTGCAGGGAGGTACCCCCGTGCACGAAGCGTGAGCCCGACCCTGAGCGGGGGTAGCGATCAAGCCCAAGGGGGAAGACAGCCTCCCAGTTGCCAGCGAGACCGAGCGCGGCGGCGTTGAACACCTTCTGGCCGGCACTGGGCTTGATGCCGGACCCCAAGGCAAAACGCCTGTTCTTGATGCTGAGCTCCTTGGCCGTAGGGAACTGAGCACGGTCGTTGGCATCCACCGGCTCCTGCTGAAACAGGAAGCCGTGATCGGCAGTGATCACCGCCTGGCTGCCCTTGAGGCTGGCGATCTTGCGCAGGATCAGCTCCAGGTCGTCGAAGGTCTGCTCCACCGCCTGGCAGGTCTCAGCCTCGCTCTCGCGCTTGTCGCCGATGCGGTCGATGCGGTTGTGGTAAATCACGATCAGGTCGTGGTCTCGGGTCAGCTCTGCACCCTCCTTGCTGGTGGCGAGACCCAGGAAATCCTCCGCCAGGATCGCCTTGGCTCGTCCATTCCCATAAGCCCTAAGGAGCTTGTCGCGGTTATCGGTGCCCGTGGCGCTCTGGCCATCCACCAGGGCCGTGGCATCGCTGGGGTTGAGGCTGAGCTGCGCACCGGGCAGCAGAGCTGCCATTCCCAGCTGCGTGTAGGAGGGCAAAACACCCAGGAGGGCATCCACTTCGGCCTGCCAGCCCTTGCCGACCTTGCTGTTGAGGCGCTCGGCGAAGTCGCGAGCAGCTTCGTAGCGAAGGGCATCGGAAATCACCACGAACAGGCGCTTAAGCCCCTTGGAGGAGAGCGGAGCATGCACATAGCGCATGTGAAACTCCTTCTGCCTGGGCAGGGTGCTCGATCCCCAGCTGCTCAGGCCACCCACCTGATCGCTCCAGCGGTTGGTGAGGGGTAGCAGCACATTGTTCACGTACTGGGCCTCCAGCCAGTCGCGCAGCGGCTTGAGCAGCCCGGGCTGTTGATAGGTGCGGGCGTGGAAGATGCAGCGCCGGTAAGCCTGATCCAGCCGCCACCAGCCGTTGCAGTAGCGCTGCAGCCCCTCCTCGAAGCTGGGCACCGCCAGATCAGCCTTGGCCAGCAGGCCCCGGAAGGTGATCGCCTGCTCCAGGGAGCGGTAGCCGTGCTGGTGCTTTGCGAACCAGCAGGAGCTGCTGCGGTTGCGGATCGCGTCCAGCAGCTCGGCGTCTGAGGCGTCGCCCTGGAAACGTTGCAGCAGGCGGCTGAGCACAAAGCGCTCGATCAGCTCATAACTGTCATCGTCGTCTGGGTCGTAGCTCTCAGATGCGTCGTTGAGCTGCTCCTCCACCCGCAGCACACCGGCGAGGTGATCACTCCACTGCTCAAAGGAGAGCCGGGAGCTGAGGCTGTCTTTCCAGATGCTCAGGAACACCCTGGCGTGGGGCAGCAGCTCGCCGGCAGGGCCGATGCTGCTCACACTGTTGAACAGCGCAACAGCGAAGTCGCGCAGGTTGGGCTCGGGGCTGGCATAGCCGAACTTCTCGCCAACCGCCATCCAGAAATAGCTGCTCAGCTGGTGGTTGCCGTACAGGACCTCCACCGGGTCATCGCCATCGGGGTTGGCAGGGTCCAGCTGGCTGAAGGCATGCAGCAACAGCTTGTCGATGTCGGCTTGCTGCTTGGCCAGCACGGCGAGCATCTTGAGACGCACGGTGGCCTCGTCGTCGTTGGGTCGCAGCAGCTCCTTGAGCTTGGTGGTGCGTACCGGTGAGCGGAAGAAAGCCTTGTGCTGCTGGGCCAGCTCCTTGAATTCGAGCGTCAGGCCAGCTTCCTGGATGTCGAGAGAGGCGCGATCGGCAGTGAACTCATGGCCCGCCAGCAGGAGGTCAAGCAGCCAGTTGTCCGGCTCTGGTGGCTTGGCGGAGGGTAGGTAGAGCAGGAAGGGCTGATCGAGAGGGGCGCGGCTGATCGCCACCTTCACGGAGAACTCGTTGCCCTCCACCCGCAGCTTCTGGGCAGCGGCAGGCAGGTAGTCCTCGAACTCCGAAGCCCACTCGCCATTGGGGTCGTACCAGAGCACCACCCGCTTGCGGGCGAGAGCCGTGTCGAGGCTCTCGTGGATGCGGGTGGTGGTGGTGGGTGAGCGGGTCATCATTGCCATACTCAAAAGAGTCAGTAGCTATGCAGTCGCTTCTGTTCCTGTGCCGGGACAATGCATACGACATGAAACAGTTTGACTGTATTTCGGATCCAGACAGGTGCCATTGGGTCCTGTGGCCTTAGCTCGGCGACATATACAATTTGAGCGGGTTCAGCTGATTGCCCATATCGATCTGTTGTCTCAGATTTTCTTGCGAAGATCAGGAGCAAGCGAAGCTGGCTTTTCAACCGTTATGATTTCAGGCCTAACCCTATAAGCATTTTCTAGTTTTTGCTGAACACTGAGATCAATAGCACCGGTAGTAACAATAAAAGACTTTTCCCTGATCAGTCTTGCATTCGCAACTTTAGGATTTAGGCTATTGACAAAATCGCGGTACTCTTGCCTATGATTCACTACATAAGATATTTGCTCATACGCGTCGTCGATGTGACTGCCCTTGAGCTCAACCAGCAAAACATAAATCTGTCCAGCGCGTGAAAAAACGAACATGCCGTCACATTTCTTTCTGTTATCAGTAAACACGCATCCATCGAGAGCCACCGCAACTGCAGCTTCGCCTCTCTTAGGCTTGAAGACAACATGAATTCCATCATCCAGAAAGCAGAGATCCCCGCAGCATAATTCGCAAGGCAACTTGTTGGCCAGACAGACACAGGAGACTAAATTCTGTGGAATTAGAGCAAGCCTTGCTGGGGCAATCATGGTCTACCCCGAACCACCCTGAGAAAGACATAGGGAGTCCCACTCAAGATCACGCATTTGCTTGAATAGCTGTGAAACTTGATTGAAATTATCAACGAGAGTATCTGCAGTCAATCCCTCTCCCCTATCCATTAAGTCAACCTGGCTATCGCGTGTAATCTGATATACGGCCGTATCTTGCGGATCAAGAGGATAAAGATCGCGAATATGCCTAAGATCATCATCTCCATTGGGTTGAGGAAGCAACTTGTCAATGGAATGCCTCTTGAGTAGGTTATTTACGCCCTCAACAACAAATGGACTATGAGTAGTGATGATGAATTGAGTATTTGAAAAACACCTGAGCAAATCCGAAACTACTTTTTGCTGCCAAGCCGGATGGAGGTGAAGGTCAACTTCATCTATTAGGACAATGGCAGGAGATTCCAATGGGTTGTCCATATCAGGGTTGCCTGCTGCCATGCGTCGGGATAAGTCGATGGCAAGACCGATCAAGGTCTTATACCCATCACTTAGTTGTGAAAGCTCTAAGTCCTCACCCTCCTCAGTCACGATCAGGCGTGGAGGGGGCTTAACCGCAAATCGAGGGTTTGAAAGCGATGGGAAGAGTGTCATTAAACACTGCCGTACGCCACGAAGATGAGGATGCTCTAGATCAAGATTTCGCATGGCATTACGCAACCTAAGCTCCTCGCCTTCCTTATTGTAGTACCATATAAATGCAGATCTAAAGCTAGAACCTGTCGTAAGAGATTGATCGAGTGCATCCAAGATGCGATCGTTATCCACTTCGAAACCGCGCCTTCTCTCAGGAATATCGAGTAAAGCTCGGCTGACCCCATAATAAGCAAATATTGGGAGAACGAATTCCTCATCATTTGCTAGAGGACGGAGCACTGTGTGATCAATATATTCCCGCAGACTGCGCTTCCCAATAGTGATTTGCTTGAGACTTTGGCTTTTGGGTCTTAAGCTGTTATAATTAATGCAGTCCCAGGCGAGGCCATCCTGAGTGCTTACAAAGATCCTTGCATAAGCCACAGGTCTCCCGCCAACCTGCCTGATCTCGCCTCGATCCTTGAAGTCTCGGCCTTTAGCTTTGGGCAAGTAAGAAACAACAGCTCCAAGCGCTATAGCGATTGCATCCAAGAAAGTAGTCTTTCCAGCACCATTTTCACCAACAAGTATCGTGAGTCGACGGCCAAGCTCTAGCGAAGCTTTCTTTTTGCAACGAAAGTTTTGAATTTCTAACTGTTTTATTTTCACAGGGCCTCCGCTGGGATGTGACTAAGGAAATAAGTCATTTGTGGTGCTAACACTAAGATTTTAACTCACTCCTCCTTGGCTGCCAGCCCAGGGATCGGCGCTAGTACGTCCTGGAGCTTGAGATAGTTCACCTTCACGCCATCATCGAGATCGAGCTCGATGCGTTGCTGGGCTAGGGGCAGCAGGGAGTCCTGCTCCCATGCCTGGCACTCCTTGAGCACCTTGGTGATCTTCTCCGCTTCCTTGCGGGCAGCGGTACGTTCGCGAGCGGGCAGGTCGTCGTTGAGCTGATCGAGGCCGAGCTGGGCCAGGCGGGCTTCCAGTTTCTGCAGGTAGGGCCGGAAGTAATTATTGAGAACCTGGTTGAGGGTGTCCTTGGTGTAGCGGTGCAGGTAGATCAGGCAGGAGAAACCTTTCTTGGGGCTTTGCACCAGCCAATAGATCGGCCGCTTCTTATAGGTCTGCAAGTGATCCTTGTAGAACTCGCTGCAGAAGTATTTCCGGATGTCTTTGCCCAGGGACTCCTCGATGAAGCGCAGGTTTTCGGCGACACTGCTCTCGGGGAAAGTGACGGCCAGGAACTCGCGGAAGCGGGCGACGGTGTCGTCTTCGAACCACTCGCCATCGAGGACGGGGATGATGCCGTCGGGGTCGGGCTTGAACTGGACTTCGCTTAGGGGCTTGCCGACTTTTTCTTCGTAAGCGTCGAGGTGTTCAGCTTGACTCTCTCGGGCATCAGCCAAGATCAGACCAGGCTGATCGAGGGAGTAGCGGCCCATCATGCAGCCGGTGGCATAGGAAACCCAGCTCACTACGATGTCTTTCTCGTGACACGGATAATCTCCGCCTGTACCAGTCTTATTTGCATGAGTCGATGGGGCGACAGAAAGCGAGAATGCCTCAAGAATGGCATTGTCATTGGAGGCCTCAAGAGAAGCTAGTGATTCAAGAAAAAACCCTTCCTGATCTCCAAGCTTCTTTATATAGCCTGCAAACTGCTTATCTTCGCAAGAAGCAGGAAGGCCGGCAAAAGACAGGGACAGCTCCCTCCTGGCCCAGAATGCTTCACTCAGATCTATGCACTTTCTTGCGTAAACGGTATTTATTGATACATCCGACGGAAGAGGCAGGCTCCCAATCTGACCTTTTTCGAAATTCAATGTTGGAGCAATTCCCTCAAGCAAATCCTTGGCTAGCGAAGAATTCAGAAATGCGCAATAGACCAGAGCTTCCTCCCGGTTTATCACCGGCACGAGCATATCGGCGTTGCTGAACAAAAAGCCCTTGTCTGTATAAGCCACAGAAAAGCCGGCACTACTTATTTTGTTTCCAATAACACCAGGCTTAAAGTAATACCCTCTGTCCTTGACCACATAATCAGGATTGCCGTTCAAGTATGGATACTTCTGGATTATAGAAGCCTTGATCTCCTCTCCATCATTGAACCAGTTCACAACTGCAACAGCGTTTGCGCTCCAGCGCCTACCATCACCACCCTTATTAAACGGGAACCACTTTCTTGCACTTTCTATAGCTGCTTGACTAGAGGTAGCGCCGATGCACAAGTTGTCACGGGGTACCTCCCACCAAAACCTTACAAACCGGCCGTTGTTACTAGTTTGGAGGCCGACCTGAGGGTCTCGTTCCTGGGCGATACTCCGATATTTGTTAAATAGTTCAATCTTGTCGCCAAGCCAGTATGTTATGGGGCTACCAGGAATCTTCTTGAACTCGTCCTGACATATCTCAAAGAACCAACCACAATGCCGATTTCGAATCGCTTCAAGAGTTTTAGGGGCCTGGTTCGCTGCACCGCGGAAATCTGAAAGGCGAATAAAGCACCCTTTCTGGCCATCAGTGTGTCCTTTGCGCAACACGAATGTGCAAATTGGAACTGTTGCGCCCTCGAAGCCAGAGTATTCAAGCTGGATCAGCGACGTGATTGCCTCTTGATTGATTAGTCGAGAACGTAGATCCTCATAGCTTGAGATGAACATCCAGACAAATGGCGACATGATGCCCGTCCTGCCGATTGAATTGCAGAAGGCAAGATTCCGTTCAATGAAGCATGAAAAAAGGTCGGTCTTCGCATCAGGGAAATGCGTCTTGGCAAAATCCTTGGCGAGGGGGTTCATTCCCTTGCTCCCCATATACGGCGGATTTGCCACTACCGCGTCATAGCGACTCGATAGTATTCCTGCCTGTCTTGCCAGGACATCTAGGCTCTGGAGATCTGCGGAGGCAAATAGGTCCTGGCTCTCATGCTCTGCTAAACGAATCAGAGTGGGCAGTTTGTTCGCCAAGATTGGTGGCACCTGGATCAGAGAGCCGTACGTGGTGGCATGGGTAAATATTTCTGCCAACATCCGTATATCGGCCCGACTGACGCCGGCTGCAGCCAAATCCACAGTCGCTGCCAGGCGTTCTACGTTGAGACCAGTGCTGTCCTGCAGGGCCATCACATTGAGCTTGATGCCCCGCTCCAACAGGCGCCGGGCGTCCTCCCTGCCTTTCATCAGTAGGGAAAAGGCCGTCAGCTGCGCAGCTCGGGGGCAGATGTCGAGTCCGAAGAGGTTCTTGGTGAGGATCAGCTCAGGAATGTCGCGCTGCCGGTAGCCGCGCTCCAGGTAGATCGCTTTCAGGAGGTCGTAGGCCTCCACCAGAATGTGACCCGAACCGCAGGCTGGATCGATCAGGGTAAGGGCTTCTGGATCTAGGCTCTCCGGTGTGATTGCTGCCTGCTGTGCCTGCACCTCGGGGCTCTGCTCGGCCGGCTCGATGTAGAACTCCATCTGGCCCTTGAGCGGGCTGTCTGGATAAGTGGCCAGCCAGGTGGCGCCCAAGGTGTTCTGCACCATGTACTTCACGATCCAGTTCGGCGTGAAGAGTTGGGTGGCGGCAGGGATGTCTTCGCTTTTGACAACCTTACCGATCACCTGATCCTTTTTCTCGGAGATATAGAACTGGTACAGCCAGCCGATGATCTCCACGTTTTCGCAGTCTTCGTCGCTGATCGCGCTGCGAAAGTTGCCCGCGATTGAGCCTTCACTCAGCAGCTCGTCGGGCAACAGCAGCTCGCTGGCGTCGTCCAGCCCTTCAAACAGTTCAGGCAGCAGCTGGTGATAAGAGCGGCAACTGGCCAGAACCAGCTCTCGGTACACCTCGCCCTGCGGATCAGCACCAGAGATCGCCGGTGGGATCTGACCATCGAGTAGCCCATGCAGCCGGGCTTCGTTGGTATATGTTTTCAGTTCAGCGGGCAGGCTGCCCGACCGCATCAGCTTCAGCAGTTCAGGCTGGGTTTCACCTTCAGCCGCTTGCATCAACACCTTGCAGCCAAACGGGTGCCAGCCCTTGGCATCCAGGTAACGCAGGGCGCACAGCCGGTTGAACCAGGTATACGCCACCCGTTCCAGCAGCTGGTCGCGGTTCTCCCCCTCTTGCTCACGCAGTTCGGCGATCTGCTTGGCGTAGGTGCTGAGCGTGTCGGGGGTCTGGCTGTTGAGCAGAAGATCCAGCTTCCGGCCCACCGCCTCCAACAGCTGGCGGCGCATCGCCGGAGCAAAGGTTTTCAGGGCAGCTGTGTTGACGGGCATGGATCAGTTGCAGGTCTAAGAAACGAGTGGAAAGAAAGAGAAGGCAGAGTTCAGAGACTGATCCGATGGCCTTGGTCAAGCTCTGCCTGCGCTGAAGCCCGAAGGGCATCGAGCCACTGCTGCAGCTCCTGGCTGTTGGTGATCTGGCTCAGCGCGCAGTTCACCTTCAGGGCTGAGGCCGCCACCACCTTGATCGGAGCTGCCGTGGGTGTGTCCGCCGGGGCAGCCAGTGCCGCCATGCGTTGCAGCTGCTTGGGGACCTCCTCGGCCCGGTAGCGGTTCACCCGCAGCAAGGCACGACCTGGCTGGCTGGCAGCTTCCACATCAGCCTTAGCCGCTGCCGTTGCTGCCAGCACCTGCTCCTGTTGGCTGGTGTCGAGCTGTTGGAAGTCGGCCGTTGCCTTCAGCCGGGCTTCCTGCTCGCTGATCTCCTGCAGGGCCTTGGCCTTGGCTTCGGCCAGCCGCTCGCTTAGGTGCCGCTGGAGCTCGGCCATTGCGCTGTTGGCCTGGGGGATCAGGCCGCCGGCATAGGGCTTGTCGCTCTCCAGCAACATCCGCAGCGGCGTCACCTGTTCGGTCGGCAGATCGGCAAACTCATCGCCGTAGCGCAGTTCAAACGCCCGCACTTCGTCGAACACCGTTTTCTGATTGCCGTTGAGGAACTGCTTCAGGGGGGTGATCAGGTCTTCCTCGGCATCCAGCCAGCTGTCTTTGAAGGTAGTGAGCTGGTTGAGCAGGTAGCCGTCGTCCTTCTTGGCCATCGCCTCGGCCTGCTCGGCCCAGGGCTTCACGGCGGCGAGAAAGGAATAGCTACTGGCCTGGGCTGCGATCTCTCGCAGGTCCTGTGCCTCCTCACGCATGGCCATCCGGAAGGCTTCGCAGGTGCTGCGGGCATCGGTGCCGAGGCTCTGCACGTTGAACAGCTCCTGGTGGAAGCGCTTGAGCGCATTGATCGTGCTGGTGTCGAACTGCTCCTGCTTGCGCACAATCACTCCGCCCAGCCGCCGGCTGTTCGTGAGTGCCTCGATCACCTCCACACTGCTGAGCAGCTCCTTTTCCCGCAGCTCCAGCTTCCCGAGCCGATACAGCCGGGCGATGAAGGTGAGGGTGGCCCAGTTGCTCCAGCCGTAAGGGCGAGCCTCGAACTTGCGCACCAGATCTTCTGCGCTAAGGCGTTCTGCCAGCTTCTGCTGGCGCTCCACATCCACGAGCACCTCCTGCTCCGCCTCCGAGAGCTGGATCGCAGCACCCTCCAGCAGGTCGTCCTGCTCCCGCACCACCTGGGCCACGGTGGCTTCGCTGAAGTTGCCGCGGATCATCTTCAGCTTGGGGAAGGCCGAGCGAATCAGCTCCTGGTAGGCCTTGCTGAAACGGGTCTTGGGGTCGCCTTCCCCCACCGAGAGGGACTGGCCGTTCACAACCAAGGGGGCGGTGCGCAGGAGCTCCTCGGCTTGGCGGGTGATCTCCTGGCGCCGGGCACTGTTCTGCTTGGCGCGCACCGCCAGGATCGCGTTCAGCGTTTCGTCTTCGCTGCCGCTGTTCTGGCGGATGTAGAGGTCAGTCTTGAGGTGGCTGCGGATCTGATCGAGCAGCCGGTCCTTCGCCGGAAGGATCGCCATCAGCTCGGTGCCGCCCATGTTGCGGCTGTGGAGGATCGATTCGCTGCCGTAGTTGGGGTGCTCCGGCGTCACCAGGTTCACCACCACATCGGTGTCTTTGCCCTTGATCAGACCGTCGTCGATCTTCTGGGCGAAGGGGTAGTCGTTGCCGTTGTCTTCAAAGCGGATCTTGTTGCTGCGCAGTACGTCGTCGAACACCACGCCGTGCAGGGTCTTGACCACCACTGAATCCGACACCTCAACCCGCTTGATCTCCTGCTCCACATCCTTTTCCTTGTCGGTGAGGAACTCGTACACCTCACCGCTGCGTTGCAGATAGCTCTGGCTCTCCAGGTTGATCAGGGCCTCCTTCACCGCCTGCTCATGGGCGCGAATGTCGAAGTTGGGCTCATTGATCAGCAGGATCGCGATGTTGCGCGCCGTGCTCTTGAACTGCGGCACCCACTTCAGCAGGAACAGGGCCTTGAGGATGCGTAGCTCCAGCTCACCCACCTGGTTCTGAGCCGTCACCATCGTCTGCTGTTTGTCAGCCCGGATCACATCGCGGATGCCGTCGTAGAGCTGGTCAAAGCTGGCCAACCGACCCACCGGCAGCTCCTTGATCGCCTTGGCCACCTCCTGGAACACCGAGAGCATCGAGCGCTCTCCCACCGCCATGTTGCGGCCCTCAAAGATGCTGTGGCTCGCCAGGCTCTGGATCGCCTGCTGGAACAGGCTCAGCTGGTAGGGGTGGAAGGGGTAGAGCCCGCAGAAGCTCTGACAATCGCTCCAGCCCTTGAGCTGAATCGAGCCATCGCTGAAGCGATACAGGGTGGTGAAGTTCTCCTTCTCCTTCTCGTAGATCGAGATCAACTGCTCCGGTTCATCCGGGGTCTTGGCCAGCAGGCGCCGCTGGATCACCTCCTGCACATCGGCACTGGCCAGGGTGAGCTTGGTCTTGAAGCGGCCCTGAATCTTGCTCAGGTCGTCGGCCTGCTCAAACTTCACCTGGCCGAGGATTCCCTCCAAGTCGGCCTGGGAGGTGATGAACACCGTGGCCCGCCCATCGGTTGCCGTAGCCAGGCTCTCCACCACGGTCTGCAGGTTGAGCAGACGGCTGCGCTCTTGCCCAATGAACTGGCCCGCCTCATCCACGAAAAAGTTGAGGCGGAAGCCCGGCGGCTGGCTGTCGAGGTATTCCTTCACCCGGCCGGCGAAGCCCTCGATTGAGAGGCGGTAGCTGTCCTTGGCGTCATTGATGACCTTGATGGCGTCATCTTCGCTGCCGCCGAACTGCTCGGCATAGGCCTTGGCGAAGCTGCGCTTGGTCACCGTGGCCAGCGCATCGCGGTCGTTCTCCCAGCTGCGGCCGTTCACCCGCTCGTAGGTCTGCTTGAAGGCTTCGAACTGGCCGCGCTTGTTGAGGTCGTGCTCGAACTGGGCCACGTAGCCCTGGTTGCCGTAGTAGCCCTGCAGCTCGTTGAGCACCTTCATGAACACTTCGAGGATCGGTGCCTCATGGGTGCCGCCGATGCCATCGAACTTCTGATCGATGTTGAACAGCAGGCTGCGCGCCGGGATCGCTGTTGCCTTCTTGAGGTCGGCGCAGATGATCTCGTCCTCCACCTTCGGCAGCAGGATCTCCACCGGCCGGCTGTCCTTATCCCCAACTCGCTTCTCGCTGTCGAGCATCAGCGAGAGCATCTTCAGCAGGTGCGACTTGCCCGAGCCAAAGAACCCCGAGATCCACACGCCATTGGCGGTGGGGTTATGCAGGTAGGCATCAGTGAAGGCCCCCAGGCCCTTGCTCACCTCTCGGGTCACCACGTACTCGTCGAGTTCGACCTGCAGATGCCGCTCGTCGTCGGCCTTGATCACCCCGTCGATCGGGCGGTCAACTGGCTTGGCAAAGAGCCCTTGGATGGTTTCGGCGGTCATGAGCTCTTGATGTCGAAGTAGTCGAGGTTGGTGGCGCGGTAATGCGGGTTTTCGATCTTGCTGGCGGTCGTGGTGCCAAACAGGCGCAGGTAGGAGCCACCGTCCGCGTCCTGGGAGTACTCGCCGGGGAAGAAGATCACCACCGGATGGCGCACCATCGCTGGCTGCAGTGCCTCGATGATCGTGTGGGTGCGAAGAAAGGGGTAGATCCGCCCTGAGCCGGTGATCAAGCTGATTTGGCTGTCGTTCCCCAGAGCCTCCATCAGCTTTGGCACCAAAGCTGTGGTGGGTTCGGCCACGTTCTGCAGGGTGTCGAACAGGTCGCTCTTGCTCCAGCTGGCTTCCTCCTGCAGCACCACATCGAGGTAGCCCTTGGCCTCCAGCAGTTGCAGCACCAGCGCAAACAGATCCACGTGTTTCACCCGCAGACCCTGCTTGCGGAGGAACTGCTCTGCTCCCTTCACCACCACCCGCAGCTGGTCTTCGTCGGCTGGGCTGTAGGTCTGGATGAAGATCGGCACCTCCTTGGCCACGCCCCGCATCTCCAGGAACTCGGGGCGGGTGAGCACCTCCTGCAGGCGCTTGTCGAGGCCGGTGACGCTGCTCATGCTTTTGCCCTCCGGGCCGGGGCGGCCTTTTGGGCTGCCGGCTTGGCGGCTGCTTTGGGTTTGGGCTTGGCCGCTGCTTTCGAAGCCCGTGTTGGCTTGGCTGTGGTCTTCACTGCAGGTTTCGCCGTTGGCCGGGATGACGTCTGTGGTGAAGCAGCAGGCCTCTGGCTCTTGGCGGGCTTGGTTGGCGCATGGAGCAGGAATCCGGCCAACAGCGCCGGATCGTCGCTGGCCAACAGCTCCTGCACCTGCGGCGACAGAAGCGGCCGCTGCACCGTGCCGAGCGTTCCCCCCTTCCCCGCCTTGCCGGCCAGGAGCCCGGCATCCCGAACCATCTGCAGCAAGGCCGATCGCACCTTCTGCTGGGAAGAAGGTGCCAGGGCCGCCAGCTCAGAGTGATCGCGCTCGCAGTCCTCGTAGAAGGCCACCATGTCTGAACGGCGCAGCACCGGATCGAGGCTGGCGAGCTTGCCCATGAGCACCTGACGGCTCAGGTCAGCGGCGATCCGGATGTGCTTGAGCACCGCCAGCCAGGCCATGGCGGTGCGCTCATCGCTGGTCCCCCAGGCCAGGAGCTGCAACTGGGTGGCGTTGAGGCACTGCAGCCGCTGACGCAGTTCCGACTCCAGCCGTTTGCCGGTGCTGACCGAGCGGGTCTGCAGAGCGTTGCGCTCCAGCACCTTGGCCTTCGTGCGAGCCCAATCGCCTTCCTCCTCCAGGTGAATGCCTGCGATCACGGCAGCGAGCTCAGGTCTCAGGCCAGCGGCCGTGAAGCTCAGGCAGTAGCGGGGCGCCTGCGGTGCTGGAGGGGGCAAGGAACTCAGTTGGCACCACCTGCCCGATCTTGGCACCACTATGGGCACAGCGTCAGCCAAGAAGGCAGTCTCCGTGGGGCTTTGGAGGGGGACCCTATGGCCGACAGAACGTGATTGGTTTATTTCTCCTGCGAAGAAGGGCAGCTATTCGCTGGATGCATAGAAATGGCTTCGGCGGATAGCTGAGGGTCACGCCTTCCACGCTTCGGGCCCGTCGATTGCCTACTGCCAGGGAGACCAAGCCATGGTTACGAGGGTGGCAAGCAGCCGTCTGCATGGTTGTGGGGCTGCCAGATGGGCCATGGATTCCCCGCCCACGGTCTGGCCGGCTGAGAACTCTCATGAACCTTGGACCGGTTTCCGGGGTCCACGTCAAGGCCGGCCATTTGGATCGGGTGGGGCAAAGTCACTCAACTTCGGCCTGTGTCAGCGCATCGGCCGAGGTCCACGGCGGATGGGTCTCACCACCGACTCGAGCATCGTCGGAATCTGCAGTTGCTGGTCGGCCCAGTGGGCAGCCAGGGCTGCCAACAGGCTGGCGCGGTCGCCGTGGATGCGGAGCATGGCGGTGGCTGAAATCGCTGCTCACCAGCCTGATCGAACCGGCCCGCTCCACCACCGCAGAAGGTGACAGGGCTGGGCAACCAATGGCACAGGCGCGACTGGCGTTCATGCCGGCGGCGATGTGCCGTGAGCGATCGGCGGCGTTGTGAGTTCGGTGCCGCAGGCCCTTCCATGCTCCGCGCCTTGGCAAGGGTTGCACCAGCCAGCCGGTCTGGACGTTGGGCTCCGCTGCGCTGCGCCATTCGCTGGTGGCTGGCCCTTGCCGGGCGGCGCGGCCGCAGGGCGGGTCCTGCGTCCCCCCTCCTGTGGCTGCTGCCGAGTCCCACCGTGCCTCCCTGTCCTTCCCCTCAAGCAACGCCAAAACCGGTGCGATTGCTGTCTCCAGCACCAGCCGCCGCACCTGCCCCTCCAGCTGTCCCCTGGCCGGTGATCAGGGCTGCTACGCCGAGGCTGGCTTCCACACCCGGCTGCATTGGGATCGGCTCAGCCGGGGCGAAAGCGGCCTGCCGGCGGCGGCCTTCATCAAGCAGGTGCTGGCGCTGCCGGCCGGGATCCTGTTCCGCCATTGCGTGGTCGGCGATCAATGGCCCGATCCGTCCGATCCGCTGCGCATCGATCAGGCCCTGTTGCTCCAGCTGGCTCGGGCCACACGGCATCTGCGGGCGGCCTGGTCGTTCACCCACTTCCCGATGGGCCCGGAAAATCAGGCCGCCGTGGCTCAGGCGGCCGCCAAGGGGTTGGTGGTGAATGCCTCCACCGAGTCCCGCTCCGTGGCAGCAAGGCTGCAGCGCCAGGGCATCCCGGCGGTCTGCGTGGTGCCACCCGATGCTCCGGCGATGTTCCGCCATGAGGGCGTGCGCTTCGTGGGCTGCCCCGCCAGCCGCCGGGGGAAAGGCGGGGGAAAGATCCAGTGCATCAGCTGCGGCGGCCGCTTTGGCCTCCCCCTCTGCGCCCAGGCCGATCGGCCGTTCGTGATCACCTTCCCCGCCCATGGCCCCCGCGTGGCGGCGGCAGCGGCCCACTGCAGCTGAGGGGCCATGCCCCGCAGACTGCCCACAGGTTCCAGGAGCGACGTGACCACCTCTGCCTCGGTGTTGTTCCTGGCCCATGGCTCACCGATGTTTGCCCTGCAGCCCGGTGTTGCCGGCGCAGCACTGGCCGATCTGGCCACCACCCTGCAGCGGCCCCAGGCGGTGCTGGTGATCAGCCCCCACTGGGAGACGGAGCTGGCCACCGTCGGCACGGCCAGCCAGCTGACGACCATCCACGACTTCGGGGGCTTTGATCCGGCCCTCTACGCAATCCAGTACCTCGCCAGCGGCAGCCCCCAAGGGGCGCAGGAAGTCGTTGCTGCGCTGTCGGCCGCTGGCTTGCCCGTAACCACCGACGCCGAGCGCGGACTGGACCATGGGGCCTGGGTGCCGTTGCGCTACCTGTTCCCCGCGGCGGATGTGCCCGTGGTGCCGCTGTCGATCCAGCACCAGGGCGGGCCGGACCATGCCTTCCGCGTGGGCCAGGCCCTGGCGCCGCTGGCTGAGCAGGGCTGGTTGATCGTGGCCTCCGGCAACATCACCCACAACCTGCGCGACTGGCAGCAGGCCAGCCGCGGCGGTGCCGTCGACACCAGCTACGCCAAACGCTTCTCCGACTGGGTGCATGCCCAGTTGAGCTGTGGTCAGGTGGAAGCGCTGCTGCACTACCGGCGGCAGCACCCCGATGCACGCCAGGCCCAGCCCCGCGACGAGCACCTGCTGCCCCTGTTCAGCGCCCTCGGTGCAGCCGGAGAAGGGGCCCGTGCCCGAGCGATCCATCGCGGCATCCGCGACCACGTGATCGCCATGGACAGCTACGCCTTCGAGCGGGCGGTCTGAGCCGTTGCAAGGGTCCTCAGGGCGTCGTCCGACCCGCCCCAGAGCATCCAACCCCAGCAAGGCAATGCACGTGCATTACCATTGGCATGGCTTCAGCGGGTGGCCTGATGGCTGTTCTCTCCTCTCCTGACGCGGCCGGTACCGCCGTGAGCTCTCCGCAGGAGGAGGTGGAATCGGCGCTCACGGATCGCTATCAGACCACCGTGCCGCAACCCGTGCGGCGGGCCCTTGGCTTGCGCAAGCGCGACCGCATTCGCTACGCCTTCCGCGCCAACGGCGAGGTGGTGCTGCAGCGCGTCAGCACCGAACCAGCAGAAGAGGATCCGGCCCTGGCTCCCTTCCTTGCGCTCCTGGAGCAGGACATCGCCCACCATCCCGAGCGGCTCCAGCCCATCGGCGCGGAGCTGGTTCAGCGCCTGCAGGATCTGGTGGGTGCCATCGAGGTGGATCTCGATGAAGCACTGCCAGACGACGAGCCCGTCTGACGGTGAGCGCAGCGGCAGCATCGCCCGCGGTGATCAACGGGTGGAGGCTCTATGCCCATCCGTTGTTTCTCGATCAGTTGGAGGCGTTGGTCACCGAGGTGGAGACGCTGCGCCGCAAGGATCCCCAGGGGTATGGAAGCAAGAACGCCAGCAAGCGCCTGGCGGCCATCGCCCGCCTGATGCTCCAGGACATTCCCCAGGACCCCAACCGCAAGGACTACCAGCAGGGGTCCACCCTCGGGGCTGAACATCGCCATTGGCGACGGGCCAAGTTCTTTCAGCAGTACCGGCTGTTCTTCCGTTTTCACACCCGCTCACGGCTGATCGTGCTGGGCTGGGTGAACGACACCGGCACCAAGCGGGCCTACGGCAGCAAGACCGATGCCTACCGGGTGTTCCAGTCCATGCTGACCAGCGGCCATCCGCCCGACGACTGGGACGAACTCCTGCTGGAGGCCACACAGGCCACCGGGCGTTTGCAGCAGCTCACCGATCGGCTCCATTGAGCGGAATCGGATGCTGAAGGGGGCTGGCTCCGGGCCTCTCCAGTCTGAGGCCCTCCTGGCGTCGGGCCTCCGCTGGGATCGGTCCCGTCGCTGCGCCGCACCCGGCGCCGATCGTCATGGCCATGCTCTTTGCGAGCGCCTCGGCTATTGCCCGCTCCCCGTTCTGCCGGCCTGAGGAGGATCCGTTCCTGCTGCTCGAATCCACGCTGCGCTCGATGGAAGAGATCCTTCGCCGCAGCCGGGGGCTGCCGCTGCGCCGCACCTGGATCGAGCAGCCCTATGGCGAGGAGGAGATCACCCTGCTGGAGGAGGAGGTGATCCCGGCGATCCAGCAGTGCCTGGCGCGTGTGGATGAGCTGGATCAGCGCCTACAGGCCCAGCAGGAGGTCGAGATCACCCGCATCGAGGCCGAGCGCATGGCTGAGCTGGAGTTGGTGCAGGCCTGAGCCCAGCTGGGGGGCTCCGGCCCCCTGGCTGCCCTCAGGGCTCAGTCGGCAACGAACACCAGGGTGCTGAGCGGCCACCAGCCCCCGCCACCTTCGTCGTAGCTGAGCTCCACCATCGGATCCACGGAGCTGCTGCTCTCGAGGCTGAGCACCGTGGCGCCGGTGCCGGGGCTGATGACGTCACGCCAGCAGCGCACGCCGATCGCCGGTAGGGGTGTGGGGCTGGCGGTCCTGGTTCAGGGGCTCAGCATCACCCGGTTGCCAGTTCCGCTGTTGCTCACCGCGATGAACTGACTGCGTTGTGGTGCCCAGCAGATCGAGCGCCAGCCCAGATCGGCCGCAGAGCTGCGCACACTCCAATTGAGGCCATCGGGGCTGGTCATGATCCGGTTGCCGGTGCCGCTGCTGGCCGCCGCCACGAGCAGTCCCCGTTCGGGTGCCCAGCAGAGGGAGGTCCACATGTTGTCGGCTGGGGTCGTCCGCGCGGTCCAGGTGAGGCCATCGGCGGAGGTCATCACCCGGTTGCCCTTGCCGCTGCTGCTCACCGCCACCAGCAGACCCAGCTCCGCTGCCCAGCAGAGCGCCATCCAGGTGTTGTCGGCCGGGGAGCTGCGCAGGGTCCAGCGGCTGCCATCGGGGGAGGTCATCACCCGCTGCCCGGTCCCGGTGCTGGCCACGGCCACGAACAGCCCCAGCTGGGGTGCCCAGCACACCGCTCGCCAGTCCAGATCGGCGGCGGCAGGGCGGGAGCTCCACGTCAGGCCATCCGCGCTGGTCATCACGCGGTTGCCCGTGCCGCTGCTGGCCACCGCCACCAGCAGACCGCGCTCGGGAGACCAGCAAATCGAGGTCCAGCTGTTGTCCGCCGGCGTCGCCCGCGCCGTCCAGCTGAGCCCATCGGGAGACGTCATCACCCGGTTGCCGCTGCC
Source organism: Prochlorococcaceae cyanobacterium (assembly GCA_049664045.1). Lineage (GTDB taxonomy): Bacteria > Cyanobacteriota > Cyanobacteriia > PCC-6307 > Cyanobiaceae > NIES-981. The sequence continues at coordinate 40,035 of JBATEO010000037.1, forward strand.
GCTGTCGCCCACGGCCACGAACAGCCCCAGCTCAGCGGCCCAGCACAGCGCCAGCCAGCTGTTCTCCGCTGCTGCCGCTCGGGGGCTCCAGCGGAACCCATCGGCGGAGGTCATCACCCGGTTTCCCGTGCCACTGTTGGCGACGCAGGCGAAAAGGCGCAGCTCCGGCGACCAGCACACCGCCTGCCAGCTGTTGTCTGCTGCGGAACGGGCGCTCGCCCAGACCAGGCCGCTGATCCCCAGCACCGGCGCCGGGCTCAGCAGCTCCGCCAGAGCTGAGGCCGGCAGCTGGTAGGTGCCGGCCTGGGGCCCGCTGGGGCGGGTGATCGCCAGCCGGTCATCGGGATGGAGCGTCATCAGGGGGCTGCTGGATCGGAGCCATCGCTCAGGGCAGGGCCGGCAGGCTGCTGATGTCCAGTGGCATGTAGTCGCCGGCTGGCTGGGTGGCGGCGAGGGCCTCCGCCAGCTGGGCCGCATCCACCACGGCTCCAGCAGTGCCCCCGTCGATGTCCGTGCCGCTGGCCAGCCGCACCACCCCGGCCGCTTCCGTGGTCGCGGCACTCACGCCGATCAAGGGATGGGCCGGATCGCTCTCGTCCACCGTCACCGGTGCCGCCCCCCGCACCCGCACCACCCCCACGCCATCGGGGCCCAGGGCGGCATTGGCACTCCAGTTGCTGCCGTCAAACAGCAGAAGGTCGCCCTGGCTGATCGCGTCCCCGCCGATGCCGCTCCAGCTGGCCAGGGCCACCCCAGACGCACTGGCCAGATAGACATCGCCCACCGCCGCATCGGCCGGGGCCTCTGTCGTGGTGGGGTCGATCACGCCCTTGTAGAGCAGGGCGCCGGGGAGGTCGGCATGGAGAGTGCCGTCGGCCTCCACAGTGAGGTTGGTGCCGGGCTTGATGCCACCGATCGCCGCTGGGGTGGCGGGGGTGAGCATGTAGGCCTTCACCTGCTCGGCCGTGGCCTTGTGGGCGGTGGCTCCCCGCTGCACCAGCAGCAGGTCGGTGGGCTGGGTCGTGGCGGTGCTGGCCATGGGAAAGCGGGAGGGGAGTGCGGAATAGGTCGGCCCCGGCTGGGGCCGCGGTGCTGGTCATGGCGGCAGGGGGTCGAGCCGTTGCAGATCGAGGTGGAGGCTGACCACGCCGTCCCGCTCGCTGCTCACCAGGGGTGACTGGGCCTCCACGGCGCTGATGGCGTCCTCCGGGGCAGGGGGAGGCTCCGTGCTCTGCCACTGCGCCTCCCCGAGGAACACCACCCCCTCGAGCCGATCAGAGGAGCCCATCGGGCAACTCCAGAAGTGGAGTGCCGTTCGCACCTGTGCCACCGGCCCCGGCATTGGGATGGAGAGCGTTGGCCTGCTCCACCAGCTCCGCCTTGGTCATGCCGCCATCGAGGCTCACGCCATAGGTGGCGGAGCAGAACGCCACGATCTCGGCCTTGGTCATCGCCTGGAAGTCCGGGGCCTGCTCGGCCAGCAGGGCTTCACCGGCCCCCGGATCAGGAGCCGGGGGAACCTCCACCAGGTCCTCCAGCCCCACCGGGACGGTCTCTGCGGCAGGAGGGTCCGGTTCCGCTGGCTCCGGCCCTGCTGGCTCTGGTCCTGCCGGCTCAGGCCCAACCGGCGGGGCAGCGCTGAGCAGCTGCCAGCCCAGGGCCTGCCAGCCGGCCAGGTGCACCGGCCAGATCGAGCGGGTCTGGCCGTCCTTGCCGATCAGCAGCCGGGAGGGCAGGGGATCGAGCTCCTTGCCTGATGTGTCATCCAGCAGCAGCACCGAGCGCTGCTCCCCGCCAGGCGGGTTGGGGGTCGCCAGCTGCTGGCCGGCCTCAAGCGGCGGCAGCAGATCCAGGGGCAGGGCGTCGGAGAGGGGGCTCATCGCTGCACCTCACAGTCCCTGGAAGGAGGTGAGCGCCACCAGCATTCCCTCCGGGGAGCTGGGGGACACCAGGGCGCGGGCCAGGCGGATGCAGGGCGGCTCGGCGCTGCCGGCATCGGCAGGGTTGGGCAGCAGCCCCTGGCCGGCGATCGTCGCCTCCACCTTGCCGCCGGCAGCCGGAATCGCCACGGCAGCAGCCGTGATCCAGGTGCCGGCGCTGCCGTCGGGGAGCAGCGGCGCCAGCTCCAGCGTCACGGTCACCGCCTCGCCGTGGCCCGGGTGGGAGGCCACCAGCACGAACGAGGCACTGGTCTCCAGGTCGGTGCCGAGGTTGATGATCTCGCCGCTGCTGCGGATGTGCTCGTAGCAGTCGGTGGCGGAGTGGTTGATCCAGCCGACGAGCACGGTCTGGGCATCCAGCAGCCGGGTGGCCTGGGTGGTCATGGGGTCCTCTTGCAATGGGGTCGTGGGTCAGTGCTTGGTGCTGCGCGCTCCTGTCAGTCAGGGCGTGGCCAGCGGCATGGGGGCGACGTTGAACAGCCGGGCCGCCGCCTTGCGGTCACACACGGCAAAGCCCACGTACCAGTCGATGCGGGTGCGGAACACCGGGGCGTCATGCACCTCCCCGAAGTCCCGCACCGCGATCCCATACCGCCCCTCGAAGGGGCCCTGCAGGCCGCAGACCGCCGCATCCCCCAGCACGCAGCAGTACAGCGACGTGGTGTCGCCGGGTTCGTCGTAGCCGAGCACCGGATGGCCCTCGGCGTCGTCCTCCACCAGCAGGAACTCCACCCCCTCGAAGAAATGCCGCCCGTCGATCACCTCGTAGAGGTCACCGCCGGCCTGGCGGGAGGCGGTGCTCAGCTGGCGGCGGGCGGCCTTGCTGCCGATCAGCACCTTGTCGCCGCCATAGCTCACCACGCTGTCGATCAGGGCTTCCACCGCCAGCAGGTTGAGGGTGCCGCCGCCGTTGTCGATCGTCTGGGCCTCCCCCGGCACCAGGCGCTTGCTCAGCCCGTTGAACGCCCGCGGATCGAAGGTGTCGTCGCCGTTGATGATCGCCGCCTCAAGCGTCAGCCGCATCGAGCGCACCTTCATCTCGGTCTGGGCGGCGCGGGCTTCGGGGCCCTGCAGGTCCACGATCGAGCGGTCCACATCCAGATCGCCCCCGAACAGGTGGACGAACTCGCTGTCGTTGTGGATCACGCCATAGCTCTGGCGGTAGCCCTCGTTCACCGCCCGAAAGCCCACCCGGGGCAACTTCACCTCGGCGGGGAAGGAGAGGGAACCGCCGATCAGGTTGCGGAACGGCAGACGGCGCAGCAGCTCGCCTTCCGAGAAGGTCTTGAGCACGGCCAGGCGCTCAACCCGCTTCTCGTACTTGGCCGCCTCCAGCAGGGTGAGGCCCATGGTCACTCCCGGGGCCTGGCCCCAGACACGTCACCTCCTGTTGCCAGGTCCGCGCAGCTCTTTGTGGATCGGCTACGCGCAGCCCTCCTCATGGTCCGGGCGGCCTCAAGGGCTGCGCAAGTCAGCCGGACTGATGCGTTGGCTGCGCTGCGCTCCGCATGTCGGAGGGGGCTGCCCCTTGACCCCGCCCGGCCTGCTTCGGGGTCTCCGCTACGCCTGCCATGGCTACCGCAGCCCGGATCCGCGCCTTCCAGCTCCTCAGCTCCCGCACCCTGGAGTTGCTCTGCGAGGAGGCCTCCGCCCACCTCCCCACGCCCCTGGAGCGGCTGGAGCGCCTCTGCGCTGATCTCCTGTTCGATCGGCAGCTCCTCAATCCGCCGGTGCTGAGCTCGTTCCCCGAGAGCGAGCTGCCCTTCTGAGGGAAAAGCCCCTCGGGCCCTTGGTCCTCAGTCCGCTCGCCCCGGCTGCGGCCGGGGCTCTCTTTTTGCCCGTAGCCCGGCTGCCTGGAGACACCGCTGGCAACAGGGCTCAGCAGCAGCCAACCCATGACCACCCCGATGAGCGCCGAGCGGTTCGAGGACCGCTTCCGCTTCTACAAGGGCCAGCCCCAGCAGCACCAGGGCGTGCAGCAGCTGCACCAGGCCATCGCAGAGGGGCTGCTGGCGGAGCAGATCCTCGATGAGCAGGCCCCCTGGGCCGTGACCTTCAGTTCAGCACCACCGTCACCCCCCGCCGGCTCCGGTGGCCTGGATCCGCGGGGTTCCGAGGAAGACGGCCTGATTGGCCCCAAGCTCAAAGCACCGGTTGAGCCCGGCGACTCCTACCTGCTGGTCAACGACCGCGACCAGGACATGGAGGCCTACGACCACACCGGGGCCTTCCTCTGGCGCGTCCCCGCCCTGGCGCGCGGCCAGGGGGCCGACAACGACTGGAGCCACACCAGCACCGACACCCCACCGGGGCTCTACAGGCTCGGCCAGCTCTATCCCGACTACGAGCAGAACCCCAATCCTCCCTGCAGCGACACCGCCCTGTCCTACGGCTGGTACAGCTTCGACATGGAGGAGCTGGAGGGGCAGGAGGTCAAGGTCGGCCGGGCCGGGATCATGCTCCACGGCGGTGGCTCCGGCTGCGGCTGGCCCGGTGCCTGGGCGCCCAAGCAACCACTCCTGCCGACGCTGGGTTGCATCCGGCTGCACAACGTCGACCTGCGCGACAAGGTGCTGCCCCTCTACCGGCAGGGGACCGTCTACGTCGGCGTCTTCCAGGAGCCGTAGGCCGTGGCTGGCCGCATGGATACCGAGCGCCAGGAGCAGCAGCCCGCGCGGCCTGGCGATCGGCCGCCGCAACCCGCAGGCGGGTTCCAGCGCGAGCGCTTCCTGCTTCGCCTGGTGGCCTTGATCCTGATCGGCGAGGTGCTGCTCTTCGCACTCGGGGCTGCCACCTGCATCGCGCAGTCGCGCAGGAGTCCGCTCCCTCCGGACAGCATCTGCCATCGGGTCGACAGCAGCCTCGAGGCGGCCTTCGCGGTGGCGCTCAACACGCTGCTGGCCCTGCTCGGCGGCAAGGCCGTCGGTGAGAGCACTCGGTGAGTCGCGAACGGATCCGGTGCAGGCGGTCTGCTGGTGCGCTGCTGGCGGGCCCGGCGCGGAACACCGTCCTCAGCATTCCCCCCGTGCTCGGGCCGGCCAGGGCTGACGCGAGGCGTGCGGTGCACGCCCCTGGCCCGCCCTGCGCGCGCGGGGAGCTGGGCCAGTGTTCTCCGCACCATGCCCCCCATGGCAGCTCCCCAAGGCCCCGTCTGCGAGCTCCGTTTGCTCGTGGTTCACCGCTATCAGCCCGGCACCCGGAAGCTCGGCTCCACGCCCCTCGCCATCGAGCACCTCGGCCGGCGCGGCAAGCCGGTCAAGAAGCTGCGCCTGATTCCCGCCGAGAAGGCCTTCGCGTTTGCCCGCAAGCTGCAGGGCACCCCCGGCTGCACCGTCTCGGTCTGCTGAGCCGCTGGCTCAGGCCCGGCTGCCGGTTGGTGGCCGGGCTTTGGCAGTGGGCCTGGCAAATGCCGGTGTTAGCCCAGCGAGGCCATGGCCACCAGAACCCGGCGCACCGCAAGTCGCAGCACCGACTCCGTGCCTGAGTTGCCGGGAATCAGCACTGTCAGGCGACCGTGCGCTCAACTTCACCTTGCTGGTAGTGGCACGGGAACCCAGGCGGCAATAGAAGATTGTGAGTGACCTCAACTTCCGCATCCAGCCGCTGCTGCACGAGCGGGGCACCCCCAGCGAGAGGGCCCTGGATGAGGTCAGCCGTCAGTCCAGCACTCGTTAGGAGTTGAACCACGGCAGTTTCAGACCAAGGGCTTCGATTGGATCCATCACGAGCTTGTTGAGAGCACGGCCTAGAACGACTTGTGGCTCGTCTGCCCGAATAGGGAGAACAGGATGCGAGTGATCGGCACCGTTGACAATCTTGCGCCTGATCAGGGAGTTCCCTGCCTCCAGCCCGCACACATAGGCTCGTTCCTGACACAGACCCTTGGCTCCATGTTCTTTGTCGCCCATCCGCACCCAGTCGCCAGCGCAGACGATCGACTCCACTGAGGTTTCCAAGGGTGGCCGTTTTCTGAAACTGCCCGGAGAAAACAGCGACACCGAGCCTGGATAGCGCCGTACCTCGGAATCAACCACCCTGGCATTGGTGAATGCTGGATGAGCGATGGGGAGCAGGTCGCGCATGAGCCGATCGATGATCTCTTGATCACTCATCGCTGCGATAGCCGATGCGTTGTAAAAGTCGCTGGCGACCACCGAGCCCTGGGGCTGCTCATCACCCCATAGAGCCTGTTGAGTATCCTTGTGCAGCTGATCCAGCATGAAAAAAGTACCCCCCGAGCCCTTCAGCGATTCGAAGCGGGAAAACACGTTGACTGGGTCAGTGATTGGAATATAACGATCCAGCCATAGACGTGCTGACACGACATCGATGGAACCAAGCGAAGCAGCACCAACAAGCTCTGGTGCTGCCTTGCTGAGCTCTGGAGATTGAGCCATCAGAGACTTAAGCCCTTTTGCACCAACGGCCAATACCACAGCATCCACCTCGTCAATCACCTGAACTGCATTGGTTACCACGTTCATAACCTCAACCGAGCTGACACGCCGCGAGTCAGACGACACATTCACCCGCCTCACCAACGCTCCCCCAAGGACCTGCAGATGATGGCGGGAGATCAGCCTTCGACTCAGGGGCGCAAACAGATGTTCAGCGATGCTTTTCGACCTGATCCAACGGACATCAAAAGAGTCTTGATGGGCCAAGGCGTAGTAATAGAGGAGCTCCATGGTGACCGCGGCCGAAAGCTCTTCGGGCGGCTTGAACAAGCCAACCAGCAAGGTGGGGCGCAAGAACTCATTGATGAGCCGATCGCTGATGCCGAGCTTGACAAAGAGTGACTGCGCATCGAGATCGTCATACTGCTGGAAAATCTTTTCGCTGCGATAGAGGTCAAGCATTGCATAGAGAAGCCCTGCGATGCTGAGCCGGTCTTGAATGGGTAGTCGCGTGAAGTTGGTGATTGTCGCCACCATCTGGCCAAGGGGGCTTGGCCATTGGGGTGCGTCTCCAAAGACAGGCGCTGTTGCCTCTAACCCATCGGGCGACCAGAAGGCACTGGTTGTGAAGTCAGTGAAGATATCACCAATACCGAGTTCATCGGTTAGGGCATTAATATTGGGATAGTCTTTCCAAAAACCTCTGGTGCCTGCCTCGAAAGGCTTGCCGCTTATGGTTGTGATTGGTGTAGTGCCTGTTGGATCGGGCATCCCGTCAATCAAGGTGACACGAATCCCGGCTTCACAGAGTGCCTTGGCTGCGCCCCAACCAGCCCATCCGGCTCCGATGACGACGACATGGGATGGTCTTCCGCCGGGCATGGTCTCGTCTGGCATGGCTGCTATGAACGTCGGCTCATCTTCTGCAAGTTACTCAACGAGTGATGGAGCTCGCCGTTCCGTCGTTCCGCTTCTGATCTGGAGCGTTGGGTGAGGCGCGAGGGATGCCATGAATGCTGCAGCAGGACTGCGCTTAGGCGGGCAATCCAATCTCGATAACTTGGGGTATTTCGCAAGCAGGTTGGCCACGCTTTAGCGATGTCACGCTATATACAGCCTTTTGAATACGGCTTGATTGTTATTTTGTTTGATTGATTTTGCTGGGTTCGATTCTACTGCTGCCTACAGGTTCGATTGCTGTCAGTTTTGCCATCGGTGGATTGGTTCGACTTGGTTCCACTGGGATCGCGTGGGTCCGACTGACAGCTGACTGCGAAGCATGCAACCTGTAGCCCTGCAGCAGCCAGGGGGACAACCGCCCGCTGCGCTCGCTTCTCCAAGCGCAGCGCCCGTGCGGCTGGCCTACAGCCGGGGCTTGCAGCCGTGAGCTACAGCCAGGAGCGGTAGCGGCTGCGCTGGCGCCGGGCTCGGGCCTTCGAGCCAGCACTGCCGAACTGGGGGCTGGAACCATCCCTGCGCCGCCGCACCCACACGCCCTTGCGGATCAGCTGGGCGTCCTGGGCAGTGGCGCGGCGGGCGGCGGTGATAGCGCCGTAGCCGCGCTTCTGCCTGGCCAGGGCCCGGCGTCTGGCCTGGCTGGCGCTGGCGGCAGACACCACGCTTGCGGTGCTCCGATTCCGCCAGAACGCCAGGTACCAGGCCATCGCTCGGCACCTCAGCTGCGCGCCGGCACCCGCGGCGTGGTGGAGCGCATCGCCTCCATGTACAGCTCCCGCGTACTCATCGACTGCAGGTTCACCGGCACCCCGGCGCTGTCGTAACCGCCCTCGGCGGTCGACTGGTACAGCCCATTCCGCTGCTGGAACAGGAAGCTGTACACCGGGTGGCGGCGCAGCTCCTCCATGTAATCGCTGGCGGAGAGCGCCACGCCATCGAGGGCATAGGGCTGGCCGGCGGCATCGATCGGCTCCAGACGTTCTCGGCCCTCGTTCTGGCTGAGGCGGAACTGGCCGCCGCAGAGCTTGCAGAAGGTGTCAAAGAAGGAGCTGCGCTCATCGCCGCCCACCCGGCCCTCGGCGTCGATGAACAGGCGTTCGAGCAAGCGCTCCTTGCGCAGGCCCAGGGCCTGCTCGCGGGCGTCGTCCCGCTCCTTCTCCACCGCCTGCACGCGGCGGCGGTTGGCGTTGTTCAACTCCTGCTCGCGCAGGTTCCACTGGCGTTCCTGTTCCTCCCGCTTGCGCTCGGCCTCCTGCAGGCGGGCGTATTCATCGGGGTTGATCTCCGAGAAGCGGGCCAGCTGGGCGCGGGCCTTGCGCAGCTCCTTCTCGAGCTGGTTGCTGCGGCGGCGCTCGGCGCGCAGCGGATCTGCCCCGGGGAGCGGAGCATTGCCGGCGGGGGGATCGTCGCTGTCGCTGCTGCCGGCGGGCTCGGGTTCGTCGCTGGCGGGCGGAGCCTCATCGAGCTCGTCGTCCTCCAGGGGAGCCAGATCGGGCTCCTGGGACGGCGCAGTGGCTGGGCCCTGGTTGGGCTGCTGCTGGAGCTGGGGCTGGTAGGCGCCGGGCTCGGCGCTGAATTGGTGGCGAGAAGAGGAAGGCATCACCCATCACGGCTGTGGTGCTGCAGGTGCCCCGTCCGGGCTGCTCCTGCACCTCCTGTTGCCAGCCCCTCGATCAGGCCTCCGGCACCGGTGGCGGTGTGGAGGTGTCCCAGACATCACCCACCACCACCGCCCGCCGGCGGGGGATCACGATCCACTCGCCTGCCGGCAACTCCGTCGAGGGCAGATAGGCGGGCACCAGCAAAGGCTGGCCGCCTTGCAGCAGCGCCGACGGCCGCACCGCCAATACCAGCAGTTCCGCGCCGATCGGCAGCGGGTCGTAACGGGGCCAGCGGGCGTAGTCCGGGTTGAGCTCCCGCAGCACCGTCACTGTCATCTCAAAGGCTGCGGCCACGCTGGTGAGCGTGTCATCGCTGACGGCGACATAGGGCTCGGCCTGTTGCAGCACCGGGTTGAGGCGTCGCAACGTCTCCACCGTGGTGCCATGCCGGCCCGCCAGCACGACCAGCGAATCGCCCTCGGCAGTGGTGATCGTCTGGGTGCTCTCCAGATGGGGATTCAGCCGGCGCAGGGTCTGCACCGTGGTGCCGTAGCGCTCCGCCAGCAAGTTCAGGCTGTCGCCAGGGCGCAGCACCAGCACGCTGTGGGGCTTGAGCACCAGCTCGATCGCCTCACCGAGCAGCGGCTGGGTGAGCAGCCCGATGCCGCCGCTGCCGTAGCGCGCCCCGAAGTGCTGTACGAGGCAGCCGGCGAACTGCGCCCGCGGCGCATTGGGCAGCACCCCCTCCGGTTGCAGCAGGGCCAGGTCCCCCAGCCAGATCACGCCTTCGCACGGTGCCACTACGGTGCCGAGCAGGGCTGGATCCCAGGGCAGGGGCTGACCGTCACGGAAGCCGGGGGTGCTCCAGGCCTGCTCCGCCGCCAGCCAGTCAAAGGTGTTGCTGGTGGCAAGCGGCAGCACGGCGGCGCGGCAGAGGAAGCCGGAGTAGCGCACATCGCCGGGGTCGGTGAGGGCGGTGTCGTCGTAGCTGCCCACCACCTGCGCAAAGCGCAGGAACACATCGAGCACATGGCGCCGGATGGGAATCGGCTCCTTGCTCTCCGGACGGTCCACCTCAAGCAGGCAGAGGCGGGCGTTGGCGTAAGGCTGCAACGCCAACCACAGAGGCACAGCCCCAAGGGGTGTTGGCGGTGCGGTCGCCATGCCGCTGTCGATCGCCGGTGAGGCGGTGGGCAGGGCCACCAGTTGGCCCCACAGCGGAGCACCGCGCAAGGGGTTGAGGCCCTGGTTCAGCGGCGAGAGGGGTTCACTCATGCTTCAGCTCAGTTGCTCAGCCCCGCACCAGCGTTCCCTGGAAGGGATCCGGGTCCCTCAGCCGCCAATTGGCCAGCCGCGGCAGCAGCAGCACCAGCTGCTGGATGTGGGCGTTCCGCTGCCTGCTCAGCACCACCGCTGCCGAGGGGCGTTCGGCGCTCCACTCGGTGTCGCTCTCTTCCAGCAGCAGCTCGGTGGCGTACTCCACCACATCCAGCTTGCTCAGCGGCAGCGGGTTGGGCACCACCCCACCGGCCACGCCCTTACGGCGGCTGCGGATCGGCGTGTTCAGCTCCGCAGGCGTCAGGGCCGCCAGCTGCTGGCTGAGCGCCGTGATCGCCGCGAGGTGACCCTGGGCCGTGCACACCCCCACGGGGTAGTGGATCTCCAGACTCGCCATCTCTCGCTGCAGCGCCGAGAGGGCACCTGCGGTCACGGGGATGGAGAGGGCGATGCGCAGGGCCTCGGCGTCCTCTGGCCGCCAACTGCAGCCTGGGGCAGATGCCACCGCCAGCCGCGGCGGTTCACCTGGCGGTGGCGGCGGGCAGGACCCGAGCGAGGGAGGGTTGTTGCAGCAGGGGAGGCTCATGCCCTCCCCTTGCCAGGGCCCTCCACTGTTCCGTGGGCTTCCAAGCCCAGGTGGCGGCGCAGCTCAGCCGCATCCACCACGCCGCGCTCATGCAGCTGCAGCCATTCAGCCACCGTGGGCTGCGGCTTCTGCGGTGGCGCCAGGGGCGTCACCTCCAGGCAGGCGCCGGCGCCCTCGCACAACCGCTCGGCGGTGATGACGCTCCACTGCCGCAACAGCGAGGAGCAGAGCGACACCTTCTGCGCCGCCAGCGACTGCAGCACAGCAAACCCCTGACCGGCCGCCAGCGACACCTCCAGTTCGGTGCGCGCCGGCCCACCGGCCAATGCGGGGCTGAGGGCATCGCGGCGCATCGCCTCCTCCAGCTGCTGCAGGTAGGCGCGGTGCTCCGCCAGGGAGCGGGCCTCGATTTCCACCCACCGGAACGAGGCCCCCTCGGGCAGGTCCATGAACGAGGAGCTGGAGAGCACCAGTCGCTGGGGGGGCTGGGGGGAGGCCCCGCTGCCATCGGCTCCGTCGCCCTTGCGGTAGCCGTAGGGATCCACAAGTCCGGTACGCACACCGACGGGCAGGGCAGTGCGCGAGAGCAGGTCTTCGTATTCGCTGCGGCAGCGGTAGTGGTTGAGGTATTGGTGCGCCAGGCCCAGGTGCGGCAGGTCGCCTTCCCCGAAGGCGGCACCATCGGCGCTGTACCAGAGGACCGGAAGCTCAAAGCGCTGGGGGATCCGCTCCACCGGGCCAGCAGGGCTCACGCTGTAGCCCGACGGTTCGGCGGGGTTGGGCTCCGCCAGCCAGCTCTGCAGCACCAGGCCGTCATCGCTCACGCACAGGCTGCGGTAGGTCCAGGCCTGCAGGTCCGCCGCCAGCCCGCCGTGGGCATCAATCACCACGGTGGGCACCGAGGCGTTGCCGCTGGCGAAGCGGGGCGGCAGGGCCGTGCGGCGCGGTTCCCGCCAGACGATCGCCTGTGGCCCTGAAGCCGGCAGGCTTGGTGTGGGGCCATCGGTGGGCAGGCGCCAGTTGAGCAGGTCCCCCCGCGGCACCAGCTGAAGCCGCGGGAGCGAGAGCCGATCCCCGCGGGCGATGGCCTCCAACCGGTCCCCTTCCGAGGGCCAGCGGTGCTGGGGCGGCAGCAGCAGGATCAAGCAGCCGCCATCCCGCAACGCCAGCAGATCCGCCAGGAACAGGAGCAGCCCCAGGTCCGTGCCGCGTCCGTCCACATCGGTGAGCACCTGGCTGAGCGAAGCCGGCAGCTCCTGCCACTGCAGCCGCGACAGCATGCCGGCGTAGGTACGCAGGGCATCACGGAAGAAGCCGGTGGGCCGGGCCGCCTCCAGCCGCTGCCCGTAGCAGGATTCCGGTTCCTCCACACCCCGGGGCAGATACACCGGCCGGCGGCTGGTGCCGTCGGGGAGCTCCAGCAGGCTCCAGCAGTCGTAGACCAGCTGCAACCGCTCCCGCAGGCCCGAGAGGGTGGGGTGTTCCAGCCAGGGGGGTGCAGCAGGGGGCTGAGCCTGCGGTGGGGCTGGGGATGTGGGGCTGCTGGAGGTGACTGACCTGCGGCGGGTAGTGGGCACTGGCTGCTGGTGAGGTCAGAGCCATTGCCAGAGGCCGTGTTTGGCAGCGGGGAAGCGATGCAAAATCTGCATGGTTCCGTTCAGATCGTCCGCGCAAACGAGTCGGCCAGTGCGAGGGGCACGGATTCATATGCGGACCCGCATATGAATCAGGCTTGAGGAGCCATCTGCCTGAGAGTGATTGTCTCGCAGTGGGCTTAGGATTGAACTGGCAATGTCTTCAGGTTCTTGTACTGACCGCCAGAGACCCGACCATCTCTTAGCGAGGATCCGCCCAAATTGCGTTGGAAGGACCAGCTATTGCCGAGTGTAGTTCAGGATTAAAGATAGAAAGGTCTTGCAATTGCAGCAAGCTTAGATCTCATCATTTTGTATTGAAGCTTGGGATGGCCAGGCTGGCGGTGCAACCCAGTAATTCCTGCGTGGCCTTCCGCCCCACCCCTACAGTCACGGTCCCACACGACATCTAGAGATATGACTTTTCTCACAGGGTCTTCTTCAATGACGACTGAAAGATCCTTGATAGCATCCACAGACATTGACAATCCCAATGTGTAAGCGTTTTCCGTATCATTCATCAGCGTACGGGCTACAGTCGCTGGAGTCAAACTCTCTTCCCAGACAGAGATGGATTTAAGCTTTGAAGCTTTGTCTTCAGAGGAAAGTTGAAAATGTATTGGCAATGCGACAGCCCCTTCTGAGGTTGGCATGGCAAGTCTTACAACTGTGCAAGATCGCTGGAGAGGCTCACCATCAACGGGCACCAAAGACATCAAGCATGCACTCCGAACTATGCCGTGACGAAAGCCCTAATCATGTCCAGAAGACTGCCGGGAATTGCCTGCCCTGCCGAGAGTGACTGCTCCCATGCATCTTCAGTATGATGATCATATCCGAAGAACTCTATAGTCTGATTTGGCAGAATCTCAATCTCAAGACTTTTGGCACCTGCCCTCCATAGCAACATTATCTCACCATTGTGTCCAAGTCCAGCGGTTGGTAGAGTTAAGATATTTCCAAAAGCACTAATCAAGGTGCCAAGAATAGCCTGGGCGGCTGGCGCTGTAAAACTTGTTGGATCGTTCGGTTTGGCGCACTGGACAAGGTAGTCGCGCAAGTTTCGCAGTTTCTGCTTCGCTTCATGCTCGCGAATTAACTGGCTGAAGGACAGGCTTCCCGTGGCTCTTGTACTGGTACCACTTCGACGTACAGCTGTGCTTTCTGTCGTGAAAGGCAGATCGGAAGGTGGATGACTAGGGTTTCGAATTGATTTTACAGAAGCTAGGACAGCCAAACGGTTCAGGGCTCCAAGCTCACTCGAAGAATATGCTTGCAGTTCGTCAAGTCTATTGAGACAAGCAGCAAATAGTTCAGGCCTAGATTCTAAAACAGCCATTAGTCAAACCTCCGTGATAGATCTTGATCAATGAGATTGAAAAAAGAGCCGCTTGTGCGGTCGTGCGCCTGCTGTGCCCATGATGCGATGCTCTCATCGCTTATAGCCAGCTTGTCAAACTCGCTTACAAATAGTGTCTCCCATATTAGTGTGGAAGCGCGATTGCCATTGCCGTTCGAAAACCGTAGTTTAAGAGAACCCTTTGGGCTGACGCAAGGGAATTCTATGGCTATATCAGCAGATAGGGGCGAACCGCCAAGATTTGAATCCAAAAAGAGATCGGGGTTCATGTCTAGACCGATGCCGAAGTGCTTTTTAATAAAGCCAACAACATCAAGCCCAGGGATATCTATATCTACAGCATCTATATAGCGGAGAACTAGCTTTGTGAGGCCAATATGATCGGCCAAGGGATGAGTTTGTTGAATGGCATCAATCAGATCTACGATGCCTTGATAAAAGCTATCGTCCCAAGAGTAACCATGTACATCATTGAGAGTGGCGATCTGCGGCCCAAGCTGGACAAGAGGCCATTCACCATCAGCCGCTCGGAAGCGATTGCAGATAACATTCCCCACCAGGTCATTTGGAAGGCCGTATCCCCCCAATGGCTCATGAAAAACATATCTAGATTTTACGGCATTATAAAAGCTTCCGAGCCACAAAGGGTAGGCCGCATTAAGCCCTGCCGAATCATCTTTGCTTTGCCAATGCAACTCAAAAATGGCCTCTAGAAGAGGCTTGTTCTTTAGTGTTTTTCGAGGGACGGCCATCGGAGTTGAACCTCGTACTAAGATTATACATCAGTCCACAAGCTATCGCCGGAAGCGAGGCCGAACCCATTGGGCGCCCTTGTGTTTTGTCTTCATTTCATGCCAAAGGAACACCTACGCGAGAGAATGGGCTTGGCAACTCGATCGGACCGGACAGCCTGACATTGCACCTCAGCGATTAATTGGCCTTCCAACATGCCCCTCGAGTGGACAGGCCACCGCAAGCTCTCTGCTCCGCCACCCCAAGCTCCCTGCCTGCCACTCAGGGCCGGCGTTAGACAGATCCGGAAGAGCAACATGGCCATACAGTGGAAAAAGGAGCGCTTGCCGTTTCGGGAGAGCCTGATTGAGGTCGAGCTGGTGGTGGCATTTCGCGACCGCACTACTCAGAACGTTACGGATTGCCCTGCCTATTACTTGCAAGGCATTAGAAACGGTGTACTGAGAGCCGTGCCGAGTGTTATGGCTCTACGTGAAGCCGCCTATCTCAGGGCTATCCCCAGAGTTATCGAGGACCTTCTGACAGCATTCTCGGATCGTGGCGTTCAGCATGCCGCGCTAGTTGTTCCCCCTTCCTCTCGGAATGATGCGCGGCCTTACGCCGATGCTCTGTTGAAGGCGGGCATAGCGACCGTCGACATATCTGCCTGTGTAAAGAGAATCGATTCCTCGTTTCGCGCTGGTCAATCGCCGTCGTTTGAAGAAGTACGCTCTTCGATTGAGGTTGTTCAATCGCCAAAGGCCTCTCCTTTCGACTCCCTAATCGTGGTCGATGACGTTTTGTCATCTGGACGATCGGTCGCGGCAGTCGTGCTCGCTCTTCGCGAGTCAGGCTTCATTCTTAATTCGACCCCAGTCTTCGTCGCTGCTGTGCTCTCGGTCGAGCGCGAGGCTCGGAATGAATCAATTGGGGAGGAAGAGGCTGACAAAGATAGGCTTGCAGACGACGACGGCGCTTGAACACCTTTGGTTCCGCGGGAGTTAGACTTAAGACAGGAAACCGGTAATCAATCATGTACGATGATCTCAGAAACTTCTTTGTGGAATGTCTTCTGGCTGATCATGACGCATTTCGAGAGGCTAGACAACTAAAGATTGCTGGCCTAAGCACTGATTTGCGCTTGGCTATTCATGCATGCTCATCCATGCTTCACATGGCCGATCATGTGCATGCGGAGCTTAGCGAGACGGATCCATCGTTCACATTTCCTTCCCTTGGGGCATACCATGGCCATCTGTGCGGGTTGACTGCCGAATATAAAATCATCACTGATTGCGCCAATGCACACAAGCATAGGCGATTGTCACGGCACAATCCAGCGCTCACTAGCGCTACATCAATTCAAGAGGTCGTTGTAGTTACTGAGTGCAGCGATAAAAATGGAGCCTATCGAATCGCAGAAAAGGAGATTCATATCAAGTTAAGCGATGGAAGGGTTCAGCTAATGCATGAATGCTTGGATGCGGTCAGAGAAATGTGGTGGCGCGAGTTGCAGAGGCTTGGGGTCTTACCCATGACCATGAATGATGTGCCCAACCCTCGCACGCCCTTCCCTCCCTGCCGCGAGCAGGAGGGGAAGGCCGCGCTAATGAGTATTAAGCTCATGCAAGGCGAGAGATTCAAGCAGAAAGTGATACTTCAAAAGTATAACCACCAAACGAATAGAATTGAGCCTATCGACTTGAGCGGAGGATCGCTCCAATCCTCAATTTACCAAGAAAGCCGTGGTTTTGATTTGAAGATCAAGAACAGGGAGACTGGAGAGGAGAATGTCGTCCAAGTTCCGATCTCTGATTCTGAGCACGAGGAGATAATGGGGCTGCAGAGTGACGATGATAAGCAAGTGCTGATGCTCAGGATTGCACGGGTGCGCGGGCTTTTGCCGGATATCATTATAGATCCATAATCCAACTGAGAGTGGCTGATTCTCTCTCTGTGTGAGTCTAACATCGTCATTCATCCGACCCGCTCAGAGTTATTTGTATGGTTGCCATGATTGCCGCGGGCTGGTGATGGCAAGCGTTCAATCAACAGGGAAAGCAACCACCCGTACTGAGCATGCATCGACGATCTGAATCCACTGCTCGCGACCAATCCCTATTCGTACCAACATCTCGCCCACCCCAACTCCTGACATCAGCAACCGCTGTCCCCGCGCATGAATCTCCCGCCACGTCGGCGGCACCTTCAGCAGGAAGCCGTTGTCCCGCAGGAAGTGGGTTATCTCCCCGTTGGCATAGGTGCGCCCATAGGGTCGGAAGGGTCCCCGTAAGGGGTCGTAGCGACGGGCGGCCTTGATCAGCCCGATCATCGCGAGCTGCAACAGGTCTTCCTTTGGGTGGATGGTGCGGCGGGCGAAGTTGCCGGCGATTTTCTCAGCCAGATCCATGTGCTGTAGGGCCAGGGCATCGGCCGCGGCATGGGGATGCACTGGCCGCTCTCGCCGCGGCCTGCAGCGCATCGGCACCTGACCCACCGGTCTGGGCGGGTGACGCGCCTGTGCCTGCAGGCTGATCTCAAGCTGCTCTGCCTGCGCATGGCACGCCGGCCGCCGGTAGCGGCGTTGCCGCAGCATTCGCTCTACTCCGGCGCCATCACCCACCAGCACCACCGTGATGGGCAGCACAAGCTGCACAGCGGTGGCGGTCGTCTCAATCGGGGCAGGGAGTAATGCTGCGGTCATGGTTCCATCCCCCTCACCGACTGATCAGCAGTGGCGTCACCAGCGGCTGGATCCCCTGGGCCTTCCAGTACCTCCCCTCCAGCCACAGGGCGCCGTGGCAGAAGGCATCCACCAGGTCCTTGCTTCCCTTGGGGAAGCGGATGGCCTCCTCCACCAGCGGCTGGGCGCGGTGGTGAAAGCGGATCTGCCCGGCGTCTACCAGCGGGGCCACCGCATGGGCCCGCGTTTCCTTGCTGCCCCGAGCCGTGATCGGCAGCATCCCCGGCACCCGGCGTCGGAGCGTCTGCAGCACCGCCGGGCCGTTGGCCGCGTCCTCGATCAGCACGGCATTGGGGCGCAGGTCCTGCTGCTCCAGCGCCTCCAGGCAGCCCAGCAGGAAGCGGATCACCTCCGGCAGGCCAAAGCGGTGCCGGGCTGCCCAGAGCACCTCGATCTCCAGCGCCGTCCGGGGCAGGGGCCCTTGAGAATCCCCCGATCGGGGGATGGCGCCTTGGGCCGCTGGGGCTAACAGACCAGCCAGGCAGAAGCCGCAGTAGTCGCTCTCTGCCTCCCCCTTGAAGCTCAGGTCGCAGGAGAGCGCCAGCAGAGCGTACGGGCGCTGGCTCCCTGTCTCCCGGGGGAAGGGCGGCCGGATCCACTCCCGAAGGAAGATCGAGCCCGTCGCCGGGCTGGGCCGCTGCTGGTAGAGCGCCGCCCACCAGTAGGCACCCAGGCGGGCGCGGATCTTGATCAGCTCCGCCAGCGGGAACCGCTCCGGACACAGGGCCTCACCCGACTGGCGCCAGTCCGGAATCAGGGTGCAGGTGGGGGGCAGCTTCGGGCGCTCATTCGGCTCGTCCGCGATCGCCGGTAGATCCAGCACGGTCCACTGCTGCGGCGCCTCGCCCAGCTCCTGCTCGTACAACCAGCCGATCACGTCCTGGTGGTCCCAGCGGGTGAGCACCACCACCTGGGCCGACAGGTTCGGCTGCTCCCGGCCATCCGGCCCGAGCACCGTGGCGGGTTCGGCGCGGGTGAGCCACACCGAGCGCAGCCAGTCGATCAGCTTCTGCCGCAGCGCCGGGCTCGCCGCATCACCAGGGCCCTTGTAGGGGTCATCGATGATCCCAAGGCTGTAGCCCTTGCCGGTGAACGGCCCATCCACACCGGCGGCGATGCAGCCGCCCCGCTGCCGCGTCAGCCAGTTGCCCACCGCCGCCGAGTCGCGCGCCAGCAGGTGGCCGGTCACCCGGTAGAAGTGCCGCGCCTCGCGGGAATGGGCATAGGCCAGCTCGGCCGAGTAGGAGGCGATCGCCGCGAACAGCTGCGGGTAGCGCTGCAGGAAGTAGGCCGGGAACAGCTTGGACACCAGCAGCGATTTGCCCAGCCGCGGCGGGCAGGTGACGATCAAGCGGCTCAGCTGGCCATCGGCCACCTGCTGGAGCAGCTCGATAAGCAGCTCGGCCCAGCGGTGGAATCCGTAACGGGGATAGGCCTCGGCGATGAAGCTCCGCAGGCTCAGCGGTTCCGGCTGGATTGGGGTGCTGCTGGGAGGCAGGTGCAGCAGGCCACCGTCGCCCCATGGGTCGAGTTCCGGCAACAGCAATCCGCCTTCTGCAGGGACCTGTGGCGTGCGGACCGGCGCAGGCATCGCAATGGCGGTGGTGCTCACCGTCATGCCCGTGGCTCCGGCGGCTTGATCGGTGCCCGCAGCAGGCCTCCGATCTCGGCAATCACCCGGAAGGCGCCGACCGCCGCGTTGAACTGCTCGGCGTCCATCGCCCGCCTGGCGCATTCGTTCAGGGCAAAGATCTGCTCGGCCTGGTGGCGACGACGGTCGGAGATCAGCTCCTCCACCATCCGCTGCCGCGCCTGGGCGAGGTAACGGCTCACCGTTTTGATGTTGGTGATTCCCCAGTTCTGGGCAGCTTTTTCCCTGATTACGGCCAGCGGCAGCCGCTGGGCGATCCACAGCTGCGCCTCAGCGATGCGGGTCTCCACCTCCATGTGGGTGGCGCGGGGCTTGTGGGTTTTGCTGCGGCGGCCCCGCGGTGGGTTGCCCTTCCCCACCGGCCTGCTGGGGTCGGCGGCCGGCCAGATCGGGTTGCCGTCGTCGTCCTGCTGGGGAGGAGCCGCGCGCAGCTCCTCGAGCGACTCAGCGCTCGCGTCTGAGCAAGCGCCCGCTGTCGCTGGCTGCTCTGGACTCATGTTCCACCTCCGCTACGCAGGATCCAGGCCACGTAGGCCGCCCACTGCTGCGGGGTGAGCACGACCCGCCAGGTGCCGCCGCGAAAGCGCACCAGGGTCGCTGCGAACGGCACGCCGGCATGCACGGCCTGCAGCGCAGCCTCCTCTGGTTTCGAGCGGGCCGCGGCGGCGGTGTTGGCCCAGCTGGCCACCTGGATCACATGGCCCGGCACACCATCGAGATCACCGGTGTCACCGCCGGCGCTGGTGGTGCGCCCTGCTCCCAGGCGGCGGCGCACCGTGAGGCCCAAAAGGTCGCTCAGCAGCAGCGCCGCCTCCCGCTCCGCCGCATCCCCCTTGCGCTTCTGGGGATTGGCCATTGCTCAGCTCCGGCCCGGCTTGATCGTCCAGAACGCCTTGCCCTGCTTCTGCATGGCCGTCCCACTGGCGACCGCCAGCCGCTGCGCCTGCTTCAGGGCCTGCTCCTGCTGGTGCAGCGGCTCGGGGTAGACGTAGCTGATTCGCCCGGCCGACCAGCAGAAGCTGCAGTCGTTATGGGAGAAGTTCGCATCCAGCTCACCGGCTTCCAGGGCGCTGCTGAGCTGCTCCAGCAGCGGTGTGAGCGCAGCCTCGATCGCCTTCTGCTGCGCCTTGAGGACGGTGATGCGATCCAGCAGCGCATCGAGATCAACGCCGTCAGCAGCTGCAGGAGTGGTGGAGCTGGCAGCCATGGGCGAGAACAAGGGAAGCGTCGTGCGGCGCAGGCGGCAGGACCTGCCATCCAGGATAGCGGCTCGATAGTCCGAGCACAGTGATTCGGATAGCGGATCACCAGGGACGTAGGCGGCTCACGTAGCTCGCCCATGCCGCTGCCCACGCCGCCAGGCATTCCTCGCGGGAATACAGAGGCGAGAAGCGGGTCTCCCCCGGCCGGGCCCAGATCGTCTGGCCGGCGTCGTAGTGCACCCCCCAGGTCGACTCCAGCGCCATGTAGCCGCCCAGCTGGGCGCGGGTGCAGTAGCTGCTGGAGTGGAGCCCCGACAGGGTTTTGAGGTCGGCCAGCACCCGCAGACCGCTGCTGTGGTGCACGTAGCCGGTGTCGTAGGTGCCGGCGAGGTTGCGGATCAGGCAGCAGGTGGGACGCTCGGAGGCGATCACCGTCACCTGCTGCCAGTGGGGGTGGGCCAGTAGCGGCTCGATCCAGTCCCGGTAGTCCGTAGCCCGCAGTGCCTCCAGCTGCTGGGTCGCCTGCTGCCGCTGCAGCTCCAGGGGGTGGAAGCGGCTGTGCAGCTGGGCCTCCAGGGCCAGGTGCACGGTGTGGCCGCGGGGCTGCCAGAGGTGGCGCGTGGCCTCGATGCGCTCCAGGGCCCAGGCGCTCTTGGCCAAGCCGATTACGCCGGTGATCGACACCGGGAACAGGTGGTCCCCCAGCCAGTAGCGGTGCTCCGGATCCATGCGCCATAGGCCAGGGATCGGCGCCAACCAACCCGTGGTGTCGATCCGATGCTCTGGGCAAGGGGCCGTTGTGGAGATCGCCATCACCTGAGCCTCACATGAAACGCCAAAGACGTTTGTTTCTTTGCCTTCCCCTCTGGCGCAGCGGATCTGGGGTGGCGAAAGCGGGGCGCCTTCTTGCGACTCTTTGGATTCTTTCCCGCCCCGGCAGCCACAGACGCCTCGGAAAGAAGGCAAAGAGTGCCGAAGGAATCCAACTGCCCCCAGGCACTGAGAACGCCTGCGCCGCAGGGAAGGGGAAAGAAGGCAAAGAGGGCATGGCTGAGAACAGGACGCAGAGCCGGCCGGAACGGTTGCGGAGCAGGGGAGAGCAAAGAATCCAAAGAATCCGCCCCCTACAGCTCGAACGCGCGCGCCAGCCACTCGGCGCCGGCGTCGCTGAGGCCGTAGCGCAGGTAGTAGCTCTGGCCGCTGGTGCCCACCCGGGTGGCCATCACCAGGCCGTCGAGCTGGCTGAGGAAGCGGCCGAGGGCGTTGTACGTGCTCAGCGCTTCTCCCTCCAGGTCCCGCTTCAGCCGGGCCTCGGCCGGCGCCACACCGATCGCCTGCAGCAGCTCCAGCAGGCCCACGCCGGCCAGTCCATTGGCATGGAGAACCTGGAGGTAGCGGAGAGCTTCCTGCTGCTTCTCGCTGGCCTTGCGCACCCGCTGGCCTGCGCGATCCAGGTCGCTTTCCTGTTCCTGCTGCTCCTGCAGGGCGTCGTAGGTGCCGAGCCTTGTAAAGGTCCCGGTGTTGCCGTCGATCGCCACCACCAGATCCGCCGGCGGGCCGGAGCGGGCCTCGCGCACCAGGCGCCGCTGCGCCGAATCCTTGATCAGCCGGTTGCCCTTGGCCAGGTAGTGCAGGGTGAGGATCGTGTTGGCCGCTCCGGCGATGGCGTTGTGGCCCGAGAGGGCCTCGGTGCCGGTGGTGTCGTTGGCCTTGTTGCAGTGGTGGATCAGCAGCAGCGTTCCGCCGGCATCGGTGATCTGGTGCTTGAGGTCGTAGATCAGCGAGCCCATCTCCGGGTCGTTCTCCCCGAAGCAGCAGCTGCGCGTGATCGAGCGCAGCGAGTCGAGGATCACCACCGCACCGGGGTGCGTGGCCAGGCAGGCCAGCAGGGCGTCGAGGTTGGCCTCGGTGGCCCGAAAGCGGCGTGACCAGAGCAGCAACGGGTGATCCCAGATCCCCAGCTGTTGCAGCATCTGGGCGGTGTCGCCATCGCCCTGGTCGTCGGTCACCAGGATCACCGGCCTTGGCGCGTCCGGGGCCCCGAACCCGAGAAAGTCCTCGGCGCAGAGCAGGCAACGGGCCAGGGCATGCACCAGCCGCGTCTTGCCCACCTTGGCCCGGCCGCCCACGATCGAGAGATCGCGGCGGGGGATGCAGCCGGGGATCTCCCACTCCACCACGGGTTGCGGCATCGCCAGGCGCTCGGCCTGATCGAGGCCGCGGAAGCGGTTGCCGTTGCGCTGGTCGTGGGCCTCGAGAATCAGCTGGCCGATCTCCTGCAGCCGCAGGGCCGTTTTGAGTTGCAGGGCGGCGTGGCACTCCCGCACGCGGGCCGAGCGGCGCAGGCTGTTGCGTTCACGCCCCACCAGGGAGTGGATGCAGTGCTCCAAGGCATTGAGGCGACGGTTGATCGGCAGGTGCACCTTTCCCCAGCGCACGCGGGTGTCGGGTCTGGGCGAGAAGCGCTGCTGGCGGTTGCCGGCACCGTTGCTGCTGCTGCTGCGGTCGCTGCTCTTGCCACCGGGATGGCGCCCGCCGGTGTCGCGCTGGCTCCGTTTGCTCGCGGAAGCCTGCGCCCCAGAAGGCCTGGGGGTGTGGGAGGCGGTGTTCTGCTGGGCAGGCTCCGCCGGCAGCCAACCGTGCTGACGCGCATGAAACCAGAAGGTGGCCGCACCGATCTGCTCGCCGCCGGAGCTGGCCACCTGGCGGATGTCCCAGCCGCAGCTGGCTGAGGGGCTGTGGGCCTCCATCAGTGCGATCGCCAGCTCGCGGTCGTGGCCGGCCTGCTCACAGGCCTCGATCAGACCCCAGAGGAGGTTGCGGTAGTCGGCGTAGGTGTTGCTGCCCGCCACGCGCCGGGGGATGGCGGCCAGGGCGGCGCGGATCTGCTCCAGCGGCCGGGGTGGCCCGAAGTCCTCGTCGCCCAGGTCGGGCAGCGGAATGCCCTGCTGCTTCGGCGGACCTGCAGCGGATTCGGCGAACTCATCGGGCAGCAGCGCCAGGGCGATGTCCTCCGGCGCGTAGCGCTGTCCGCCCATATGCACCAGCTCCACCGGCGCCACGGCCTGGCCGGCTGCATCGATGTACCAGCAGCCCGGCAGCCTCATCACCCGCGAGGCGTCCTTGCAGTGGGGATCGCCGCCGGCATAGGCGATCAGCTCCGCCTGCAGCGGGGCCCACTCCTGCGGCGGGATGGGCTGCAGCAGCAGCCAGTAGCAGTGGGCCGACTTGCCGCCGCTGAGCACGATCAACGAGGGCTCCGGCAGGCCCAGCTCGCGCCAGGCGTTCAGCTGCCAGTCGATCGGCCGGTCGTCCCACTCCACGAACAACGCGTGGCAGGCCGTGATCTCGCTCTTGCGGTCGCCGCCGTCATTGATCACCAGGTAGATGCCGCGGCCTTCCCGCTGCCACTGCTCCGCCACCACCAGATCGAAGGGGCCTTTGCGGGCCCCGATCTGCCCCTTGGCCGGGTTGGCGCGGTGGGGAAAGGCGCGCAACCGGGCGCTGGCAGGGTCCTTGCCCAGCAGGGAGAGGAACTGCAGGGCAGCGCTGCGGTCGATGCAGGGCTTTGTGGGGGCGGCGATCGGTTCAGCGCTGGCCATGGAGCCCCTGGCGCTGCAGGGCCTGGGCGCTGAGCTGTTCGCGCTCCATCGCCTCAGCCACGATCAGGCGGATCACCGAGGAGCGCGACAGCAGACCGCCACGGGTGCGCCGATCCAGCCAGGCCTGCTGCTCGGGGGTGAACTGCACCGAGAGCGGGGTCATCAGCGGAGCCATGGGCGACTTCGATGAACCGAACCAGCCTATCGAAATTGACTCAGGCTCGCTAGGCTGAACCAATGAGCTGAATGACGATGGACGCTGGAGCAGCGGCGCAGAAAGCACTGGCCAAGGTCGAGAAGCTGGTGGCGATGAGCGCCTCGCCCCACCTGGAGGAAGCGCGCACCAGCGCCTTCCTGGCCTGTCGTCTGATTCGCGAGCACGGGCTGCAGATCGCCACCCATCGCCCTTTACCCGCCAAGCCACCTGTGGCGACGGGAGTGGAGCAGGGGCATGGCCCGGCGGGCTTTCGCCGCATCCGCGTGCGCCATCCCGGCCATTGCCGCTGCTGCGGCAACCCGATCGCGCCGGGGGAGTGGGCGCTCTGGTGCCGTGGCAATGGCTTGCGTCACCCGCTCTGCGCCACCTGAGCCGTTGCTGCGCCGCCGAGATCGAGCAGGCCTTGCTGGCGCTGCTGACGGGGGAGGCCTTCCTGGCGGATCGGCCCTGGAGTGAGATCTGGTGGGGGCGAATGCGGCTCGATCTGGCAAGCGGCTGGCAGCTGGAGATCGCGATCGAGCGCGACCAGCTTGGGGCGCTGCTCTGGGCCCGGGCCCCCGATGGGCGCAACTGGGAGTTCGGCTGTCAGCGCGATGACTGGACCCTGGGGCCCGACAGCCGCATCGTGGAGCCGGTGGCGCTGCTTCAGCCGGAGCACCGCCAACTGCTGGAGCGGCGGCTGCGGGAGGCCATCTGCTGGCCGGCCGCCGAGATCCGGCCCGAGCTGATGGTCCCCTCCGGCCCCTGGGAGGCATCAACGCGTCGCTGCCGAGGCAGAGGGCCGCGTCGACCAGTGCGATCACGGCCTGACGCGAGGGCTCAAGCCAGGCCCTGAAAGAGGCTGGAGTGCTGACGTTCCCAAATCCAAGCGAAGACCGCTCGCCTTTGGAAACGCCAACGCCTTAGCCTTTCGCTAATGGCCAGAACCCAGTCCTGATGTCCTCTGAGTACCGGTACATCGAGGCCAAACAGCTCGAAGCCGGTCAGGAGTTCGGTCGGATGCTGAGGCGCTGGCGGGAGCTGAACAACTGGACCCAGTACACGGCCTACAAGTGGGCCAAGGAGGCCGGCTTTGAAGTGATGGCCCCCAGCACCTTGAGCGTGTTCGAGAACGGCAAGGCACCCAAGCCACGCCCGGAGAGCTTCTTTGCCTTGGCGGAGGTGAACCGGCGTCTGGCCGCCAGGGATTTCAGTGGCGTGCGCACCCGCGCCCTCAAGGACCTGATCAGCCAGGCCAAGCCCCTGGTGGATGACGAGCAGCGGGTGTGGGGGCCCGCGGAGTTCTGGAGCTGCCACCTGGGCCTACTGCCGGTGCCGACCGCCTACCAGGCGCCTGCGGTGCCGACCCAGCCAGAGGTCGATGCCGCAGAAGCGGCGAAGCTGAGCGAGCAGTGGCGCGGCCAGCTGGTGCAGACCGCCAAGCAGCACGGCATCGGCGTGATGGAGGCCCTGAGTTCCGCCGCCAAGGCGGCGCCAGCCAAGCAGCGGCAGGCCTTTCAGGCGATGCTGGCCGGCTTTGAGCCCTACTCCGCCGAGCAGCTGCAGGGCATGTGGGACGGAGAGGCGTGGCTGCCGCAGCGCTGGCTGGAGGAATGGTCCGCCAAGACGGGCGCCAGCTGAGACGTGCACGAACAGGCTCGGAGTACGCCATGTCTTGCGTTGCGCAAGATACAGATTCGGATTAGCGAGCCGCTAATATCCGAGACAAGCGGGCGCCGGTCCCGCAGTGCTTTCGATGACCACCACCCCTTGCGGGCGGATGGAGCCGACGCCAGGTCCCACCTCCGCCTTTGATCTCAACCAGGCCCTGTTGCAGGGCCGCGAGCAGGCCCGCGCCCAGTGGGCCGAGGGCCTGGCCCAGTTCCAGTCCCAGATGGCCGCCATCGCCGAGACCTCCATGCAGGAGGTCGTTCAGGCGGCGGCGCCTGCCTTTGCCCTGGGCTTCTCGTTCAGCGCCCAGAAGCTGATCAGCGAGGAGCACGAAGTGCTGCGGGTGACCCTGCGGCACCGCGGCGGCGCCGAGGAGTTCAGCGAGGCCCAGGCACCCCAGGAGGGCAGTGCGGCCTGGCACGCGCTGACCGCTTCCCTGTTGGCGGGCCTGCTGGGCATTCCCGTGGGCAATCCTCCTCGGACTATCGAGCCGGATCAGCCACGACCGCAGCCGCAGCCATCGGTGTCGGACACCGCAGGCGCCGGCAGTGCAGCCGCCGTCAACGCTGCGGACGACCCTGACGCCGCAGACGACGAGTGGGAGACCGGCGCTCCGGATGGCCCAGAGGCGGGCGAATCCGGCCTGGATCCGTTGTCGGACGAGGAGATCACCACCCTGCACAAGTTCCTCGGGGCGATGCCTCAGGAGGCGCGCAAGCGGTTCACGATCGAGTTCCGCCACCACTTCCAGGTGCCCCGGGAGGTGCGGACGATCAAGGACCGCATCACCCAGCGGCGCCACAAGGACTTCATCGACGTGTTCGAACGTGAGCTGGCCGGGGGGACGCCATGAGCGTCTGCCGCCGCGCCTACGCCAGGCCCCAGCCGCCGTCGCAGCACGGCCGTCACTACCTGTGCGTCTGCGTGCACAGCGATGTCTACCGGCAGGTGCGGCAACTGTCGGCCGAGCACCAGCTGAGCCTCTCCGGCGCCGCCCATCACCTGCTGCGGCTGGGTGCCGGCCTGGAGCCCCTGCTTCCCCTGACCTCTTCCCCGTCCACTTGTTCGAGCAAGTTCCATGGCGATTGAACTCAACGACGGCAGCCGCATCGCGGCGCCGGTGATCAGGCAGCAGCGCCTCGGTGAGGTGGCCTATCTGGCGATCGTGCGGCCCGAGCAACGCGACCGGCTGCGCAAGAACCTCTCCACCGGGGCGATGGAGCCGATCCCCAACGGCACCGACCGCCAGGGCCGGCCCAAGGTCAAGCAGGAAATGGTTGTCCATGCGATCGCCATGCCCGGCACGACGATGGAGGCCCGCATCGGTGATGAGGGCGGGGTGCCGGCCCCGGGGGATCGGGTGCGGCTGATCCTCAAGGCGAAGGGCTTTGGCGAGTGGATCGAGGCTCGCCGTC
>JBATEO010000038.1:0-7659 GCA_049664045.1 Prochlorococcaceae cyanobacterium
AACCTGCAGTGGCGCCAGGCCCCAGCCCGGCAGCCCCCCGCCGAGGCCCTGGCGGCGCTGCGGCAGCACCAGCGCCAGCTGACCGTGCTGGCGGCGGCCCTGTCAGACCCGGACGAGCAGGCACACGAACAGGTGGCGGAGGCCACCCAGGCGCTGCTGGACGAGCTGGAGCGCTGCGTGCTGCTCACCCCAGTGCGCCAGGGCCACTGGGGCGTGGCGGGCATCCACCGCCAGCTGCTGGGGGAGAGCGCCTGCCGGCCCGTTGCCCACTGGCCCACCGGCACGCCGGTGCTGAACCAGCGCAACCTGCCGGAGCAGGGGCTGGCCAACGGGGACGTGGGGGTGCTGGTGGCCACAGGTGGCGGGCGGCGGGTGCTGTTCCCCGGCGGCCGGCTGCTGCATCCGGCGCTGCTGGGGCAGGCCGAACCGGCTCTGGCCCTCACGGTGCACAAGTCGCAGGGAAGCCAGTACGGCACGGTGTGGCTGCTGTTGCCCCCCGGCCGCGACTGGGACGCCCGGCTGATCTATACCGGCCTCACCCGCGCCCGCGAGCGCGCGTGGCTGATCACTCCCGGCGGAGTCCCGGCCCGGACCGCGGCTGACCATCAGCAACCAGGACAGGCGCCCCATGCCACAGGCTGAACAACCGCCGCGGCAGGAACGCCCCTGGGGGTGGTTCGAGACCCTGGGCTGCGGTCCTGGCTATCTGGTGAAGCGGCTGTGCATCCACGCCGGCCGGCGCCTCAGCCTGCAGCGCCACCGCCACCGCTGCGAGCACTGGGTTGTGGTGGCCGGCGACGGCTGGCTGGACTGCCAGGGCAGGCGGGTGGCGGCCGGGCCGGGCACCAGCCTGTGGATCCCGGAGGGCGCGGTCCACCGGGCCACGGCCGGCGGCCAAGACCTGGTGATCGTGGAAGTGCAGCGGGGAGCCAGGCTGCGGGAGGATGACATCGAACGCCTGGCCGATGACTACGGCCGCTGTGCAACGGGGTTCGGCAGCTGATACGATTCGCAATCAGCCCACTGCATGGGCTGCCGTTTTCAAAGGCAAGCCAGACAACGGCAAGGCAGAAAGGTTCACGGGGCTTCCACAGGCTCCATTGGGTAGCTGCCAGGCCTGCGTTGAAGGACACCCAGCGGACGACCACCCGGTCTCCGGCTCAGAGGGGTCCGGCCTGCACGCATCACCCGAGGCACAATTTTTGACTTCCCTGATCGAACCCACCGACGGCGCCGTGGTGAGCGGCCCCGCCGTTGATGGCCCCTGCGCCAGCGACAGCAACGCCAGCGATACCGGCACCAAAACCACAACCGAAACCACAACCGGCGAGGTCAGCGGTTTCGCTCACTTCGGCTTTGCTCCGGAGATCCTCGAGAGCCTGGCCACGGTCGGCTACCGCGAGCCCTCGCCGATCCAGCAGGCGGCCATCCCCGAGCTGCTGCTGGGACGCGACCTGGTGGGCCAGGCCCAGACCGGCACCGGCAAGACCGCGGCGTTCGCCCTGCCGATGCTGGCGCGCCTTGATCCCGAGCAGCGCACCCCCCAGGTGCTGGTGCTCGCCCCCACCCGGGAGCTGGCCCTGCAGGTGGCCGACGCCTTCAACAGCTACGCCGCCCGCCTCAGCCGGGTGCGCACCGTGGCCGTGTACGGCGGTGCCGACTTCCGCGACCAGATTCACCAGCTCAAGCGCGGCGCCCAGATCGTGGTGGGCACCCCCGGCCGGGTGATGGATCACATGCGCCAGGGCACCCTCGACCTCTCGGGCCTGCGCGCCCTGGTGCTCGATGAGGCCGACGAGATGCTGCGCATGGGCTTCATCGACGATGTGGAGTGGGTGCTGGAGCAGCTGCCCGAGCAGCGCCAGGTGGTGCTGTTCTCGGCCACCATGCCGGCGGAGATCCGGCGCATCTCCCAGCAGTACCTGAGCAGCCCGGCGGAGATCACGATCCGCACCAAGGCGGCCGACGCCGGCCGCATCCGTCAGCGTTACCTCACCGTTCCCGCTCCCCACAAGCTGACCGCCCTGGAACGGGTGCTGGAGAGCGAAGGCGGCGAGGGGGTGATCATCTTCGCTCGCACCAAGGCGATCACGCTCACCGTGGCGGAGTCGCTCGAGGCCCACGGCTACGACGTGGCCGTGCTCAACGGCGACGTGCCCCAGGCCCAGCGGGAGCGCACGATCGAACGCCTCAAGAGCGGCCAGGTGGACATCCTCGTGGCCACCGATGTGGCCGCCCGCGGCCTGGATGTGGACCGCATCGGCCTGGTGATCAACTACGACATCCCCTTCGACGGCGAGGCCTACGTGCACCGCATCGGCCGCACCGGGCGGGCCGGGCGCAGCGGTGAGGCGATCCTCTTCCTCACCCCCCGCGAGCGGCGCTTCCTGGGCGGACTGGAGCGGGCCGCGGGCAAACCGATCGAGTCCATGGAGGTGCCCGACAACGCCACCATCAACCAGCACCGCCTCGACCGGCTGCGCCAGCGTCTCACCGGCGCCCTCCAGCAGAGCCACTGCAGCGACGAGGAGCGGGCTCTGCTCAGCGAGATCCTGCAGCGGGTGGCTCAGGAACAGGGCTGTGCCCCCGAACAGCTCGCCCTGGCGGCCCTCGAGCTGAGCCTGGCGGGCAAACCCCTACTGCTGCAGGGCAACGACGACTTCACCACGGTGCGGGCCCATGGGCCTGGCCGCGAGCGCGACCGCGACCGCGACAGGGACGGTCAGGGCCGCGAGCGCGGGCGCCAGCTCCGCCGCGGCGGACGCGAGGAGCGGCCCCAGGGTCCACCCGAAGACGACATGGAGCGCTTCCGGGTGGAACTCGGCTGGCGGGACCGGATCAAACCGGGCAACCTCGTGGGCGCAATCGCCAATGAGACGGGTCTGGACGGCCGGTCGATCGGCCGCATCCAGATCTTCGACACCCACAGCACCGTGGATCTGCCGAAGGGGATGCCCGAGGACGTGTTCACGAGCCTGCGCGAGCTGCGGGTGCTGAGCAAACCCCTGCAGATCAGCCGGCTCAGGAACACAGACCGGTGACGTCGCCGACGGAGACGGAGGTGATCTCACTGACGGAGACAGACTCCACCAGGGTTTCCACGGCGGTGATCAGGGAGGTCTGAACCTCCAGACATTCCGTCTGCACCAGGCTCTGCAGCAGATCGAAGCGATCCTGCGGAGCCAGTTCACCATCCTCGCTCCAGGCGAGGCTCCAGGGGACAGGGGCCGTCATCACGGGGAACGCGGGGATCGCTTTGATCAGGGTCTGCTGACAATGGGATGGTACCGGGGAGCGCTTCCGCTTCTTCAGGGTCTCTTCCCATGAGCTTCAAACTTCTCCATGAGCCGCCCGACCACGGCGTAGGATTTCGCCGGATTCCATGACGTGCAGGCTCCCTGCGGCACATCCAGGTCAATCGGCCGATCAGGTCTGACTGTCGATCAGCTCCATCTGCTCCTCAGCTCCATCTGTCGTTCAGGTCCATCTGGCGATCCCTAGGAACCACGGCATCAGACGAATCTCCAAACGACCCGTTCCAGCGACCCGTTCCAGGTTTTGCTTCATTCATGACCATTTACGTCGGCAACCTCTCGTTTCAGGCCGAACGCGAGGATCTTGTTGATCTCTTCGCCCAGTACGGCGAAGTCCGTCAGTGCAGTCTCCCGCTCGACCGCGAAACCGGTCGCAAGCGGGGCTTCGCTTTCGTCGAACTCACCCAGGAGGCCGATGAGCAGAAAGCCATCGACGACCTTCAGGACGTGGAGTGGATGGGCCGCATGATCCGCGTCAACAAGGCCACCCCCCGCGAAGGCGGCGGCGGTGGCGGTGGTGGTGGTGGCGGCCCCCGCGGCGGCAACCGAGGTGGCGGTGGCTACGGCGGCGGTGGCGGCGGCGGTGGCGGCGGCAACCGCTGGTAACCCGGCGACGGCCCAGGGCTGATCGCCTCGGAGCGAACCCCCTCCTGAGCCGGCACCTTCGCTTTCATCTGGCTCCGGCCAGTTCCAGCCCCCGGCGGAGCGTCGCTCGGCCGGGGGCTTTCGAACTGCGGGCCCGGCAGCTGCCCTTGATCCGGCACCGTGGCGACACGCGAAGCTTCTCCATTGATCTGCAGTTCATGGCACCCGCCCTTCAGCGGAATCCCCCCCCGGCCAGCGGCCTCAGCCGCCTGCTGATCACCCTGCGGCCTCACCGCCGCCTGGTGTGGCTGGCGGCCCTCTGTTCGGTGCTGAACAAGCTGTTCGATCTGGCGCCGCCGGTGCTGATCGGTCTGGCGGTGGATGTGGTGGTCCAGCAGGACAGCTCCTGGCTGGCGGTTCTGGGGTTCAGCGGCGTGCCCGCCCAGCTCGGGGTGCTGGCGGTGCTGTCCTTCGTGATCTGGAGTGCCGAATCGCTGTTCGAATACCTCTACGGCGTGCTGTGGCGCAACCTGGCCCAGACGGTGCAGCACGAGTTGCGGCTGGAGGCCTACGACCATCTGCAGCGGCTCGACATGGCCTTCTTCGAGGCCCGCAGCAGCGGCCGGCTGATGACCGTGCTCAACGACGACATCAACCAGCTGGAACGCTTTCTCGACCACGGCGCCAACGAGATCCTGCAGCTGATCACCACGGTGCTGGCGGTGGGCGGCGCCATGGTGGTGCTCTCTCCCGGCGTGGCCGGGGTGTCGTTCCTGCCGATCCCGGTGATCCTGTGGGGGTCACTGCGCTTCCAGAAGCGGCTGGCCCCGCGCTACGCGGCCGTGCGGGAGCAGGCCGGGGATCTGGCCAGCCGGCTGAGCACCAATCTCGGCGGCATGCTCACGATCAAGAGCTATGTGGCTGAGCGGCACGAGCTCGGACGCCTGCGGGAGCAGAGCCAGGCCTACCGGCTGGCCAACCGCCGCGCCATCCGTCTCTCGGCCGCCTTCGTGCCGCTGATCCGCTATGCGATCCTGTTCGCCTTCATTGCCATCCTGGTGATCGGCGGCCTGCAGGCCTGGCGCGGTGAGATCGCCACCGGCAGCTACGCCTTCCTGGTGTTCATCACCCAGCGGCTGCTGTGGCCGCTCACCACCCTGGGCCGCACCCTCGACGACTACCAGCGGGCGATGGCCTCCACCCATCGCGTGCTCGATCTGCTCGACACCCCGATCGCGATCCCCGGCGGCGACCGGGCGCTGCCGCTGGCGCAGGTGAAGGGTGAGATCCGCTTCGAGGACGTGAGCTTCGCCTACAGCGGCCGCCAGCCCCTGCTGAGCCACTTCAGCCTGGAGGTGCCGGCCGGCAGCACCCTGGGCATCGTGGGCGCCACCGGTTCGGGCAAGAGCACGATCGTGAAGCTGCTGCTGCGGCTCTACGAGATCCAGGCGGGCTGCATCCGCCTCGACGGCCAGCCGATCAGCGCGCTGCGTCTCGACGACCTGCGCCAGGCCATCGGTCTGGTGAGCCAGGAGGTGTTCCTGTTCCACGGCACTGTGGCCGAGAACATCGCCTACGGCAGCTTCGACGCACCGCGGGCGGCGATCGAGCGGGCCGCCCGGCTGGCGGAGGCCGCCGGCTTCATCGAGGCCCTGCCACAGGGTTACGACACGGTGGTGGGCGAGCGGGGCCAGCGGCTGAGCGGCGGCCAGCGCCAGCGCATCGCCCTGGCCCGCGCGATCCTCAAGAACCCGCCGGTGCTGATCCTCGATGAAGCCACCGCGGCAGTGGACAACGACACCGAAGCCGCCATCCAGCGCTCCCTGGATCTGATCACCGCCGAGCGCACCACCCTGGTGATCGCCCACCGTCTTTCCACCGTGCGCCACGCCGACCGCATCGTGGTGATGGAGCAGGGCCGCATCGTCGAGAGCGGGCGCCATGAGCAGCTGATCGCCGCCGATGGCGCCTATGCCAATCTGTGGCGCGTGCAGGCGGGTCTGCGCAGCGGCGAGCGTCTGACCCTATGACACCCAACTCGACATCCAGATCCACCTCCAGATCCGCTTCCAGCCCCTGGCCCCCGTCGACTGCGATCCACGCAGAGGCTCCACCCGGCACGACCGGGGCCGACCGGTTCGGCCAGCGGCACCCGGCCGGCGCTGGTGCTCCGGACTGGCATAACGTTGGCGGCATGAGCCGCACGGCAGGCCGACGGAACCGCAGGCGGGGGCGGGTGGGTCCCGTGCTGCTGGCCATGGCCGTGGGCCTGGGGGGCGGGCTGCTGCTGTCGATGCCGATCTCGGAGTGGCTGAGCGAGAACCCGCTGGGGGAGAACCAGCGCATCATCAACCCGTTCGCGGCCTGGAGCCGGGTGGGGGAGCAGAACATCCTGCTGCTGGGCACCGATGAGGAGGGCGAACTCACCGACGTGATCGCCAGCCTGCGCATCGACGGCGGCACCACCAGGGTGACCCAGGTGCCGCGTGACACCTACATCGAGCTGGAGGGCTACGGCCCCCAGAAGGTGAATGCCCTCTATCCCATCGGGGGGGCGACGATGGCCACGCGCGAGCTCTCCCACCGGCTGGGGCGACCCATCAGCCACTACCTGGTGGTGAATCTGAGGGCCATCCGGCGGATGTCCGATGCCGTTGGCGGCGTCGAGGTGGATGTGCCCAAGCGCATGTACTACGTGGACAACACGCAGGGCCTCACGATCGATCTGCAGCCCGGCCTGCAGACCCTCAAGGGACGGGATCTGGAGGGCTTCCTGCGCTTCCGCCACGACGAGATGGGCGACATCGGCCGCATCGAGCGCCAGCAACTGGTGCTGCACGCGCTCTTCCGCAAGCTCACCCGGCCCGACCAGCTGGTGCGGCTGCCGATGGTGCTGGCAGCCGTCAGCGGCGACATCGAGACCGATCTGGGGCCGTTGGAACTGGGCGGGCTGGTCACCGCCATGGGCACCACCCGGCTTGAGATCGAGCGGCTTGACGGGCGTCCGTTTTATCAGGACGGCATCAGCTACTGGGAGGCCTACTGGCCCGATCCTCTGGAGCAGGGCCGTGGTGATGAAGACGACGGCCGCTACACCTACTGATCACCACACCTACTGATCACCGCGCCTGCTGATCGCAGAGCGAAGGATCCGGGAGCACCCCCAGACGGTGCAGGCGCCGCCTGGCGATACCGCCGGATTCCTGCAGGCCTGGATCCGTGGCACCGCAACCGGTGCCGAGTCGGGCCCCGATCCAGTCGGCCAGCAACGGCGCCAGCACCGGCACCTGGGCGAAGGCGCCGCTGAAGCCGCTGAACAGCCACAGCCCCTCCGGGCACAACGGCCCCACCAGCGGCAGACCGCCCGGGCAGAAGGCCACCGGCACCTGGCGGAAGCGGCCGGGCCAGGTGGCCAGGGCCCGATCCAGCGGCGCCAGGGCGTCGCGCAGGCGCCGCTCCTGGAGCCCGGCCGCCGGCGGAGCCCCGCAGTCGAGCCCCGGCCGCACGAGGCTGATCTGGCCCACCAGCCACCCCCCGTCCCAGGGCAGCAGGCCCGGATCCACCACCCAGGTCTCCTCCCGCAAGTCCTGGGCACGGGCCTCCAGGGCCAGCCGGCCGAAGCGGGCCGGTAGCCGCAGCACGCCTCCCGCCGGTCCGGGTCCGGGGCCGGGTCCGGGGCGAGGCTCAAGCTCCAGCACCCCCGCCCAGCTCACCCGCAGCGACCGGGGCAGCCCGGGCCAGAGCGTGCGGCAGCCGGCAC
>JBATEO010000039.1:0-26490 GCA_049664045.1 Prochlorococcaceae cyanobacterium
CCGCCTCTCCCCTCAGCTCGCTCGCCCCCTCGTCCAGGTGGCCAGCGCTCCTCAGCTCTCAGGCAAACAAACCTTGGCTCGCGCAGTCCATCACCCTATCACCTCCCCTCCCACTGCTGGCAACTCCCCACCGCCGGCAACGCTCTGGCTCAGTTCTCGCCCCTAGGGGAGTGCGGCTCTGGGGATGCCTGATCCATTCAGCCCTTCTAGGGTCGAGGCGGGAATCGGCCTTTTCGGGCGGAGCAGTGATCGTCCATGGCACGACAGTTCAGCGAGCAGCAGCTGCGGGTCAGGCCCAGTTCCAAGGAGGAGGAGGTGGTGGCTGCCGCCCGTGCCCACTTCGAACGCACGCTGGTGACGGTGCGCGGAGAACTGGTGGGGTCGGTGGCGGCACTGGAGCATCCCCGCAAAGGTGACTCGGCCAACTACGGAGAGATCTTCCTGCGCGACAACGTGCCGGTGATGATCTACCTGCTGCTGCAGGGGCGCTACGAGGTGGTGCGCAATTTCCTCAACACCTGCCTGGAACTCCAGAGCACCACGTACCAGACCCGTGGCGTCTTCCCCACCAGCTTCGTCGAGGAACACGGGGAGCTTGTGGCCGACTACGGCCAGCGCTCGATCGGACGGATCACATCTGTGGACGCAAGCCTGTGGTGGCCGGTGCTCTGCTGGTACTACGTGCAGCGCAGCGGCGACGTGGAGTTCGCCAGCAGTCAGAAAGTGCAGCGAGGCGTGCAACTGCTGCTGGATCTTGTGCTGCACCCCAGCTTCGAGGGAACCCCGGTGCTGTTCGTTCCCGACTGCGCCTTCATGATTGATCGTCCGATGGACGTCTGGGGAGCCCCCCTCGAGGTGGAGGTGCTTCTCTATGGCTGCCTGCGAAGCTGCTGCAGGCTGATGGAGCTGGCCCAGACCCATGCGATGAGCAGGCTGCTGGAGCAGCGGCTCGCCATCACCCGCCAGTGGCTGCATGATCTGCGGCTGTTTCTGCTCAAGCACTACTGGGTCACCAGCAAGACCATGCAGGTGCTGCGGCGACGCCCCACCGAGCAGTACGGCGACCGCCAGCACGAGAATGAATTCAACGTGCAACCCCAGGTGATCCCCCCCTGGCTGCAGGACTGGCTGGAGAACCGGGGTGGATACCTGATCGGGAACATGCGCACTGGGCGCCCGGACTTTCGCTTCTACAGCCTCGGCAATGCACTGGCCTGCCTGTTCGGCATTCTCACGGCCCCCCAGCAACGGGCACTCTTCCGCCTGGTGCTGCACAACAGAGAGCATCTGATGGCACAGATGCCGATGCGCATCTGTCACCCACCGATGGACATGGATGAGTGGGTCAACAAAACCGGTTCAGACCCCAAGAACTGGCCATGGAGCTACCACAACGGAGGCCACTGGCCGAGCTTGCTCTGGTACTTGGGGAGCGCCATCCTGCTGCATGAGCAGGTGAATCCCAGTGCCGATGTGCTGCTGATCGGCCAGATGCGGGCTCTGCTTGAGGAGTGCTACTGGAGTCAGCTCAACCAGTTGCCGAGACAGCAGTGGGCTGAATACTTCGATGGGCCAACGGGCACCTGGGTGGGCCAGCAGGCGCGCACCTACCAGACCTGGACGATCGTGGGGTTTCTGCTGCTGCACCATCTGCTGAGGCAGGATCCAGGCGACGTCCAGCTGCTGGAGCTCAAGAGCCGATCACCGGACAAGAAAGCCAAGAAAAAAGCCGCTGCTGACGCAGCGGCTGCAGGGACTTGATCTAGGTTGTCCTCACTGAATCAAGCGTGTTGTTTCAGAACAGGCCAAGTGTGAGGGACTTGTCGATAGGAAGGGCAGCACCGATTCCGAGATAAATGGTGAAGGCTGTACCAAAGAGGAAGACTGCCATAGCCACTGGTCGCCGGAAGGGGTTCTGGAACTTGTTGAAGCTCTCAATGAACGGCACCAGCATTAGACCCAGAGGAATCATGGTCTGAAGAGCAATTCCCAGAAGCTTGTTGGGAACAACCCTCAGAATCTGGAACACGGGGTAGAGGTACCACTCCGGAAGGATCTCCAGGGGAGTGGCAAATGGATCAGCCTTGTCACCGAGCATGGCTGGATCCAGAACCGCAAGACCCACAATGCAACCGATGGTTCCCAGAATCACCACCGGGAACATATAAAGAAGATCGTTGGGCCAGGCCGGTTCACCGTAGTAGTTATGGCCCATGCCCTTGGCGAGCTTGGCACGCAGTGCTGGATCAGTGAGATCAGGCTTCTTGAGAATGTGCATGGCTGGATGGCCGGTGGTTGAATGCTAGAAGCAACTTGAAGCCGGACTGAGCCGGAGGGAACTGACGTTCACAAAGGACCGGAGATGCCCTGCTTGCGGATCATCAGGAAGTGCATGAGCATGAACACAGCAAGCAGCCAGGGCATCACGAAGGTGTGCAGGCTGTAGAAGCGAGTCAGCGTGGCCTGGCCGACGCTCTCACCACCACGGAGCAGCTCCACCATGAAGTCGCCGACCACGGGAACTGCGGCAGGCACCCCGCTGACGATCTTGACCGCCCAATACCCAACCTGATCCCAGGGAAGGGAATAGCCGGTGACGCCGAAGCTCACGGTGATCACAGCCATCACCACACCGGTGACCCAGGTGAGCTCACGGGGCCGCTTGAAGCCGCCGGTGAGATACACGCGGAAGACGTGCAGAATCAACATCAGCACCATCATCGAGGCGCTCCAGCGGTGAATGGAGCGAATGAGCCAGCCGAAGCTGACGTCCGTCATCAGGTACTGAACCGAGGCATAGGCCTCGGCAACGGTGGGCTTGTAGTAGAAGGTCATCGCGAACCCGGTCGCGAACTGGATGAGGAAGCAGACCAGTGTGATGCCGCCGAGGCAATAGAAGATGTTGACGTGGGGCGGCACGTACTTTGCCGAGATGTCGTCGGCAATCGCCTGGATCTCGAGGCGCTCCTGGAACCAGTCGTAAACGGGGTTGGAGGGTCCCCCGGGGTTGCCAGCAGGAGTGTTCGCCATGCAGCAGGGTGGATGGGTTGCGAGAGTCTACGCACCGCCCAGAAGCCGCCGTGAGCGCCGAGCTCCCCGTAGTCCCTCCCACGCAACCCCTCCGGCGGCCCGGTCTCTGGCCACAACGGCTCCTGGCCATGGCCATGGTGACGCTGCTCACCTTGAGCGGCCTTGCGAGTCCTGGTCCTGCCCTGGCGCTCAACGACGCCCAGCAGCTCGTGGTGGAGGCCTGGCGGCTGGTCAACCAGAGCTACGTGGATCCGGAACGCTTTGAACGGATTCACTGGAAACGGCTGCGCCAGCGGGCTCTGGAACGTCAGATCAGCAGCTCGGCTGATGCCTACGCCGCCATCGAGGGCATGCTCCAACCGCTGGACGATCCCTACACCCGGTTGCTGAGGCCGGAGGCCTATGCGGCCCTGCAATCCACGAACCAGGGCACCGTGAGCGGCGTGGGACTGCAACTGGCCCTGCGCGCCAGCGACCAAGCGGTGGTGGTGATCGCTCCCCTGGACGACTCACCGGCGGCAGAAGCCCGGATCGTGAGCGGCACCAGGCTGCTGAGCGTGGATGGGGTGGCCAGTGCCGACCTGGGGCTTGACGCAACGGCAGCAGCGTTGCGCGGGCCGACGGGTAGCACCGTGCTGGTGACCCTGCGGGATCAGGATGGTGCCGATCGAGAGGTGGAGCTGGAACGGCGGCAGGTGGATCTGCACCCGGTGCGCAGCAAGCGCCTGCGGGTGGATGGACACACCCTGGGCTACCTGCGCATCACCCAGTTCGCCGAGCCGGTTCCCAAGCAGGTGAAGGAAGCCCTGCGGGATCTGCAGGAGCAGCACATCGAAGGCTTGATCCTGGATCTCCGCAACAATTCCGGTGGACTGGTGAGCGCAGGACTGGCCGTGTCCGACGCGCTGCTGGACAACCGTCCGATCGTGGAGACGGAGGATCGGGACGGTCTGGTCACCCCTCAGCAAGCCAGCCCTGGACAGCTGTTTGACGGCCCGATGCTGACGCTGGTGAACGCCGGCACCGCCAGTGCCAGTGAAATCCTCGCCGGCGCCCTGCAGGACAACGGTCGCAGCCGGCTGGCGGGCAGCCGCACCTATGGCAAGGGGCTGATCCAGACACTGATCTCCATGAGCGATGCCAGCGGTCTGGCCGTGACGGTGGCCCGCTACCTGACCCCAGGCGGCCGGGATATCCAGAACGAGGGCATCGAGCCTGACGTGGTGCTGGCGGAGCCTGAACCGCTCAATCCTGGCGGCGATGGAGACAGCTGGCTGGAGCAGGCAGGCAGGCTGCTGGCCGCCGAGCTTCCCCGCCGGCCGGACGCCGATTCCCGCGCGCGGGCAGAGCCGGACTGAGCGGAGGCATGGCAGAACGCACCTACCACGACCCATTGCATGGAGCGATCACGCTCCGCAGCGACGATCCGGCCGAGGCCCTGGCCATCGCCCTGATCGACACGCCGCCGTTCCAGCGGCTGCGGCGTATCCGTCAGCTGGGGCCTGCCTTCCTCACCTTCCACGGCGCGGAGTCGAGCCGGTTCACCCACTCCCTGGGCGTGCTGCAGCTGGCGCGCCGGGCCCTGGCAGGGCTGGAGCGTCTGCAACCGGATCTGGCCGACCATCGCGGCGTGCTCTACGCCGCGGCGCTGCTCCACGACGTGGGCCATGGCCCCCTGAGCCACACCGGTGAAGAGATGTACGGGCTGCGGCACGAACACTGGTCGGGGCGGCTGATCCGTGAGCATCCGGCCCTGCGGGATCCGCTCGAGACCTTTTCCCCCGGCACCGCCCCCCTCGTGGCGGATCTGCTCGAACACGGGGTGTACCCCTGCAGTGCGATCAAGGCCCTGGTGAGCAGCCAGCTCGACTGCGACCGCCTCGACTACCTGCTGCGCGACAGCCACAGCACGGGCACGAGCTATGGGCATCTGGATCTGGAGCGCATCCTCGCAGCCCTCACCCTGGCGCCCGACGGCAGCCTGGCCCTCCACCCCAAGGGCCTGATGGCGGTGGAGCACTACCTGGTGGTCCGCAACCTGATGTACCGGAGTGTGTACAACCACCGTCTCAACGTGGTGTGCAACTGGCTGTTGCAGCAGGTGATCAGCCTTGCTCGCGAGTTCGGACCGTCCAGGGTGTGGGCGGACGCGGTGATGGCCCGCTGGCTGTGGAACCAGAGGGACATGAGCCTTCAGGACTACCTGGCCAACGACGACATCCGCACCGGATATCACCTCACCCGCTGGATGGACGAGGGGCCGGAGGAGCTGGCGGAGCTCTGCCGGCGGCTGCTGGAACGCCGGCTGCTGAAGGCCACCGATGTGAGTCACCTCCCCGCGGCCGCACGCCTGGAACTGCTGGCCCGGGCGCGGCGTCTGGCCGAGCAGCAGGGCTTCCGTGCCGAAATCTGCTGCGCTCTCCAGCAACGTCAGAGCCGCGGCTATCACGTGTACAAGGGCGGGCTGCGGCTCTGGGACGGCCGGCATCTGCAGGCGCTTGAGCAACGCTCGGCCCTGGTGCAGAGCCTGGCCCAGCCCGTGGAAATGGCCTGGCTGATTCATCCGGCCGAGGTGGCCCCTAAGTTGCGGCAGATCCTGCACAGCTGATGTCGGCGTCCATGAATGCGGTGGTGGTGCCACCCGGCTGGGACGGCGGCCCCGGCTGGCTGGTGCTGCCCAGCACGGAGGGAGCGGCGACCGCCGTGGATCTGGTGGAGCGGGCTCTCGATGAGGCCAGCCTGCTGACGGACACCCCGCTGCCCATGGGCCTGGGACTGGCCGCAGCAGGCTGGACATTGGGCGTCAAGCAGCTGCGCGCCGTGACGGAGCGACTGGCTCAGAGCGGAGTGACGCTGGTGGCGTTGTGCAGCGACGATCCCCGCAGCCGGGTGGCCGCCGCGGCAATCGGGCTGCAGACCTGCGCACCGCTGCCGCAGCACCCGGCCGGCGCCCAGCCGCCAGCTCCGGCCGACGGCCCCGGGCTGGCCCTGCAACGCGGCACCCTGCGCTCGGGTGATCATCTGGAGGTGGAGGGTTCCGTGCTCGTGCTTGGCGATGTGAACCCTGGGGCCTGTGTGCGTGCGGGAGGTCATGTTCTGGTGTGGGGCAGGCTGCGGGGCATCGCCCACGCCGGCTGCCAGGGGGATACCGAGGCCCGGATCGTGGCGCTGCAACTGCGCCCGCTGCAGCTGCGCATCGCCGACGCGGTGGCCCGCGGACCGGAGGACAGCCCTCCGGCCGGGATGGCCGAGCAGGCCTCGCTGGTGGACGGGGTGATCCGGCTGGATCCCGCACAACCCTGCTGGCCGCTGGCCGTCAGGGCCTAACCTGCCTCGATCTCAGGCCAAGCCGTGACCGCCCAGTCCAGTCGCTTCATCCTGATCTGCTCGGGCAAGGGAGGGGTGGGAAAGACCACGCTCACCGCCAACCTGGGCATCGCCCTGGCCCGGCTGGGGGCCAGAACTGCAGTTCTCGATGCTGATTTCGGACTGCGCAACCTCGATCTGCTGCTGGGTCTCGAAAACCGCATCGTCTACACCGCCCAGGAGGTGCTCGCTGACAGCTGCAGGCTCGAGCAGGCCCTTGTAAAGCACAAGCAGCAGCCCAACCTGGCGCTGCTCCCGGCCGGCAATCCGCGCATGCTCGAGTGGCTCAAACCCGAGGACATGCGCAAGATCGCCGCGATGGTCGGTGAGCACTTCGACTACGTGCTGATCGATGCCCCGGCGGGCATCGAGGGCGGATTCCGCAACGCCATGGCGGCCGCGCAGGAAGCCATCGTGGTCACCACACCCGAGGTGTCCGCGGTGAGGGACGCCGATCGCGTCATCGGGCTGCTCAACAGTGAGGGGGTCAAGCCCATCCAACTGGTGCTCAACCGGGTTCGCCCGAAGATGATGGCCAGCCAGGAGATGCTCGCCGTCGATGACGTCACCGACATCCTCGCCCTGCCTCTGCTGGGCCTTGTGCTCGAGGACGAACAGGTGATCGTGAGCACCAACCGCGGCGAGCCGCTCACCCTCGGCGAGGGTGGATCGCCGGCCGCCCGTGCCTACCTCAACGTGGCCAGACGACTTCTGGGCGAGGACGTGCCACTGATCGACCCGAGCCAGGAGCGTCGGGGCCTGAGAGCCCGGATCGGCCGCCTGATGCAAACCAAGATCTTCTGAGCCGATGACCCTGCGCGACCTGATCGACAAGCTGCTCGGCCGCCAGCCGGCCAGCGCCGGCATGGCCAAACAGCGGCTGAGGCTGGTGCTGGCCCACGACCGCAGCGATCTCAACCCCGAACTGCTGGAGCAGATGCGGCGCGAGATCCTCGAGGTTGTGAACCGTTACGTGGAGATCGACATGGAGGAAGGGGACGTGAGTCTGGCCACCGAAGACCGGGTCACGGCGCTGGTGGCCAACCTGCCCATCCGCCGGGCCCGACCCTCCCCCGGAGGGGGGGGAGCCGAGCGCAGCGGCGAAGACCGGCAGCGGCCCGCGTCCTCTCCGATCAGCTCCTGACCCGGGGACGTTCCTCAGCAGCGCACTGGTCCGGTGGGTGGGGTGGCAATCCTCACGGTTGCCTAACCCTCCGACCGGCATGGCCCGTCTCCCCACCACGATCGCTCCGCTCAACGGGGATGAAGCCAACGCCATCAGCCAGGCGGAGCAGAAAGTGCTGGAGCAACTGGTGCGGGGGCTGAGCAACAAGGGCATCGCCGCCGTCCTGGTGCTCAGCCCCCGCACCATCGAAAGCCACATCTCCAACCTGCTCTCCAAAACCGGCTGCAGCAGCCGGACCCAGCTGCTGCTCTGGGCACTCTCCAGGGAAAGCGACAAGGGATAATCAGCGGGTGGGGATCACTGACGCCGGCTTAGCTCAGCGGTAGAGCAGCGCTTTTGTAAAGCGAAGGCCATCGGTTCAAATCCGTTAGCCGGCTTCCCGATCCTCCCCGGTCCTCATTGCCACCCTCGGGTCATGCCCAGGGCATGGGATGGGGGGTGCGTGGAAGCAGAGTTGCCCCTGGGAGCCCCATGGGCGGCGGCGGAGCCGGCACCGTGATCCCCGCTGGCGGGACAGCAGGGGCGGGAGCCGCCATGGGGGGAGGTCCGGACACTCGCAGCGCCGGGGCGGCGAACAGCCGCGCCAGCACGGCCTTGCGCTGCTCGGGGGGCTCCGGTCCCAGAGTCCAGAGACTCTCCAGATAGAAGAACGCCACCCCAAGCCCCGCCTGGCGGTTGGCGATCACCTTCTGCTGCATCAGATCGATGGGGGTGGGCCGGTTGCGTTGACCGCTGAGGATGGCGATGGCGGTGGGAATCCGCTGGCGGGACTCCTGCACCTCCGGACGCACGAGATGGGGTGTGTAACTGGGCATGTCCTGTCGGTAGATCTGCACAAGCAGTTCGTCCGCGATGCCGCGGCGCACCCACGTCAGCCAGTCCTGAAGCTGCAGCTTGTAGGCGAAGTCGTAGTAGTTCGGAGAAATCGAGACAACGGCCCCGGGCCTGCGGGCCCGCACCGCCTTGCTGAGGCGATCCATGAACGCCGTGATCTTGTCGGCCCGCCACTTCACCCAGGCGGCATCGGCAGGATTGGCGGGTGGATTCCTGCCGGTTTCGCGTCGGTAGAGGGCGATGGTGAAGGGGTCGTAGCCGAATTCCCGCGGCAGGGTCATGTGGTCGTCGAACTGAATGCCATCGGCTCCGTAGGTGCCCACCACCTCCAGCACGAGGTCGGTGATCAGCTGCTGCACCTCAGGCCGGAACGGATTCAGCCAGGCCACCTCCCCGGCGGCGCTGATGGAGGTGAGACCTCCGTCCTGCTTCTGCGTGAGCCACGCCCG
Organism: Prochlorococcaceae cyanobacterium; assembly: GCA_049664045.1. Lineage (GTDB taxonomy): Bacteria > Cyanobacteriota > Cyanobacteriia > PCC-6307 > Cyanobiaceae > NIES-981. The sequence goes on from JBATEO010000039.1 coordinate 8,866, forward strand.
GTTCCGCCTGGCCAGCTCGGAGTCGAGGGGGGCCATGAAGCCGAACTCGAACCAGGGGATCACCAGCAAACGCTGCCGCCTGCCCTCGGCGATCAGCTCGCCGAGCACGTCCTGCCCCTGCAGGCCTCTGTAGGAGAAATCCTGGATCTGGCGATCGATCACCACCTTGCTGGGGTAGTAGGCCATACCCCCGTTCCAGACCACCGGGTAAAGGGTGTTGAAGCCCAGCTCCGAAAGACGCGCCACGGCCTCCTGCATGCGCTCCCGATCCCGAAGCACAGGCATGTCATTGGCAGTCAGCCACACCCCGCGGAGCTCAGCCCGCTGTGGCGCGGCGGCGGGCTGGACGGGTGCGGGCTGACCGTTCGCCGGAAGGGCCAGGTGAAGCAGGAGGCTGCAACACCAGCCCAGCAGCAGCAGCGAGGCCGCAAGCAAGCGACGGCGGCTGGCCATGGACTGGGCTCCAGACAGCAGCGCACCATAAATGTGTTCAGGCGCACCTGAAGTGGGGGCCGGAACAGCTCGGCCAGTGGCCGACTCGGCCTCACTCACGTGCGGCCAGCAACCAAACCAGCGCCAGCAGCGGCAGCCAGAGCAGCCAGCCGGCCTGGAGCAGGCCGGTGCTGAATTCGATCAGTGGACCCGCCAGCCAGGCGTACACCGCCATGGCGATCAGCAGCACGAGAGTCAGCGCTGCCATCAGGAGTCGGGATGCAGACCTGAGGGCAGGAAAGCACCGGCCCGCAGCACCTGCCATCCGCCCTGCTCCCCGGCAGCGCTGCCCCGCCAGGCCAGAACGGTGCTCCCCTGGCCGCCGGCCGGCGGCCAGGGGAGCGGGCCCAGCACTGGCAGCGCGGGAAACATCTGCCGTGCCTCCTCCACCGTGGTCGCGGCCGGCAGACCCGACGGGTTGGCACTGGTGGTTGCCAGCGGACCGCTGACGCGCAGGAGCGCCCGTGCGGACTGACAGGCAGGAATGCGCAGTCCGAGATCCACGCCGCCCGGATGCAGCCGGTCCACCCATGGCCCCCCGGCCGGCAGCACGAGCGTCAGCGCCCCAGGCCAGCCACGCTCCGCCAGCTCCAGCCACTCCTGACGCCACGGGGTTCCCAGAACGCCGAGCAGCTGCTCCAGATCCGCTCCCATAAGGATCAGCGGCTTGTCTGCGGGGCGTGCCTTGAGGGTCCAGATGCGGGCGGCATGGTCCGGCAAGGCCACCAGGGCCGGCAGGGTATCGGTGGGCATCAGCGCCACGGAACCGTGCCGGAGCTGCCGGGTGAGGCCAGCCGCATCGAGGACATCACCCTGTGACGGGCTCAGTTCAGTGGTCATCCGTAGGGATCCGGAGTGGGCGGCGCGCAGTGGCGAAACGCAGGACGCCCTGAAGATCGCGGTGACCCTCCACCTCCTCCAGACCTGCGGCGGCCAGGAGTGCGGCAACCGCCCCGGCCTGGTCGTGATGATGCTCCAGCAGCAGCAAGCCGGCGGGAGCCAGCGCCGCACCGGCACCCGCGGCAATGGCGCGGATCGCGCCCAACCCATCGACACCGCCGTCCAAGGCCAGGGAGGGCTCGTGGTCTCTGACCACCGGCTCGAGCGCGGCCCACACGCTCGTCGGGATGTAGGGAGGGTTCGCCACCACCAGCTCCAACTGTCCCCAGAGGGACTGCAGGGGATCCCACCAACTGCCGGCCATCAGTTCCACCCGATCGGCCACCCCCGCCGCCGCGAGGTTGGCCCGGGCCTGAGCCAGGGCCTCTCGGCTGAGATCGACGGCCACGCCTCGGCTGCGGGGCCACAGCTGGGCCAGGGCCAGGGCCAGGCATCCAGACCCGGTGCCCAGATCGGCCCAGAGGCCCGGAGCATGCCCCGGCAGGTCCCGGGCGAGCTCCACGAGGAGTTCGGTCTCCTGGCGTGGGATGAGCACGCCGGGGGCCACGGCGAGGTTCAGATCCCGCCAGGGACAGCAGCCGGCCAGATATTGAAGGGGCTCGTGGCGGCTGAGATGGCGACGCCACAGCGCTTCCAGGCGGGCCAGGGGAACCCGGAGCGTCACACGGCTGGCTTGATCGAGCCGCAGACGCTGAAGGTCCGCCCAGCGGAGCCCCCCCACCAGGTCCAGGAGCCAGTCGATGTCGACGTTCCGGCCGCCCAGGGCCAGCTGCGCCAGCCGCCAGCGCAGCAGCGCTTCACCAGACAGCGCTGCACCAGACAGAGCTTCGCCGGCCAGGGCGGCAGCCGGCATGGGGGCTTCCGCCTTGTCGCCGCCTGCAGCCGGGAGTGACGAAGGGAAGGTCATCGAGGCGGTGGCGGTGGCGGTGGCGTTGCGGGCGAGGTGGCGGTGCGGTGGGCTTGGAGTGCAGCGGATGGACTGGGGCTGCGGGCCGGGAGCGACCGGAGGGGCCATCTGCAGCGGTCCTGGGCCGCGCCGATGGCCACGCTAGACCCGGCTCCAGTGGAGACCTGGCTCGGCGCGCACCAGCCCCGCCAGCTCCAGCGCCAGCAGACGCCGGGCCAGATTCCCGGCCGGTTGCCTGAGTTGCTGGCTGAGCTGGTCGAGGGAGGCCCGCTCCCCGAGGGCCCGCAGCAGCTCCGGATCCGCTGGCGAATCGCCCGCCATCGGGCAGGTTGCCGGCGGTGCGGCGGCCCCTGAGCCCGGCCTCAGGGGCCCAGGGCCGAGCTGGTGCACCAGGTCGGCGGGCTCCAGAAGCGCCGAGGCGCCCTCGCCGAGCAGACGGTTGCTGCCCCGGGCCGCCGTGCGCATGGCATCGGCCGGCACCACCCAGAGGGGCAACTGCTGCCGCCAGGCCAGCCGGGCGGAATGCAGGGCGCCGCTCTGCTCGGGACACTCCACCACCACCACGGCCCGTGCCAGCGCCACCTGCAGACGATTGCGCGAGGCGAAGTGGCCCGGCAATACGGGAGCGCCGGCCAGGTGCTCCGTGATCAGCAGGCCCTGCTCGCCCACCTCCCGCTGCAGGGACGTGTGGTGGCGGGGATACACCCGGTCGAGGGGGGTGCCGAGCACGGCCACGGGCCGCCCGCCCGCGGCCAGGCAGCCCCGGTGGCACGCGGCGTCGATGCCATCCGCCAGGCCGCTCACCACGGGCCAGCCGGCGGCGGCCAGGGCGCTGCCGAGCGCTTCCGCCATGGCCAGACCATGGCGCGAAGGACGGCGGGTGCCCACCACCGCCACGGCCTGACGGAGTGCCAGGCAGGGCCAGAGACTGCCGCGCCCCTGCCAGTGGAGAGCCAGCGGCGGCCGCTCGAGCTCGCTGAGCTGGGCCGGAGCGGCACGATCCCCGGGCACGAGCACCCGGCGGCCGCCCCGCACCCGCTCCGCCCAGCCGACCAGGGGCGCCGCCCCCCAGTGGCGCCGGAAGCGATCAAGCAGATCCAGCGTCTGCCGTCCGCGGCCCGGCAATGCCGGAAACGCTCCCAGGGGAGCCGCCCAGGCGGCCTCCAAGGAGCCGAAATGCGCCTCGATCACCCGCAGGGTCACCCAGCCCACGCCGGGACAGGACACCCACAGCAACCACCACAGACGCCGATCCCGCGACCAGCCCTGCCGCAAGGGCAGGGGCACCAGCTCACCCATGCCGTCAGTACATCTGTACTCATCCTATCCCTGGTCCGCGATGCAGGGACTCCACCGCTCTGGCCAGATCAGGGGGCCAGCGGCGCAGGACGCGCCGACTTGCTGCTCCAGCTGCGCCGCCCGGCCCTGCGTGGCTGTCCACCAGCACCAGATCCACCCGGGCGCTGGCCGCCAGCTCCCCTCGCGGGCCCAGAAATCGGCTCTGCCAGGGCAGCTTCACCCCCTTGCGGGGCAGCACCACGCTGCGCAGTTCCACCCGGTCACCGTGCAGCAGGGCCTGCCGGTAGTCGATGGACAGGCTCACCACGGGCATCTCCAGTCCCCGGGCGGAGAGATCGCTGTAGGCCAGACCCACGGCCGCCAGCGCCTCCACCCGTGCCTCCTCCAGCCAGGCGAGGTAGGCGCCGTGCCACATCACGCCGGCGTGGTCGGTGTGCTGGGGCAACACCCGGCGCCGCAGAAGCCAATCGCCACACTCCGTCACGGTCTGCATTGAGGGAGCCGGGAGATCCGGTGAACCGCCATAGGCTGCCGGAGAGCCCGGTGCTGTCCCTGTGTTCCGCAACGTTCTGATCGCCGACTCCGGCAAAGGCCACGTCGAGGAGATGGTGCGCATGCTGCGCGACATCCCAGTGGTCCGTCAGGCACGCCTCAACCTTCTCCACGTGGTGCCGGAGCAGGCGGGGGAGGACTTCCAGCAGCACTGGCAGCAGGCGGCGGGGCTGGTGGCCGAGGCCGTGAGCCGGCTGCAGCTCAATCCCAGCGAGGTCAACACGATCATCCGCCAGGGAGACACCAAGCAGACCGTGCTGACGGTGGCTGAAGAACTCGACGCCGACCTGATCGTGATGGGCTCCCGTGGCCTGAACAGGCTGCAGTCGATCCTCGGGAACAGCGCCAGCCAGTATGTGTTCCAGCTCTCGACCCGGCCGATGCTGCTGGTGCGGGACGACCTCTACGTGCGTCACATCAACCGGGTGATGGTGACCGTGGACGGCACGGGCGTGGGTGATGACGCCATCAAACTGGCGGCCGAGCTGGTGCGGGAGATTCCCGGTGGCACCCTCACCGGCGTGCATGTGACCCGTCAGGACATCACCCCCTCGCGCGGCGGAAAGTCTCCGGCCGATGAGGTGCTCGAGAAGGCCGTTCAGCAGGCCCGCGGCTACGGGGCCACGATGACACCGGTGCACCGCACCGGAGCCGACATCGGGCGCACCGTATGCCAGGCGGCCGAGGAGTTCAACGCCGATCTGCTCGTGATCGCGTCGCAGGATCGCCGACCGGTTGTGGCCAAGGCGCTTGTGGATCTTGATCGGCTGCTGGGCAGCTCGGTGAGCGACTACATCCGGGTGCACGCGCCGGCACCTGTGCTGCTGGTGCGCGAGCCGGAGGGGCGCCGCTGAGGTTGGGGGCGCCGCACGTCCAGGCGGCAGTCAGCCCCCCTGCCGGCTGCTCGTCTGGATGTAGAGCACCAGCAGGAACACGGTGGGAACCAGGACGAACATCAGGCTGGCGACAAAGCCGAGATCGTTGGTTTCCATGATGGGCTGAGTGTCAGAGGCGACTCGGAGGGTATCACCGGCAAACCGGCTGCCCTCAGTGGTGTTCATCGCTCGTAGCGGGGCCACCGGACACCTCCGAGCCAGGCCCGTCATCAGCCCCTCCGACCGGCTGTGGCAGGTCCTCGCCGCCGGCTTCCGCAGCCGGCGGCTCCGGCCACGTCGTCGGCCCGGGGGGCAGGGGAACAGCCAGTGCCGCCGCCACCTGGGTGTCCTTGTCGGCCAGTCCCAGCTGCGGACGGGTGATCACCACCAGCGAATGCTGCACCTGGGACTGGCAGGCAAGACGCCAGCTGCCGGGACGCCGGCGGAGTTTCTGCTCCTCCACCACGGTGCGGCCGCTGAGGGCGTCCCCACGGGTGCCCTCAGGAATCTCGACGAAGCAGGTGATGCACTGGCCGCAGCCCCCGCAGTTGCCCAGGATTCCCTTCAGGCCGTAGAGCCCGATGCCCTCTCGCAGGGCCACCTCGCGGAGATTCTCCCCCGGGTAGCACTCCACGTCGCGGTTCTCCCGCAGAAAGCGGATCACTGGCATCGGCCCAGGGGCAGCTGCCGACATTCTGATCAGCGCCGTTGCGCTCCGTAACCTGCCGCTCCGGGCAGGGCGGCTCACCCTTACGATCGCCCCACCCACCCCAGAACGAAGCCCCCATGGGATTGCCCTGGTATCGGGTGCACACCGTGGTCATCAACGACCCCGGGCGCCTGCTGGCCGTGCACCTCATGCACACCGCCCTGGTCGCCGGCTGGGCCGGCTCCATGGCTCTCTACGAGCTCGCGATCTTCGATCCCTCCGACCCGGTGCTCAACCCCATGTGGCGCCAGGGGATGTTCGTCATGCCCTTCATGGCCCGCCTGGGCGTGACCGGCAGCTGGGGCGGCTGGAGCATCACCGGTGAAACCGGTGTTGACCCCGGCTTCTGGAGCTTCGAGGGCGTCGCAGCGGCCCACATCATTCTCAGCGGCCTGCTCTTCCTGGCCGCCATCTGGCACTGGACCTACTGGGATCTCGAGATCTGGCAGGACCCGCGCACCGGCGAGCCCGCCCTCGACCTGCCCAAGATCTTCGGCATCCACCTCCTGCTGGCGGGCCTGGCCTGCTTCGGCTTCGGCGCCTTCCACCTCACCGGTGTTTTTGGCCCCGGGATGTGGATCAGTGACGCCTACGGTCTCGGCGGCCACATCGAACCGGTGCAGCCTTCGTGGGGGCCCGAAGGCTTCAACCCCTTCAACCCTGGCGGCATCGTGGCTCACCACATTGCGGCCGGCATCGTTGGCATCATCGCCGGCATCTTCCACATCACCACCCGCCCGCCCGAGCGCCTGTACAAGGCCCTGCGCATGGGCAACATCGAGACGGTGCTGGCCTCTGCCATCGCTGCCGTGTTCTTCGCCGCCTTCGTGGTGGCAGGCACCATGTGGTATGGCGCTGCCGCCACCCCCGTTGAACTGTTCGGTCCTACCCGCTATCAGTGGGACCAGAGCTATTTCAAGACCGAAATCAACCGCCGGGTGCAGACCGCCCTCGATGGTGGCTCCACCAAGGAGCAGGCCTACGCGGCCATTCCCGAGAAGCTCGCCTTCTACGACTACGTCGGCAACAGCCCTGCCAAGGGTGGCCTGTTCCGGGTCGGGCCGATGGTGAATGGTGATGGCCTGCCTACCGGCTGGATCGGCCACATCGCCTTCACCGACAAGGACGGCCGGGATCTGGAAGTGCGTCGGCTGCCCAACTTCTTCGAGAACTTCCCTGTGGTGCTTGAAGACCAGGACGGCATTGTTCGCGCCGACATTCCCTTCCGCCGTGCTGAGGCCAAGTACTCCTTCGAGCAGACCGGTGTCACCGCCACCGTCTATGGGGGTGCCCTCAACGGCCAGACCTTCACCGATCCTGCAGACGTGAAGCGGCTGGCCCGAAAGGCCCAGCTGGGTGAGGCCTTCGATTTCGATCGCGACACCTACCACTCCGACGGCACCTTCCGCAGTTCACCCCGCGGCTGGTTCACCTTCGGGCACGCCTGCTTCGCCCTGCTCTTCTTCTTCGGCCACATCTGGCACGGCGCCCGCACCCTCTACCGCGATGTGTTCGCCGGTATCGACCCCGATCTGGGCGAGCAGGTGGAATTCGGTCTGTTCCAGAAGCTCGGCGACAGATCCACCCGTCGTCTGCCGGAGGGCTTCGTACCGCCGGCCGGTACACCCCTCAGCTGACCAGGAGGTCACCCCATGGAGAGCTTCGCCTACATCCTCATCCTCACCCTGGCGATTGCCACCCTGTTCTTCGCCATCGCCTTCCGCGATCCGCCGAAGATCGGCAAGTGACACAGGCCGCCACTCATCCGGCCTGGCAGCCCCCGGATTCACCGGGGGCTTTTTCTTGTTCGAGAGCAGGAACCTGGATCCAAGGCCCTTCTCAGCCGAAGAACCGCTGACTACACTGCATCGAGGCCGAGCGAGCGCACGGGGATGCAATGCCCCTCCTGCCAACACACTGACAGCCGCGTCCTGGAGTCGCGGTCCGCTGACGGCGGGCGCAGCGTGAGGCGTCGCCGTGAATGCCTGAACTGTGACTACCGCTTCACGACCTACGAGCGCGTGGAGACGGTGCCCATCACGGTTGTCAAGCGCAACGGCGTGCGCGAAACCTTCAACCGTTCCAAGCTCCTGCATGGTCTGCTCCGCGCCTGCGAGAAGACCGGACTGGAACCAGCCCGACTGGAGGCTGTGGTGGATGAACTTGAACTGCAGCTCCAGCAGCGGCCCGGGCGGGAAGTGAGCAGTGCCGAAATCGGCGAACTGGTGCTGGAGCAGCTCAGCGAGATGAGCGAGGTGGCCTACGTGCGCTTCGCCTCGGTGTACCGGCAGTTCCAGAGCGTCAGCGATTTCGTGGCCACCCTGGAGGGGCTCAGCCGCCGCGGTCGCGGCGGCAACAAGCCGGCGCTGGCGGCCCTGGGCTGACGGCAGAGCGGCACCAGGCCTTGAGCGCCAGGGCAGCTTGTTAGATTCGATGGTTCGGAAGCGGCTGCAGGCGGGCAGAGCTTCCGGTTCCATCGCCCTGCCTCAGGCAGTCCGCCAATCGCCATGACCGTGACCCCTTCCGACATCAGCAGCACCGAGGCCGATCTCGATCTCGCCGCTGAAGCGGCAGCCGACCTCGACGTCAGCATGGAAGAGGAGGTTCCCGCCGCCGATGAGTCCGACAGCCGTCCCGCCAGCCGCGATCTCGATGGCGTGGGCTTCTCTCTGGATGAGTTCGCCGCTCTGCTGAGCAAGTACGACTACAACTTCAAGCCCGGCGACGTCGTCAACGGCACCGTGTTCGCCCTTGAATCCAAGGGCGCGATGATCGACATCGGCGCCAAAACGGCGGCCTTCATGCCTCTCCAGGAGGTGTCGATCAACCGGGTGGAGGGCCTCAGCGACGTGCTGCAGCCCGGCGAGATCCGCGAGTTCTTCATCATGAGTGAGGAGAACGAGGACGGCCAGCTCTCGCTCTCCATCCGCCGCATCGAGTACCAGCGTGCCTGGGAGCGCGTGCGTCAGCTGCAGAAGGAAGACGCCACCATTTACAGCGAAGTGTTCGCCACCAACCGGGGTGGGGCCCTGGTGCGGGTGGAGGGCCTGCGCGGCTTCATCCCCGGCAGCCACATCAGCACCCGCAAGGCCAAGGAAGAGCTGGTGGCCGACTTCCTGCCCCTGAAGTTCCTGGAGGTGGACGAGGAGCGCAACCGCCTGGTGCTCAGCCACCGCCGCGCCCTGGTGGAACGCAAGATGAACCGCCTGGAGGTGGGAGAAGTGGTGCTCGGCACCGTGCGGGGCATCAAGCCCTACGGCGCCTTCATCGACATCGGTGGCGTCAGCGGCCTGCTGCACATCTCCGAGATCAGCCACGAGCACATCGAGACGCCGCACACGGTGCTCAATGTGAATGACCAGATGAAGGTGATGATCATCGACCTCGACGCCGAGCGGGGCAGGATCTCCCTGTCCACAAAGGCCCTCGAGCCCGAGCCCGGCGACATGCTCACCGACCCCCAGAAGGTGTTCGACAAGGCTGAGGAGATGGCGGCCCGCTACAAGCAGATGCTGCTGGAACAGGCTGAGGATCACGAGCCGATGGGTGTGACCCTGGACTGAACCCGCCACGTGGCTCAGCTGCTGCTGCGGGGAGAATTGCTGCGTCCAGGCTCCGGGTCCTCCCCGCCGGGTTGGCCGGATCGAGACCATGGCATCGAGGCCGTGCTGTTCGACAAGGACGGCACCCTCTGCCGCAGCGAGCCGATGCTCCTCGCCCTGGCCCAGGCCAGGGTTTTTCATTGCCGGCAGCTGCTGCGGAAGCGGCATCCGGAGCTGGCGCAGGCGGTGCTTGCCGACCTGGGGCCACGGCTGGAAGCCACCTACGGCGTGGAGGGGAACAGCATCCATCCCGCCGGCACCACCGCCGTGGCAAGCCGGGAACACAACCTCATCTCCACGGCCACCGCCCTGGCCCAGTTGGGTCTGGGCTGGCCGGAGGCGCTGGACCTGGCCGGGGAGGTGTTCCAGCACAGCGACAGCGTGCTCGCCAAGGACGCCAGCCTGGCGCCACAGGCGACTCCTGGCCTGCACGAGCTGCTGGAGCGTCTGTGCGGTGTGGGCGTGGCCTGCGCGGTGATCAGCAACGATGAGCGGCAGGGAATCGAGGCTTTTCTGGGCAGCGAAAATCTGCGCAGCCACTTTCTGGTGCTGCGCAGTGCGGGGGATGCCCCCCGCAAGCCCGACCCGGGAGCGGTGATCGCCCTTTGCCGCGAGCTGGGGGTCGAGCCGGGACGGTGCGCCCTGATCGGCGACGCGAACAGCGACCTGGTGATGGCCGAGCGGGCCGGCGTGGCCGTGGTGCTGGGCTACAGCGCCGGCTGGCTGCGGCGTCCGCCGCTCGCGTCCCGGTTCCAGCAGCTCTCCCACTGGCAGGAGCTGGAGGTGCTCAGCACATAGGCTGGTGCGCTGTTCTGAGCGGGGCTACCCATGAGCCGCTACGTCTTCACCTCCGAGTCGGTGACCGAAGGGCACCCCGACAAGATCTGCGACCAGGTGAGTGATGCGGTGCTGGATGCCCTGCTGAGCCAGGACCCCGCCAGCCGGGTCGCCTGCGAGACCGTTGTGAACACGGGGCTGTGCCTGATCACCGGTGAGGTGAGCACCAACGCCCGGGTTGACTTCAACACCCTGGTGAGGGGTGTGATCGAGGAGATCGGCTACAGCGGCGCCAGGGCGGGGGGCTTCGATGCCAACAGCTGCGCCGTGCTCGTGGCCCTCGACCAGCAATCCCCCGACATCGCCAAGGGAGTGGACGAGGCCGATGATCACGACGGAGACCCGCTGGATCTGGTGGGAGCCGGCGATCAGGGAATCATGTTCGGTTTTGCCTGTGATGAGACCCCCGAGCTGATGCCGCTGCCGATCAGCCTGGCTCACCGCTTTGCCCGCCGGCTGTCCCAGGTGCGTCACGACGGCACCCTGGGCTACCTGCTCCCTGACGGCAAGACCCAGGTGAGCGTGGTGTACGAAGACGACCGACCGGTGGCGATCGACACGATCCTGATCTCCACCCAGCACACCCCCAGCATCGATGGGGTGAGCGACGAGCAGTCCCTGCGCGAGCGCATCGCCGCCGACCTCTGGACCCATGTGGTGGAACCCGCCACCGCCGATCTCCACCTGAAGCCCAGCCGTGCGACCACGCGCTTTCTGGTGAATCCCACCGGCACCTTCGTGGTGGGGGGGCCCCAGGGTGATGCCGGCCTCACCGGCCGCAAGATCATCGTGGACACCTACGGCGGCTACGCCCGCCACGGGGGTGGCGCCTTCTCCGGCAAGGATCCCACCAAGGTGGACCGTTCAGCTGCCTACGCCGCCCGGCATGTGGCCAAGGCCCTGGTGGCGGCGGGGCTGGCACGGCGGGCAGAGGTGCAGCTCAGCTACGCCATCGGCGTGGCCAGGCCCGTGAGCATCCTGGTGCAGACCTTCGGCAGCGGCACCGTCAGCGATGCCGACCTCACGGCTCTGGTGCAGGAGCATTTCGACCTGCGCCCCGGCGCCATCATCGAACGCTTCGGGCTGCGGGAGCTGCCCAGGGAGCGCGGCGGACGCTTCTATCAGGACGTGGCTGCCTACGGGCACTTCGGCCGCAGCGATCTCAACCTTCCTTGGGAGGACGTGGAAGAGATCGCCGCAACCCTCAAGCAGGCCAGCAGCAACCGGATCACCGCCTGATTCCCCCCGTTGGCTGAAGGCCGCCTGGCACTGGGGGTTGACCTGGGCAGCAGTGGCCTGCGCCTGGCTGCAGTCACCGCAGCAGGCGATGTGGTGGCCGAGGAGGCCGGCCCCTACCCGGCCGCCTTCGAACAGCCCGAGGGGTGGCGCCAGGGTCTGATCAGCCTCTGCCTGCTGCTTCCGGCGGATGTGCGCCGCCGTGTGCAAGCACTGGCAATCGACGGCACCTCGGGCACCCTGCTGCTCTGCCGTCCTGACGGCAACCTCGCCGAGGGCATCGGCCGTGGCGTGAACCTGGCCGAGGCTCTGGCCTACCACCGGGTCTGCCCCGAGAAGAGGCCGGAGGCGGCGGCGATCGCGGGGCAGGGTCCGGCCGCCAGTGCCAGCGGCAGTCTGGCGCGTGGACTGCGACTGCTGCAGGCTGCCGCGGACGCCCGGCTGGACGGGCCGTGGCTGCTCAGGCACCAGGCCGACTGGCTGATGGGCTGGCTGCTGGGCGACTGGCGCTGGGGTGAGGAGGGCAACAACCTCCGCCTGGGCTGGGATCTGGAGCGCCGAAGCTGGGCCGGCCGCATCGCCGGACAGCCCTGGAGCCAGGCCCTGCCGCTGATCCGCTCCAGCGGCGAGGTGCTCGGTCCCCTCTGCGCCACTACCGCCGCAGCACTGGATCTCCCCGGCCACTGCCGGGTGGTGGCCGGCAGCACCGATGCCAATGCCGCGGTGCTGGCGGCCGCCCCGGGGGACCGTGACGGAGTGAGCGTGCTGGGCACGACCCTGGTGCTCAAGCAATGGTGTCCAGAGCCGATCCAGGCTCCCGGTGTGAGCTGTCACCGGGTGGCAGGGCGCTGGCTCGTAGGGGGAGCCTCCAATGCCGGTGGGGGAGTGCTGCGGCGCTTCTTCAGTGATGCCCAGCTCACCGAGCTGAGCCGTCAGATCGATCCAAGCTGCAGCAGCGGCCTGGGCCTGCGCCCCCTCCCCTGCCGCGGTGAACGCTTTCCGGTGGAGGATCCGGATCTCGAACCGGTGCTGGAGCCCCGGCCGGTGAGTGATGCCCTCTTTCTGCAGGGACTGCTGGAGGGGATCGCCGAGATCGAACGGGCCGGCTGGGAACGGCTGCAGCAGCTGGGCGCACCGGCGGTGCAGCGGGTGATCAGCCTGGGTGGGGGGGCCCGCAACCCCCAGTGGCGGGCCATCCGTGCACGCCTGCTCCGGAGACCGGTGCTGAACCGGCCGCGGCTGAGCGCGGCCCAGGGTATGGCCAGACTGGCCGCAACCGCCCTGTCCACACGATGAACAACCAGCTGCGCACCTGGGTCTCCATGGCGCTGTTCGTGGTGCTGGCCGGGTACGTGAGCTTCAGCGCCATCCGGCTGGGGATGTTGCTCTGGCAGCGCTTTGCCGCCGGCTGAAGCCCGCCCGCAGAATGGTGCCGCCTCTGCCCCCAGCGCCATGGCCAGCGACCCCCTCACCCCCACCGTGAGCGAGCGGATCTGCAAGCACATGAACGACGATCACGGCGAGGCGGTGCTCGCTTACGCCCGCCACTACGGCGGGGCCGCCGAGGCCTCGAAAGCGCGGATGGTGGCCATCGAGCCCGAGGCCATGCGTCTGGAGGTGGATGGCCGACCGCTGTCTGTGGCGTTCGACCACACCCTCAGCGACAGCGAAGACGCCCATCGCACGCTGGTGGCGATGCTTCGGGCCCTGCCCCAGACCTGAGAGCTCCCGAGAGTTCCAGCCCGGGTGGGAATGCTGAGGTCAGCGCCCAACCCTGAACATGCCACGCCTGATCACCTCAGCCGGTCCCCAGCCCGCAGGGTTCACCCCTGCGGAGAGCGGTCCGCAGGGTCCCCAGTCGGCCTGCGGCTGGTGCCTGCCCAGGGCGAACCCCCTCCTGCTGCTGCCCCTGGAGTGGCTGCTGCGGCCACCTGCGCTCGAGGAGCTGCAGCTGTCCCAGCAAGGCCTGGCCGGGCTCGAGCCGCTTCCCTGGTGGGCCGCCGGCTGGTACGCGGACGGCCTGCGCCGCCGGCTGCTGGCCCTGCGCCGGAATCCCCGCAGCCAGAACCTGCGGCCCCTGTTGCCGGGACTGGTCAGCCAGCTGCGGCGGCTGCCCCGGGGTGGCCCAGCCGTCCGCCCTCCGGTGCTGATGGCGATCCCCAGCTGGAAACGCCAGGCCAACCCCCTGCCGCCGCTGCTCGCGGCGGTGCTGAGCCAGCAGCTGGGCTGGCCGCAGCGGCGTCTGCTGGAGCGCAGCCGGCCGGTGCTGGGCCAGCACCGGCTCGGACGCGACCTGCGCTGGCAGAACCAGCTGGGAGCGTTCAAGTGCGTGCAGCCCCCGACGACTGCCCAGCGCCGGGTGGTGTTGCTCGACGACATCCTCACCACGGGAGCCACCGCCTGTGCCGCAGCCGCGGCTCTGCGCGAGGGCGGCTGGCGCGTGCTGGGGATGGCCTGTGTGGGACGGACGCCGGCGGCCAGCGGGCACCGACCAGGCTGAGGCACAGCTGTGATCTAGAATTTCTCCGTCACTGGGGCCACTCGCTGGCCGCAGTCCAACAGGCCGGGATAGCTCAGTTGGTAGAGCAGGCGACTGAAAATCGCCGTGTCCCCAGTTCAAATCTGGGTCCTGGCATGCTTGTCCTGAGGATTCTGGTGTAGCACCAGTTCCGTACTTGTGAGATGCACCGGAGCATCACCTCCATCACTGCGTCTCACGTCTGTTCCGGACTCTCACTGCGGGTTCCATCAGAGACACTGCACGGACTCGATGGAAGGCGGGTTCGATGCGAGGATTGATGCAGAGCAGCAGCGATGCACCCGCCCCAGCATGCGCGAGGTTCCGTTGAATCCAGGCCGGCCCTTGGGCGAACAGCTGTTCAACAATGCCGACAGCTTCGCCCAGGCGTTCGATGAGGCCTGGAGGCTGCATGAGCGGCAGCAGCCCGACCACGGACTGCTGCGCGACCACAAGCTGGCCCTGATTCTCGAAAGCCTGGCCGAGCATCCCTTTCGGCGCAGCCAACCCGAACTTGCTGCCCAGGTGGCGACGTTCCGCCTGCGACTGCTGGGGCTCTAGCCCCGCCTTCTCCGCCCTCCTCTCCAAACCTGAAGTGCGATGGACAGCTCCCTGAGCCGGCTGGTGCGTCTGCTGTGCGGCGGCTTCAGCAACCAGCAGCAGGCCTTCGAGAATCCACCCCTGTACGCCCACATCCTGGTGAAGCTCAGGCCTCTGCCGCAGCTCTCACCGGGTTCCCTGCTGCTTGAGCAGAGCTACGCCATCAACCCGGCGGCCCCTTACCGCCTGCGCGTGCTGCGACCGGAACGGCACGGGTGCGGACTGGTCATCCACAACCAGGCGGTGATCGAGGAGCGGCGGTTCTGGGGGGCGGTGGACGACGCTGAGCGCCGTGCCGGAATCCAGGCCAGCGACGTGCGTCCTCTGGAGGGCTGTTCCTACCAGGTGCGGGAAGAGGGAGCAGGCTTCATCGGCGAAGTAGAGCCGGGCTGCCGCTGCCTGGTGGAACGCAAGGGCACCACCACCTACCTGGTGAGCCGCCTGGAGCTCGATGCCGAGGGCATGCGCACCATCGACACCGGCCACGACCCCAGTACCCATGAACAGATCTGGGGATCGCTGGCAGGACCGTTCGAGTTCAGCCGCACCCACGATTTCAGCGAGGAGATCCCGGCCGAATGGGAAGCGGCCTTCAGGCCCTGAGCAACCGCGCAGAACCACGTCCATTGATCGTTTCAGCCGATCTCCCCATCCAACTCATCGAGAAACCTCTGCTCGAGCTCCTCGGGGAAGGGACCATCCAGATCGGCTTCACCAGCATCGGCCCGATCGCCGGTCGCTCCCTGATTCCAGGGCGAGGCTGAGTTGCCGGCAACACCGCTGTGCTCCTCAGCCCGGGTCTCCACGTGGCCGATGCCGGTGAGCATCGCCTCAATCCGCAACAGGCGTTCCTCCGTATCGTCAAGACGGAACTCCAGCGCCGCTGGCCTGGGTGGCTGGGATGATCCCTCCTCGGAGAGATCGCGCAGGCGCTGATCCTGAGCGGTGAGTCGCTCCTCAAGCTCGAGGAGGCGATACGTGATCGTTTCCACCACCTCGGAGAGCGTGTTCAGCTGATCCGCCAGGCGTCTGCTGGCATCAGCGGGGGCGAAAGCCGGCTGGTCGGCATCGGCTGCACCCGCCGTGGCCGGACTCTGCCCAGACGCTGCCTGACCCGACATCACTTGGCACAGGTGGGATGGGAAGTGGGAGCTGGAACGCCCTGGGGCAGATGGTATCGACCCTGCGCCGTGAAACCAGAGGCGACCTTTGGCACTGGCATTGGCACTGGCACAGCGGCTGGCAGGGGTGGCCCCGTCATTTGTAACGATTCCGGAAACCCTGTGAAGAGACTCACACAGCCCCATAGGATCCACCTTGAATCCTGGCGGGTTTCGGGACTCGTCCTGAGAACCGCCCCGGAACAGAGCTCTTCATCAGGGAGCTGCCAGGCGATGAGCGCCTCACCGCCGCAACTCCACCCAACACGCCCTCCCTCCAAGTCCATGACCCTCGCCAACGCTGCCTATCTGGGCATTGAGCGTTTTGCCAACGACCGCACCAAGGAAAACTGGACGAACGCCACTGAAAACGACAAGGCGGTCCTGATCCGTGCCGTCTACCTGCATGTGCTGGGCAATCAGTATGTGATGAAGAGCGAGCGCCTGACATGCCCCGAATCGCTCTTCAAGCGTGGCTACCTGAGCGTGCGCGAGTTCGTCCGTCAGGTCGCCAAGAGCGGGCTCTACAAGCAGAAGTTCTTTGAGAACTGCAACGCCTACCGCTTCATCGAGCTCAACTTCAAGCACCTGCTCGGCCGAGCGCCTCATAACAAGGCTGAGATGCTCCACCATTTCACCATTCTCCAGGAACAAGGCTACGACGCCGAGATCGATTCCTACATCGACAGTGCCGAGTATCAGGAGCTCTTCGGCGAAGAAGTGGTTCCCTTCCTACACGGTTTCAACTACTACCCCGGGAAGCAGGGGCTTCAGTTCTCCTACATGCTGCAACTCACCCGCGGGGTGGGGGCTTCGGTTCGGGGTGATCTGCTGAAGACCCAGTCCCGCCTCAATCCATCGGTGCATGCCGAGAAGCCGCTGCCGGTTGTGAGTCCCAACGCCAAGGGATCCGTGTTCCGCAAGGTGGTTAGTGACGGGGTGACCCGCCAGGGGGTGGGCTCCGGTGAAGAAGGCCGCACCTTCCGGGTGGAGATCAGCGGCTTCAGCAACTACAGGCTGCACAAGCGCAGCAACCGTGTGCGGTTCATCCCCTTCAACAAGCTGCTGCAATACCAACAGCAGATCCATCGCGAAGGCGGCCGGATCGCCAGCATCACCCCTGTGAACTGACATTCAGCAGCCGATTTCCATTCCTTTCCTTCCGACTCGAGCCATGAAGGTTTCTGCAGGTACCCGCGGCACCAGCTTCAGCAGCAGCCGCCAGGTCACCTTCACCGTGACGGGCCTTGCCAACAACGACTATTCCCGCACTGCGGACATGGTCATGAATGTTCCTTACACCCGCATGAACGAAGCCATGCGCATGGTGCAGCGGATGGGCGGCAGGATCACCGGGGTCGCGGTGAACGGAGGCGATCTGGAATCCGCCAAGGTGGCACCGGCCCGAAAGAAGGCCAAGTCGAACCACGACAACGGCTGAGCGCTTGTAGTCCCTGAACAACAGGAACCAGACACCGATGTGTTCGGACCGACGCAGGCAGTCTTCGGCATCAGGCCAGCACCTGCTCGAATCGCCCCTTCACCCCAGTCCCTTCACCAGCGCCCGTTTTCCTGGGACCCTGGCCTGAAGCCCCGCAAGGGGCTTTTTTGCTGCTGTTTCGGGGCTCATCGCGCACCCTTTAGCGCCTCAAACAGTGACCTTGTCGTAGCGGGAATGACCGTTTGTTAACTCCATCTCCTGCGGTCACCGTGCGGAGACAACAATGGTGCGGTCAAGTTGACGACCACCTGGCCCGGCGGGCTTGCCTGCCGTTGCCACTGGGTCAAGCCAACCTGGCCCACCAGATACCCACCCTCCCCGACTTACTCGTCGAGAACAGGAGTTCTTCAATGTTCGACGCCTTCACCAAGGTCGTTGCCCAGGCTGATGCCCGCGGCGAATTCATCAACGCTGGTCAGATCGACGCCCTCTCGGCG
>JBATEO010000040.1:0-9485 GCA_049664045.1 Prochlorococcaceae cyanobacterium
CTGCTGCGGGCCGGCCTCATCCGCCAGCTGGCCGACCTGCGCCTGCATCCAGGCTGGGGGGATGGCCGGCGCCCGGCCCGCGGCAGCCGTCAGGAGCGGCACCAGCACGAGCTGCGCAAGGCCTTCAAGAGGCTGCGCTACCAGCTGGAGGTGCTCGAGGCCCTGGAGCCGGCCCTGCGCGACCGGCTGGTGCTGCTCAAACGCACCCAGGACAGCCTGGGCCTGCTCCAGGATCTGGTGATCTGGCGTCCCCTGCTCAAACGCCACCTGGAAGGCCGGCTGAAGCGTCGCCTGCCGGCCCTGGCCGCCCGCTGGCGCAGCCAGGCCGATGCCGCCTGGGGCGACTGGCTGGTGCTGCGCCGCCAGTGGCTGGATCCGGTCGACGGCCTGGAGGGCTGGCAGCGCTGGCTGCTGGAGCTGGAGAGCACCGCTGCCTGACCTAAGCCCAGCCACGCCAGGGCGCCCACCAGCAGCACCAGGCCGAGGCGGCCGATCAGTCGAACAGATCCGGATCGGTCACGATCACGTCTTCCCAGAGGGTCTGGAAGTTGAGCCAGCCCGCCTGGGGGGTGGCGGTGTGCTCGCGGGTGTACTCGGCCCACTCGCGGCGGATCAGCTGGGGCGTGCCGGCGGCTTCGGCCAGCAGCTGGCTCTGGCAGGCGCGCTCCATGGCGATGAACCAGTAGGCCGCCTCATCCACCGAGTGGCCCACGGTGAACAGGCCATGGTTCTGGTGGATCGCAGCCTTGCCGCGGCTGAATGCGGCGGCGAAGCGCTGGCCGGCCTCCTCCTCCAGCACCACCTTGCCGCCGTCCTCGCGCACCAGCACGTGGTCGTCGAAGAACATGCAGCTGTCCTGGGTGATCGGATCCAGCAGCCGCCCCAGGCTGGCGAACGCCTTGCCGTGAGGCGAGTGGGCGTGGGCGGCGGCCTGCACCTCCGGCCGGGCGGCATGCAGCGCCGCGTGCAGCACGAAGGCCGCCCGGTTCACGGGCCAATCGCCGATCACCACCTCGCCGCGGTGGTTCACCAGCAGCAGGTCGCTCACCGTGAGGCGGCGGAAGGAGCGGGCGAAGGGATTCACCCAGAAGTGGTCGGGGTGTTCGGGATCGCGCACAGTGATGTGGCCGGCCACCCCCTCGCCGAAGCCCAGCCGCCCGAAGATCCGCAACGCCGCTACCAGACGCTCCTGGCGATGGCGGCGCTCCTGCTGCAGCGTCTCGAACTGGGGCGGGCCGAGGCTCTGCAGCGGCTTGGGCGTGAGCGGCACGCCGCCGATGCTGGGACCCGCTGCGGAAGGGCCGGCGGCGGCAGCGCTGTTGGCGACAGTCACGGGGGCGACGCTCACCCAGAGGGACGCATGCTGACAGAGCCAACCCGGGCTGGCCGTCCGCCCGCTCCCCCACAGATGCGCTGCCGCAGCGCCACCACTCCGCCGCTGCAGCGCCACCGATGCTGACTGGGGTTCCCTGGCTCTGGCTGGCGCTCGGCACCGCCGTCGGTGAAACCGTGCGCGACCTCTGCCTGCGCAGGCTGCTGCGCCATTCGGGCTGGAGCACCCTGCGGGTGATCGGGACCAGCAGCGTGCTGGCGGGACTGCTGCTGATCCCGCTGCTGCTCAGCCGGCCGCCGGTGGTCGACCTGCCGGCCTTCGCGGCGGCCCTGCTGGTGGGCGGCAGCCTCAACGCCCTGGCCTTCTGGTGCTACGGCCGGGCCATCGCCCTGGAGGATCTCAGCCTGGTGCTGCCGCTGATCAACCTCTCGCCCCTGGCCCTGCTGCTGGCGGGGTGGTGGGTGCTGGGCGAGCGGCCCGGTCCGCTGGCGGTGCTGGGGGTGGCGCTGCTGGTGCTTGGGGCCCTGCTGCTCGGCCAGCCCAGCAGCCGAACGGGACCGGCGGCATGGGGTCTGGGCCGACTCTGGGCCAGTCCCGGCTGCCGCGCCATGCTGCTGGTGGCGCTGCTCTGGGGCATCG
This sequence comes from Prochlorococcaceae cyanobacterium, assembly GCA_049664045.1. Taxonomy (GTDB): domain Bacteria; phylum Cyanobacteriota; class Cyanobacteriia; order PCC-6307; family Cyanobiaceae; genus NIES-981. The sequence goes on from JBATEO010000040.1 coordinate 1,973, forward strand.
GCGCCAGCGTCGACAAGCTGGGGGTGAGGGCCGGCGGCAGCGTCGCCTGGGTGCTGGCCCTGCAGCTGTGCATCGGCTCCAGCCTGCTCGGCCTGTCGCTGCGGGAACCGCGCCAGCCGTCGCGGAGCCGCAGGCCGGAGCCGGCGGGGGCAAAGCCCCTGGGCGTGGCGCTTGTGATGGTTGTCGCCATGGTTTTGGCGGCCCTGGCCCTGGCGGCCGGCACGGTGCTGCAGATGGAGGCGATCCAGCAGACGGCGGTGGTGCACGTGATCGCCATCAAGCGGCTGAGCACGCTGCTGGGCAGCGGCGCCGGCGTGCTGGCCCTGGGCGAGGCCGATGCGCCGCAGCGCCTCACGGCCGCGGGCCTGATGCTGCTGGGAGCCGCCACGGTGCTCCGGGGCGCAATCGGCTGATCCCCAGCCAGGCTGGATGGCCCCCTCCCGCCGCGGCCCTCTTCCGCCACGGCCCTCTCCCGCCTGCCATGCCCTCCATGCCGCGGCCCCGCCGCATCCTGATCACCGGCGCCAGCTCGGGCATCGGCCTTCAGGCGGCCGCGCAGCTGATGCGCGCCGGCCACCGGCTCACCCTGCCCTGCCGCGATCCGCAGCGGGCTGCCGCCACCGCCGCCCGCATCACCCCCCGCATCGCCACCGAGGCCGGCACCGGCCCCGAGCCGCAGGCACCGGTGTGCGACCTGGCCGATCTGGAGAGCGTGAACCGCTGCGCCGACGAGCTGCTGCGCCGCGGCGAGCCGATCGACAGCCTGGTGCTCAATGCCGGCCTCCAGTACACCGGCGCCCGCGAACCTCGGCGCTCGGCCCAGCGGCACGAGCTCACCATCGCCGTGAACCATCTGGCCCACCAGCTGCTGGCCCAGCGCCTGCTGCCCCTGCTGCAGGCCGGCCGGGAGCCGCGGGTGGTGGTGACGGCCTCGGAGGTGCACGATCCCGCCAGCCCCGGCGGCCGCGTGGGCCGGCCCGCCGGCCTGGGCGATCTCGGTGGCCTGCGCCAGGGGCCCGGCTTCGCGATGGTCGATGGGCTGGCGCCCTTCGATGCCGACAAGGCCTACAAGGACAGCAAGCTCTGCAACCTGCTGTTCGCCCGCCGGCTGCAGCAGCGCCTGCAGGAACAGGGACACCCCTGGCCGGTGATCGCCTGGAGCCCGGGCCTGGTGATCCCGCGCAGCGGCGACGGCTTCTTCCGCTACAGCCGCCGCCACAACGAAGCCGGCCAGCGCCTGTTTGCCCTGGTGGCCCGCGATCTGCTGCGGCTCACCGAATCGCCACAGCGGGCCGGGACCCTGCTGGCGGAGCTGGCCGCCGATCAGGCCCACGCCGAGCCGGGCTTCCGCTACTGGAGCAACCGGGTGCTGGGGCCGGGCCGGCGCCGCTTCGAGCCGGTGGAACCCAGCGCCGAGGCCCGCGACGACGCGCTCGCCGCCCGCCTCTGGCAGCTGAGCGAAGAGCTGGTGGGACTGGCCTGAACGCTCGGTTGACCAGTGGTCAGGCGGCCAGCTGGTCGATGCGCTGGGCCAGCTGCACGTCGAGGTTGGAGAGGCCGCCGGTGTCGTGGGTGGTGAGATCGATCGTCACCCGGTTCCACACATTGCTCCATTCGGGATGGTGGCCCAGGGTCTCGGCCGCCAGGGCCACCTTGGCCATGAACCCGAAGGCCTCGGTGAAGTCAGCGAAGGTGAGCTGCCGGTGCAGCTTGCCCTCCCTGAGGCTCCAGGCCGGCAGGGAGGAGGGCAGCGCGTTGATCTGCTCGGGGGTGAGGGGCGTGGCGGCCATCGTCGGGCGGAACACGGAGCGGCGCCATGGTGGCGCATCCGCCGCCGGGGCGTCCCGCGGCTCCCGGCGCGATCTTCAGAGGCTGGGCCCGAACAGGATCGGCCGGCCGGTGGGAGCCGCATCCTTGGCGGTGCTCCAGCGCACCCGGCAGCGGAAGCTGCGCTCACCGGGCTGCCCCAGCCGCTCGTAGTGCATGGTGGTGACGACGGCGCCGGCCGGCCGCTGACCCTGGGCCCGGTTGCAGGCATCCACCGGCGAGATCAGGGAGCTGACCTCCACTTCCCCGCTCTGCGGAGCGGGTGCTTCCTCGGCCCGCAGGGGCAGGGGGCTGATCAGCGCCGCGGCGCAGAGCAGGGCGGCAGGGAGTGCTGCGGTCCGGGCGGTTGAGAGGAGCAGGGAAGCCATCGGCCGGCGCAAGAGAGGCAAGACCCTAGGCCTAGCGTTCCCGGGTGAAGGCCGCCTGGGGCCATGGTCAGCCTGTGACCTCGAAGGCCGCCATACGGTCTCGCCGTTCAGGACAGCCGCCCTCTCAGGGCCGGGATGTCACGGCCGACCACCTCCTCAAGCAGGCCCTGGATGTGGTGCAGGTCATTGCGCAGCTCTGTCGCCAGGTCGCGGATGGAGTCTTCGCTCTCCTCGTCGAGATCACGGCTGTCGAATTGCTCAACCCGCTGCTGGGCAGTCGCCCTGGCCTGCTCGAGTCTGCGGACGATCTCCTCGAGAAGATCCTGGCTCACGGACGCGGATGACATGGCCGTCGGAGGTGGACATCCCTCCACTGTGCCTCGCCCCTGTTGAGCAGCACGTCAGCGCCGGACCGGTGAACAGCTCCGTCAGGCCATCCTCGACAGGAAACAGGCTCAGATCCAAGCCTGGTCTGCCTGGATCGAGCAGATCCACCAGAACATGAACAACGTCGCCGAAAGCGTTCGCGACGAGACCGGGAAACGACCTGCCGGGCTTCGGCTGAGCCATGCTCGGGGCAATTCTGCGCATGATTCCCCGGATTGCTGTCTCCGGGCGTGCACGCTGGCCGCTCAGGCCTTGCCGGAGGCTTCGAGCCGGCTGGCGACACCCCGACAGCCGCCCGGCAGGGTGCGACGGGAACGGGCGCCGCTCCAGGCGGCGAGGTAGTGCTGGGCCTGTGGGTCGAGCTGACGCACGCCGCTGAAGTTGGCGTTCTCCACGATCGCGCCGGTGCCCTTACCGCTCTCGTGGTCCACCGGGCCCGGGGCGCCGGCCGGGCTGGCGGTGGCGGCCCGGCCGTGGAAGAACTGAGTGCCATCCAGCAGGGCACCTTCCAGATCGGCACCGGCGAGGTTGACTCCGGCCAGGTTCGCCTCGCGGAGGTCGGCGCCGGCAAGGTTCGCGCCGCGCAGGTCGGCACCGTTGAAATCCACACCGCGCAGGTCGGTGCCCGAGAGGTCGCTCCCCTTGAGCACCTGCTGCAGCCGGATCACGGGAACCCCCTGGCGACGGTCCTCCTCGTAGTTGCCTTCGCCGTCGAGGATCGCGCGGCCAAGCCGGTGATCCCGGCGCAGCGGGGTGAGCAGGCGGGCATGGGAGAGGAAACGCAGGATCCGCGCCCGGCCCTCCCGGTCGATGCTGCCCATCACTGCCGCCAGCCTTCCCTCCGCCAGCATCCGCTCCAGCGGCCAGTCCTCCAGCAGGCCCTCATCGTCGACGATCAGCTCGGAGATCCCGTGGATGAAGCTGTCGATCGTCTGGGCCTGGGTGATGCGGTTCTGCTGACTGGTGAGGCGCTGGTCGACCATCACCTGCCGCCAGGCGATCGCCAGGGCCACCAGCGCCACCAGGATCTGGCCGATGGCGCCGATCACCCCCTCGCCGATGGCGCCGATCGCCTCCCAGTTGCGGCTGCGGTAGATCTCCAGCAGCGGATCCCACCAGCCCAGGGCCAACGGCAGGGCCAGTGCCGCCACCAGCAACCCGGCCCCCGCCAGCACGCGGGTGGTGGGCACGTCATCGAGACGGCCGGAGAGCAGCCGCCAGGCCGGCGGCAACAGCTGCGCCAGCGCCAGGGCGGCGGTGACCAGAGCCGCCACCACGGCCAGCCAGCGCCAGCCCAGCAGCAACCCCGCCAGGGTCACGACGGCCCCCAGCAGCAACTGGAGTGAGGCCGACTGGTTGAGGCGGCTCAGGCGGCTGCGGGACTGGAAGGGGGGAACGGCGAGCGTGTCGGCCGGGGAGGTCATCCGATGCCAGGAGCCGGGGGCTGCTTGTCAGGCCCGTTCAGCATGATCGAGATGGGGCTAGGCCAGCGAACTGGTCTGGAAGAAGAACCCTGCCGCCAGGATCACGTAGGCGGCCAGCAGCAGAGCACCCTCGAGCCAGTCGGAGCGGCCGTCGAGGCTCACCAGATTGCTCACCACCACGGCGGTGATCACCGCCACGAGTTCGTAGAGATCGAAGCGCAGATCCAGGGGGTGGCCGAGCAGGGGGCCCACCAGCACCAGCACCGGCACCACCAGCAGGGCCACCAGCAGGGTGGAGCCCAGCGCCACCGACACCGCCAGGTCCATCTTGTCCTTGCGGGCCATCGAGACGGCCGTGAGGTATTCCGCCACGCCGCCCAGCAGCGGCAGCAGGATCACGCCGGTGAACACAGCCGAGAGCCCCAGCCGGCCGGTGACGCTCTCCACCACCCCGACGAACAGTTCCGATTCCACCGCGATGCCCACCGTGGCCCCCGCCAGCACCGCCAGCCATGGCAGCAGCGGCGGCTTCTGGTGGTCATGCTCCGGGGCCTCCGGCTCCAGATCCGCTTCCGCCACCTCGTAGAGGGTGCGGTGGGTCCCGAGCGAGAACAGCAGCGTGAGGCCATACACCACCAGCAACACGCAGGCCACGAAGAGCGAGAACTCCTCGCGCCCCACATCGCCGCCCAGGGTGGCCAGGCTTGGCAGCAGGATCGCCAGCACTGCCAGGGTCATCGCCGATCCGTTCACACGGGCCAGAACCGGCTGGAACCGCTGCTCGCTGCGGCCGACGCCTCCCACCAGCATCGCCAGGCCGAGGGCCAGCAGCAGGTTGGCGGTGATCGTGCCGGTGATGCTCGCCTTGACGATGTCCACCAGGCCCGCTTTGAGGGCCACCAGGGCGATGATCAGTTCGGTGGCGTTGCCGAACACGGCGTTGAGCAGTGCGCCGATCGAAGGGCCCAGGGTGATCGCGAGCTCCTCCGTGGCGGTGCTCAGCCACACCGCCAGGGGAACGATGGCGGCCACCGATGTGAGAAACACGGCCGTTTCTCCCCATTGGAGATGCTCCGCCGCCAGTGACACGGGCACCATCACCAGCAGGCCGATGGCAATGGCGTTGCGGGTGGACATGCGAGGGCAGGGCACTGGCCACCCATTGTGGGGCCCTCACTCCTGTTGCCTGAAGAGCCCATGGGTGTGAACCATGAAGATGAACGTGCCGCAATGTTGCGCGCGTCGATGCATCACGGAACCGTGCCGATGCAATGACCATCACTCCGGCAGTCCAGGCCGAATTCCTGCACCTCAACCTCGTGAGATCGGGCGACGCGGGGCGGCTCCATGCTCAGTCCCGCGCCTTTCCCCGGGGCAGGGCCTTCTGCATCACCTCCACCAGGCCGTCTGCCAGGAGCCTGCGCTCCTGCAGCCTGTCGCTCCAGATGGCGCCGGTGAGCAGCTCCTCGCTGGAGACCAGGGCCATGTCCTGACCTTCCAGCAGCTGCAGCTCGCTCAGCGGCACCGTGAGTTCGACCCGGAAGACATGGGCCAGGCGCCGGTGGTTGCGCTGCTGCAGCCAGAAGCGCACCGCCTCCGGCTGCCAGCCGATCTCCTCCAGCAGCTCCCGCCGCAGGGCCTGCTCCGGGGTTTCGCCAGGGTCGAGGTGGCCACCGAACAGGCCCCAGCACCCCGGCGCCACGATGCCGGGGATGTCGTCGCGCAGCTGCATCAGCCAGCGGCCCTCCCGGTGGAGCATCGCCAAGGCGACGTGCAGGGTCATCGGCTCTCTTCCGGCAGGTCTCCTCGGACGCCTCAGGCCCCGATCAGGTGCAGGCTGAGCCGGCGGCGATGGCTGCGGGCGCGATGCTCCCACAGATACACCGCCTGCCAGGTTCCGAGCACCAGCCGCCCCCGCTGGAAGCTCAGCTGCAGGGTGGTGGCAGTGAGGGCGGTGCGGATGTGGGCCGGCATGTCGTCGGGCCCCTCATCGTCATGGGCGTAGCGGCGCCGCTCCCCCTCGCCGCTCAGGGAACGGAACCCCTCCCGCGGCACCAGGGCACGCAGGTAGGCCGCCAGGTCGTGCAGCACCCGCGGATCGGCGTTTTCGTTGATGGTGAGCGAGCAGCTGGTGTGCTGACACACCAGCGTGGCCACCCCCAGATCCAGCCCGCTGGCGGCGATCTCCCGGTTCAGAGCGGCGGTGAGGTCGGTGAAGCCCTCGGGAGAGGTGGTGACCTCCAGCAGGCGCAGGTTCTGGCACAGCATCACGTCACCGCCGGGCAGCCCCCATGCTGATGCTGCCTAGCATCGATCCAGCGTCCCGTCCGGCCCATGACCACCATCGCCAACAATGTGGCTCTCGGTCTCGCTGCAGCCGCCGCTCTGGCCGTGACGGCCTCACCGGCCCTGGCCCAGCGGGAGGTGCCCAAGCTCGGCATCATCTGTCCCCTGGGCTATGTGGATCTGCTCAACGGCAAGTGCAGCACCCTGGGGCTGATGAACTACACCGTGCGCCCCACCAATGGACAGCCCTGCCTGGAGGGCTGGATGAACGTGGGCGGCCGCTACTGCCGCAAGAAGTGGTGATCCCCTCTCCTCCGATCCGGCCATGACGCCCCTGTCCACGGCCAGCGGCGAACCGCAGGCCGCCACGAGCGATCCCCACGAGGCGGCGCCGGTTGCAGCCCGGCTGCGCCTCCTCTACGACGGGGCCTGCCCCCTCTGCCTGCGCGAGGTGCACTTTCTGCGCCAGCGCGACCGACGCCGCCACCCGGATGCGCCTCGGCTGGCCTTCGTGGACATCAACGATCCGGCCTACGACCCCGCGGCCCACGCCGGCATCGACTACCGCGCTGCCATGGGCCGCATCCACGCCATCGGCGCCGACGGTGAGGTGCTGCGCGATGTGGCCGTGTTCCGCCGCGCCTACGCCCTCATCGGCCTGGGCTGGCTCTATGCCCCCACCGGCTGGCCCGGGGTGCGCCAGATGGCGGATGCCGCCTACGGGCTCTGGGCCCGCTGGCGCCTGCGGCTCACCGCGCGGCCGAGCCTCGATCAGCTCTGCAGCGACCGCTGCCGCCCGGCCCCATGAACCCCACGCCGTCCCGCGGCGCCTCCGATCCGGATCTGGTGGTGGTGGGCAGCGGCCTGGGGGGCCTCTGCGCCGCCGCCATGGCCGCCCGCCATGGCCTGGAGGTGCTGGTGCTGGAGGCCCACGACCAGGCCGGTGGCGCCGCCCATGGCTTCCAGCGCCGGGGCTTTCACTTCGAGTCGGGCCCATCGCTGTGGTCGGGGCTGGGGCGCTGGCCGAGCGGCAACCCCATGGCCCAGGTGCTGCGGGCGGTGGGCGAGAGCGTGCCGGTGGCCACCTACAACCACTGGGGCCTGCTGCTGCCCGAGGGGCACCTGACGGTGGGCGTCGGTCTGGAGCCGTTCCTGGCGGTGGTGCGGGAGCTGCGCGGCGCCGCCGCCGCCGAGGAATGGTCGGCGTTCATGGCCTGGCTC
>JBATEO010000041.1:0-18876 GCA_049664045.1 Prochlorococcaceae cyanobacterium
GGCGGAGCCCCCCGCCGCCGATGACCCCGTGTTGGTGGTCGACGAAACGGCAACCCGCTGGGCCGGCTTGCTGGCTGCCGCCTTCTGGGGGCAGCCCAGCAGCCGGATGCGTCTGATCGGGGTGACAGGCACCAACGGCAAGACCACCACCACCCACCTGATCGAGCACCTGGCCCTGGCGGCGGGCTGGCCGGCCGCCCTGTTCGGCACCCTGGTGAACCGCTGGGCGGGCACCAGCGTGACCGCCCAGCACACCACCGCTTTCGCCGATCTGCTGCAGCTGCAGCTCGCCCAGGCCGCCGAAAGCGGGGTCAGCGTGGCGGCGATGGAGGTGAGTTCCCATGCCCTTCACCAGCAGCGGGTGGCGGGCTGCCGCTTCGCTGGCGCGGTGTTCACCAACCTCACCCAGGACCATCTCGATTACCACCCTTCGATGGAGGCCTATTTCGAGGCCAAGGCGTTGCTGTTCGCCGAGCCCCTGCTGCCCGCCGACGGACAGCCCAGGGCTGTGGTGAACTGCGACGATCCCTGGGGGGCCCGACTGGCGGAGGTGCTCGGTCCGGCCTGCTGGCGCAGCTCCCTGGAGGATTCGCACGCTGATCTCTACATCGACGCCCTGGAGATGGACAGCGAAGGGGTGAGCGGCCGCCTGCGCACACCTCTGGGGGAGGGCCCCTTCCGCTCGCCGCTGGTGGGCCGGTTCAACCTGATGAACCTCCTCCAGGCCGTCGGCGCCCTGCAGCAGCAGGGTCTTCCGCTGGCCGATCTGCTGGAGGGGCTGGCCAGCTTCCGGGGGGTGCCTGGGCGCATGGAGCGGGTGGTGGCCGGAGGCGTCCGCGCGGGCCGGCCATCGGTGCTGGTGGACTATGCCCACACCCCCGACGGGCTGGAGAACGCTCTGAGGGCCTGCCGGCCCTTCACCAGCGGCCGGCTGATCTGTGTGTTCGGCTGCGGCGGTGACCGCGACCGCAGCAAGCGGCCCCAGATGGGCGCCATCGCCGCCCGCCTCGCCGACCGGGTGGTGGTGACTTCCGACAATCCGCGCACGGAGAATCCCCAGCGGATCTTGGATGACGTGCTGGCGGGCATTCCGGATGGAACCGTCCTCCAGGTCGACGTCGACCGGGCGGCCGCCATCGCCTCCGCGATCGCCAGCGCCGGCGCGGACGACCTGGTGCTGATCGCCGGCAAGGGCCACGAGGACTACCAGATCCTCGGCACCACCAAGGTGCATTTCGACGATCGGGAGGAAGCCGAGAAGGCGCTGCGACTGCGCACCGGTGCCTGAGTCCGGGCTGGACAGCAATCCCCCACGGTCGCCTGGGAGACCGGGCTCAATCGGTACGATCTTGCTGTTTTGATCGCGTGAGATGGCTTCGTCACCGCCGATGTCCAGGCGATTCCTGGCTGAACTGATCGGCACCTTCTGGCTGGTGCTGGGGGGGTGCGGCAGTGCTGTGCTGGCCGCCGTCTTCCCCTACGCCCAGGCGGATGCCAACCCCCTCGGTCTTGGATTCCTGGGTGTTTCCCTTGCGTTCGGCCTCACGGTGCTCACCATGGCCTATGCCATCGGGCATATCTCCGGCTGCCACATCAACCCGGCGGTGAGCTTCGGGCTCTGGGCCGGCGGCCGCATGCCGGGTTCTCACCTGCTTCCTTACATCGTGGCGCAGGTTTTGGGAGCCATCATCGCTGGTGGTCTGATCTTCACGGTCGCCAGCGGCCGTCCCGGCTTTGAGCTTTCAGGCTCCAATCCACTTGCCACGAACGGCTTCGGCGCCCATTCGCCAGGTGGTTACGGCTTGATGTCCGCACTGGCCATTGAGGTGGTGCTCACCTTCATCTTCCTGCTGGTGATCCTCGGCTGCACCCACCGGGATGCGATCACGAGCATGGCCGGCGTTCCCATTGGCCTGTCCCTCACCCTGATCCACCTGATCAGCATCCCGATCACGAACACCTCCGTGAACCCTGCCCGCAGCACCGGCGTGGCGCTCTGGGTCGGAGGGGATGCGATCGCGCAGCTCTGGTTGTTCTGGGTGGCACCGATCGTCGGAGCTCTTCTGGCGGGCTGGGTCCAGCGCCATCTGCTCGAAGGAGCCGGTACCGCCGAATGACTTCAGGCCCCCACCCGTTCAGGGGCTTGAATCCAGGGAGTGAGGGATGAGGGACGAACGAGAGCCGCCGGCCGTCCGGTGGGCCCACCGATCCGTTTAGGAGTGGTCCCGCTCCTGGCTCCTCAAGGCGCCATAGCTGAGCGCGGCCAGCCCGACGGGCACCAGCAGTAGCCAGCCGCGCCTGCGGTCCACTGCCAACCCCTGGTGAACCTGCTGATTGCTGTCCTTCGCGCCCGCGAAGGGTGAATCCTTGGTGCTTCCCTTCGCCTTGGTGCCCTCCATTCTCTCAAGGGTTTCGGAAGTCATGCCCTGCATTGGTGTTGTGGTTTCGTCCTGGCTTGCTGCGTAGGGAGAATTCTTCTCGGTCGGAGCAGCTGGCATCACCGCCCCGGAGCTCTGCGCGGTCACGGGGGCGAGTGGCGCCGCAAGCAGGGCAAGGCAGCTCAGACCGGCGGCGCAGGTCGAGAACAGCAGGGCCTGGCCCTGGGAACGCAGGGGAGACATGGCGGGTCTTCCGGTGACGGTCTCACTCTGGCCAGACGAGTCGTCTTCGGCAGCAGGGTTCATCGGCTGTGTCACCCGGGGCAGCGGTCAGGGTCCGTGCTGGCGGGCGTGAGGTGCCTGCTGTCAATGGAGACAGGCCGGATCTTCCAGTCCCCTGATCCAGATGCCTTGCATCCAAGGCACAGCACCACCGCGGTGCCCCCCTGTCTTCTCCAGCAACTCCAGGTCGCAGGTCAGGTCCACGACCTGTGGCAAGCAGGAGCTGGCCACTTCGAAGCCCTGGCCATCGGCCTGAACGCCCCTTTCCAGCAGGGGCATCAGATCCGGCAGCTGCCCGGGTGGGAGATCCCCGGAACGAGGGGGCGCTCCTCATCAGCAGGGCTGCTGAGGAACTCATTCTTCGTTTCGGAATCGCCAACACCGTTTGACGATTCGCACGACAGCCTTAGTCTCCTTTGTGCGCCATCTGGTTTCGAATTCCCGTGCCCGACCTGACATCTCTTGTTGCCTCCACGCTTGTTCCATTCCTGTTAAAGGTCATCGGGGCAGTCGCTCTCTGGATTGCCGGTAGCTGGCTGATTCAGTTGGCGATGAGAATTCTGCGCCGCAACCTGCGTCATAGCGCCCTCGATGCCACGGTCATCACCTACCTGCTCAACATCATCGCCGCCGCGCTGCGGGTGATCCTGGTGGTGGCCATCCTCGGCTTCTTCGGGATCCAGACGACCAGCTTCGCCGCTCTGCTGGCTGGTGCCGGCGTGGCGATCGGTGCTGCCTGGAGTGGGATGCTCGGCAACTTCGCCGCCGGTGTGTTCCTGCAGATCTTCAGGCCTTTCAGCGTGGGTGACTTCATCACGGCTGCCGGCGTGACAGGAACCGTCGAGGAGATCGGTATGTTCGTCACCTCGGTCTTGGCACCGGATAACGTCCGCAACATCATCCCGAATGGCAAGCTCTTCTCCGACAACATCCAGAACTTTTCGGTTCACGACTATCGTCGCGTCGAGCTTGTAGCGCAGCTTGATAATTCCGCCGATGTGGGACGGGCGATCAGCCTGCTCAAGGAAGGTCTCAAGCGCGTGCCGAACCAGTTCGAGGGCAAGGAAGGCGACGTGGAGGTGCTCGAGTTCACCGAGAGGGGTCCAAAGCTTGCTGTCAGACCCTATACCCACACCGACAACTACTGGCAGGTCTATTTCGACACCAACCGCATGATCATTGATGTGCTGGGCAGCAATGGCTTCCCCGTGCCCAGAATCCCAGTGGCGATGGCAGGCAACAGCTCGAATTGATTCAAAGCTCGCTGATTGAGAACCTCGGCTGGATGTCCTACCGAGGTCTCGATTGCTTGCTTCGATTGATTCCTGTCGAATGGTTGTTGCAGTGGCTGAATCCGTACAGACCAGAGCGCTCAGCTCACCATGAGGGTCTCCATGCATTAGCGCCATTGCATCCTTCCCATCAGGCCGATCAGGTCACTGGTATCGGGTCCGCCAGCGCGGCCAGAAGCAGATCCAGTTCGGCGGTGGTGGTGGTGATGTGGGTGCAGGCCCGCAGGCAGTGGGGATCGTCGAGGCTGCGCAGCCACACCCGCCGCTGGCCCAGGGCGCGCACCACAGCCTCGGGGGTCCGGCCCTCCACGGTGAAGCTCACCAGTCCCGCCGGAGGCGGCACGTGCAGCAGCGGCTCGACCCCAGGGAGTTCCGCCAGGTGGCGCCAGAGTTCACCCGCCAGGGAGCGGATCCTGTCGAGGCGCTGGTGCGCATCCCCCTCGGCCTCCAGCAGCTCCAGGGAGCGGTTCAGCCCCGCGAACAGCGGCAGACAGGACGTGGCCACCTCGAAGCGCCGGGCGTCGGCCTGAAAGGCGCTCTCCGCCGAGCCCTCATGGCCGAGGCTGCGCCAGCCAATCAGGGTGGGCCGGGCCTCGGCCAGCAGCCGCTCTGAGAGCGCCACCACTCCCAGTCCCTCCGGCCCGCAGCACCATTTGTGGCCCGTGCAGGCATAGATGTCCGCGGCGGCGGCGGCCTCCGCCACCGGCAGGGAGCCGAGCGACTGGGCCGCATCCACAAGCAGCCAGGGCTGGGAGGGATGGGCGCGAAGCTGGCCGGCCACCCGGGCGATGGGCATCACCTGGCCGGTGTTCCAGAGCAGGTGGGACAGCACCACCAGTCGCGTGCGGGCGGTGAGGGCCGCGTCCAGCCGCCCTGTCAGCGCCGCCGCCGTGGACTCCGGCCCCTGCACCAGATCCCGCACCACCAGGCTGCGCAGCTCGAGCTGGTGGCGTCTGGCCAGTTCCCGGCACGCCGCCACCACCCCCGGGTGTTCGCAGTCGCTCACCAGCAGCTGATCGCCCTGGCGCCAGGGCAGACCCCAGAGGGGCAGCACACAGCCGCTGGTCACGTTCTCGGTGAAGGCCAGCTGCTCGGCGGGTACCCCCAGCCAGCCGGCCAGGCGCTGCCGCAGGCCCGCCGTGGTCGCCTCAAGGAATGGCCACACGTCCGCGGTGAACGGTCCCAGCTCCTGGATCCGCTTCCAGGTGGCGATGGTGGCCTCCAGGCTGGGGGTTGGCAGTGGCCCCTGGCCGCCGTAGTTGAAGTAAGTCTTGTTGGCCAGGGCCGGCATCACCGCCCGCAGGGCGTGACCCATGGCAGTGGCTGTTGGGACCATCGTCTGGGGGCACTGGGCCCCCAGTCTGGGGGCTCAGGTTCCGCCGAAGGTGACCTGACAGGCGGTGTTGATCAGCTCGGCCTCGGCCAGGGTGGTGGGCACCTCGCCGTTGAGCAGGCCGTCGGCGCAGTCCGCTTCCATCTGGTATTTGAAGCCTCCGTTGTCCACCACAAAGTTCACGACGGTGTCGTCGACCGGTTCAACGGAGCCGTAATACAGGTTGTAGTTGCTTCGCGGCACCTGCACCGTGGGCTGCTGCTGCCGGATGGCGTTGTTCACGGCATTGTTGACGATCAGAGCCGTGGTGAGGGCATTGATTCCCCAGCCCAGGGCCTGGCCGCCCCACCAGCTCCAGGGAAGGTTGTTGGAGGAGTTGTTGTACCAGCTGCCGGAGGGGTTGTTGTTCCAGCCGCCGGAGGGGTTGTTGTACCAGCCGCCACCCCAGGGCCGGCTGTTGCCCCAGTTGGAATTGCGAGCCCAGTCAGGGTTGTTGTAGAAGCCGCGGTTGTACTGAACCGGAGTCACCCAGACGTTGCGGCGGTTGCGGTTGTAGTCGTTCCACTGGTTCCTGTTCCAGGCCTTCCACTGCTTGCGCTGCTCGGCGCGGTCGTAACCCTTGCGAAAACCCTTGTCTTTGCCCTTGTCGTAGCCTTCCTGGTAGCCCGCATCGATGCCTTTGTTGTATCCCTTTGTCTTTCCTTTCTGGAGGCCTTCCTCGCGTCCCTGTTGATAGATGCGCTGGCGCTCCTGTTCCGTCAGCTTGTTGTTCCGGGAGTCGCTCTTGGGATCCCGTTGGTTGGAGTTGGTGTTCTTGTTGTTGCTTTCGGATGATTTCTTGCTGTCCTTCGTGCTGTTCTTCTTGTCGTCCTGCTTCTTTTTCTTCTTCTTGTCGTTGTCGCGCTTGTCATCCTCGCTGCGTACTCCCTCCTGCCAGAGGGGGCTGCGCTCATTGGCCATCAGTGCCCCCTGATCCAGACGGGCGCCATCGCGGCCGACCAGGGTGGCTGCGGCCGCCGGGAGCGCACCTGATGCGGCCATGACCAGGGCCATGGCGACGCCGGGCACGGCCAGAGTGCGACGGGGCGACGGTCTGGAATCCAAGGGGTATGGGGAAGAGTCGTTCATGAGGAGCACCCGCCTATCCGTCAACATAGGCAGCACCGGGTGGTTCGAGCCCTCGTCGCTGTCATAGATCTGTCCTAGTTCGCTCCTGTTGGCGTGTAGAGCGGGCGGTGTCCGCTTGCCGATCCGGCTGCCGTTGTTCCTCCCGTGCAGCCCTGAATCAGAGCAGCTGGCCGGCCATCTCCGCCGCCACGGCCGAGAACACGGTGATGCCGAGAGCGGTGAGCGGGTTCTGGCCCTGGGCCACGGCCACGCTGGTGACGACACCGGCACCGAGGCAGGCCACCGCCAGCTGGTTGAAGAGCTCGCTGCGATCGCGGGGGCTTCAGCCCGAGCCCTCAGCGATGGCGACCGCTCAAGCCGACTTCCAGGAGCCCATCCTGGGCGGATGGGGAGGCCGAGGGCGTGACTGAAGCCGAGCCTAAAGCCCCTCGACCACTCCCCTACATCCAAGCCATACCAAGGGATCTGGACTTGAACCCGATAACGTCTTGCTAGCTGAAGTAGGTCTTGTTCGCGAGAGCGGGCATCAGTGACCGCAGGTTCTCCCCCATCCCTCCGGCCACGGTGCCGTTAGGTTTGAGCGCACAACTGGGTTCGCCCGTGACGTTGCCGATTGATGCCATCGTCGATCGCCGCTGGGCACGCAGTCTGCGTCGTTTCGCCGGCGGCACCAAGGTGCCCTACTGGATCAACGGTCAGCACCGCCAGCTGGACGAGGGCACCAGGGCTGAAGCGATCTCCAGGCCGGAAGCGCGGTTCATCCGATCCACCCTGGCGGAGGTGGATCGGCTCACGGGTCTGCGGTTCGTGGAGAAGGCCAGCCGCTCCAGCACCGCGATCGACTTCTATCGCCTGGAGAGGTTCGCTGAGCCCGGAGTCCTGGGTCAGACCACCCGCAACCGGGGCTGGTTCGAGATCAGCTGGGAGAACAGGGCAGGGGATCGGCTCAGCGGCAGTGAGCGCTGGACGATCGTCCACGAGATCGGCCATGCCCTGGGGCTCGACCATCCCTACGGAATGCCGTTCTCGCGCCGGTTCGACAACAGCGACACCGTGATGTCGTACATCCCCTCCGGGTCGCCGGTGTTGGGTTTCGCCAAAGCTGATCGCGAGGCGTTGCTGGAGCTCTGGGGGGCGGGCTGAGCCCATCCGTCTCCCGGGGAGAGCGCCGCTTGAAGCCCGAGCGATGCATTCGGGCTCAAGCGGCCGGCTCAGATGCTGCCGTAGGTGATCTGACAGGCAGTGTTGATCAGTTCCGCCTCGGCATAGGTGGTGGGCACTTCACCGTTGAGGAGACCGTCATCACAGTCGGCTTGCATCTGGTAATTATTCGTTCCATTGTTGACGACAAAGTTCACGAGCGTGTCATTCACAGGCTGCACTGTGCCGTAGTAAAGCTGCCAGTTGCTGTTCGGCACCGCCAGCGTGGGGCGCGACTGGCGGATGGCGTTGTTCATCGCATTGTTCACGATCAGCGCTGTCGTCAGCGCGTTGACGCCCCAGCTCAGCGCCTGGCCAGCCCACCAGCTCCAGTACGGATTGCTTGACGACTGATACCAGCCACCCCCCCAGGGGCGTGAATAGCCCCAGTTGGAATTCCGCGCCCAAGCCGGATAGCCGGCGTAGGCGGGCCTGGAGCTCACCGGAACGACCCAGATGTTGCGGCGTGTGTTGTTGTAGCGCCGCCACTGATTCCGGTCCCAGGAGCTCCACTGCTGGCGCTTTCTGCTGCGGTCGTGGCCAACGTCATACCCCTTCCGGAAGCCCTTTTGCTTGCCCTTGTCGAACCCTTCCTGGAAGCCGGAATCGCGGCCCTTGTCAAATCCTTTCTGCTTGCCCTTGTCGAGGCCCTCCTGACGGCCCTGCTCGTAGATGCGCTCGCGCTGACTCTCGTTCAGCCGGTTGTTTCCAGATTGCCCGGATCCATACTTCTGCAACTGCTGCTTGCTGTCGCTCTCGCGTTGTTTCTGGCGATCCTTGCGATCTTGGCTGCCTTGCTGTTTCTGTGGCGATTTCTGCTTGTCTGCGGACTTCTTTTTCTTTTTCTTCTTGTCGTCTTCATCATCCTTTTTCTCCGCCAGCAGCATCGGGCTGGTGGCGTGGGTTGGCTGCGAGCGGGCGGACTGTTCGATCGCAGGCAGGGCGGCCAGCGCGGGCAACTGGCCTGCACCCGCCATCCAGGCAGCCATCAGCGCTGCCGAAAAGCAGGTTCTGGGATTACGGGTCAATGGCATTGAAAAATGCCCTGGAGGCCAGGATGCGCTGAATTCAGCATGAAGGGTTGCTGTGGGCGTCGCCCGATGCACCGATCCAGCTGATCAATTGTCCAAGCTGAACATCCGCTCGTGGCGCTCGCCGCTGAAGCGGGGTTCAGAGCAGCTGGCCAGCCAGCACCGCCGCCACCGCCGAGAACAGCGTGATGCCGAGGGCCGTGAGAGGGTTCTGCCCCTGGGCCACGGCCACGGTGGTGACCACACCGGCACCAAGGCTGGCCACCGCGAGCTGGGTGAACAGCTCGCTGCGATCACGGGGAGTGGGGCTTGGCGTCACGGACGGTGGGCGAATGGATCGACCGTAGGAGCGGTGTCCGTGCCGGCCCTTGGCTCGGCGTGGCCTTGTTACGCCGCGTCGGAGTTCGTCATACCCCGTAATCTCGAGGCCGGCCGGGCCCGCCCGCCGCGGGCCCACTCCTGCAGGTGTTCCAGCTGTTCACGGGCTGTGCGGGACAGCGGCACCACCTGGGTGGCCGCCGCTACCAGGTCGGCCTCGGTGAACTCCCGGCCCTCGGCGAAGGCCAGGTGCATGGCTTCGGTCACCGTCTGCTCCAGCTCGGCGCCGGAGAAGCCGGCGGTGCGGTCCACCAGCACCTCGAGAGGAATGCGGTGATCGGGACGGCGCCGGCGCAGCTGCAGATCGAGGATGTCGCGGCGCTCCTCCGGGCTGGGCAGATCCAGCAGGAAGATCTCATCGAAGCGCCCCTTGCGCAGCAGTTCGCCAGGCAGCCGCTCCACGGCGTTGGCGGTGGCCACCACGAACACGGCGCTGGTCTTCTCCGCCATCCAGGTGAGCACGGTGCCCAGCACCCGCTGGCTGGTGCCGCCGTCGCTGCGCGCGTCACCGCCGAAGCCCTTGTCGATCTCGTCGATCCAGAGCACACAGGGGGCCATGGCCTCGGCCCGCTGGATCATCTCCCGGGTGCGGGCCTCGCTGGCGCCCACCAGCCCGGCGAACAGCCGCCCCACATCCAGCCGCAGCAGCGGCATGCTCCAGCTGTGGGCGATCGCCTTGGCGGTGAGCGACTTGCCGGTGCCCTGGGGGCCCACCAGCAGCACGCCGCGGGGCAGCGGCAGGCCGTAGCGGCGCGCCTCCTCGCTGAAGGCCATGCGGCGCTGCTCCAGCCAGTGCTTGAGCGCCTCCAGTCCGCCGATGTCGGCGGGAGTGGCCTCGGTGGGGCAGTACTCCAGCAGCTCAGTCTTGGCGATGGCCTGGCGCTTCTCCTCCAGTACCTCGGCCAGGTCGTCCTCGCTGAGGCGGCCGCGGCGGGCCAGGGCCCTGGCCGCCAGCTGGCGCACCCGCTGCTCACTGAGGCCATGGCAGGCGGCGCTGAGCTGGGTCAGCACGCCGGCAGGCAGCGGCTGTCCGCAGGCCGCGGCGATCGACTCCAGCAGGCGGCTGATCTCGCCGCTGTCCGGGAGGGGCAGCTCAAGCACGGTCACGCTGTCATCGAGTTCCGGCGGCAGCTGCCACTGCGGGGCCGTGATCACCACCGTGCGGGGAGCCTGACGCAGCTGCCCGGCCAGGTTGCGGAGGCGACGGCAGATGCCGGCGTCTTCGCAGTAGCGATGGAAGTCGCGCAGCAGCAGGATCGTGCCCTGGTCCGCCGGCAGGGCGTCAAGGCAGGCCAGGGCCGCCATCGGATTGCGGGCCGCCTCGCCCTGGCGGTTCGGGGCACCGCTGAGGCCGTCGATGAAATCCCAGCGCAGCAGGGTGCGGTTGCCCAGGCGCACGGCAGCCTGCTCGAGCAGGGCTTCCACCCGCTCCTCCTCCAGGCTGCGGATCCAGAGAATCGGCGTGCGGGAGCGGATAAGCAGATCCAGCTGATCACACCAGCCGGCGCCGCTCATGGATCGGATTGCGGCTGCTCGGAGGTGGCCCGGAGGGCCGCCAGGGCCGCCCAGCGGGGATCATCCAGCGCATCACTGCTGCCCCAGGTGGCCGGACCCGGGCAGTCCGCTCCGCAGCGGTTCACCAGGGGCAGCTGCAGGCTGAGCTGCTCGAACGTCCAGTGGGCCGGGTCGAAGCTGGCGCGCGGGTCGATGGTCTCGTCGCCGCAATCGGGCCCCGCATCCAGGCTGAGGTCGTGGGCCTCCGGCTCCAGGACGGGCTCCTGCTCGTCTTCGGCCTGGCGGAGCCAGAGCAGCTCACGGGTGTGGAAACGGAGCGGGTGGTTGTAGTGCTGGAGGCAGCGATCACAGCAGAGGGTCACGATCGTTTCCGCTTCCCCCTCCACCTCCAGCACGCTGCCGCGGTGCACGGCTCGCAGCCAGCCACGCACCGGCGTGAGACTGGGCAGCTCCGGAAGGTGATGGTCCAGCTGCCAGGTGCGTCCGTCGGCCAGGGCCCTGAGGTCCTGGATGGGCACCGGGCCGGGCGGAGTGCCTCCCGGAGAGCCTGCGGGGCTGCCGGGCATGGCGTCTACTTCCGGCTCTTCGGCTCGAACGGCAGCCGGTCCCCGGTACCGCCGGCCGTGGCGCCTGCCGGGACAGTGGCGGACTGCTGGGCCAGCTGCTGATCGAGGATCTTCTGCAGGTTCTCCGGTAGCGCCTCGCGGGTGAGCAGGAAGGTCTGCAGGGCCTGGAAGATGTTGGCCACCACCATGTAGAGCAGAACTCCGGCCGGCAGCGGAAAGAACAGGAACATGGCCGTGATCATCACCGGGGTGATCTTGTTGGCCGTGGCCTGCTGGGGATTGGGTGGCATCCCCATGCCCGAGAGAATCTGGGAGAGGAAGAGGGAGGCGCCGAAAGCCGCCACCAGGATGGCGATGTCCCAGTTCACGCCACCGTCACCCATGAAGCCCACCCGGCCCAGGGCTTGGATGAAGAGGAAGCCGCTGCGCGCTGCCAGGCCAGGAATCGTGCCCTCCACGGTGGCGTCTCCCGGTGCCAGGGCGGTGATGGTGCCATCGGCGTCCACGCTCACCACGCCCTCTCCCTTGGTGACCCTCCAGCTGGGCTGGAAGCTGGAGCCCTTCTCCTCGGCACCGAGCACGGATCTGAAGCTCTCACCGCTCTTGGTGTGCAGGTTCACCGTCTGGTGATCACCCACGCCCAGCTTGGTGCCCCCCTCGAGGCTGCCGATCACTGGCACGTGGTTGGTGGCGGTGAGGAAGATCGAGTGGCTGGCGGTGTTGAACGGCTTGGTCTCCACCGCGGCGATCTGGTCGGCCGGCAGCACCTTGAGGTTGAAGGTGTAGGGCACGTCGGCGAACGGTGAGCCCCGCAGCGTGGCGAACAGGGCGAACAGGATCGGCATCTGCACCAGCAGCGGCAGACAGCCCGCCAAGGGGCTGCCGAACTCCTTCATCAGCTTGCCGAGTTCCTCCTGCTGCTTCTGGGGGTTGTTGGCGTAGCGGCTCTTGATCTCGGCCTGCCGCTGCTGCATCACCGGCTGGGCGATGCGCATCCGGCGGGCGTTGCGGATCGAGCCGGCGCTCAGCGGGAACAGGGCAAGGCGGATCACCACGGTGAGGGCGATGATCGCCAGGCCGTAGCTGGGCACCAATCCGTAGAAGAAATCGAGGATCGGGATCAGCAGGTTGTCGGAGATGTAGCCGATCACGGCGCGGGGAGCTGGGGGGCAGGGGGTCAGCGTGGCTCAGTGTGCCTGAGCGCTGTGGGTGTGTGGGGTGCGACCCCGGGATTCAGGCGGCCATCCCCTTCGGGCGGGCGCCTTTGCCGGTGGCCTGACGGCGTTCTTCGATGTAGGCCTCAACCTCGCGGAACCGCGGCAGGGAGCGCATCTCGAGCCTGGCGCCATCGTTGAGCACCAGCACCATGTCGCCCCAGGCCCCGAAGCCGCGGGGCACGGTGCGCACCTCGCGGATCTGGCTGTACACCACCTGGGTGCGGTCGCGGCCCATCCAGCCGCCGTTCACCTCGATGCGGCGGCTGGTGATGCGGAAGCGCAGCCACAGGGCCCGCACGATCGCCCCCACCGCGAAGGGGATGGCGATCACGGTGAGGCCGAAGAGCAGGTTGAGGAACAGATCGCCGCGGGCCGGCCCACCCTCGTAAAACACCGTTTCCTGGATCGCAGGCTGGCTTGCGGAACTGCTCGGCTGGCTCATGGCGTCAGACCTGCCTGTTGCAGAAGACCCCGGCATTCTCCCAGCAGGGCGTCGCGGTCGCGTTCCGCGCTGCCCGGCCTGAGGCTGAACAGCAGCCACACCGGTCCCTCGGCAGCCGCGATCGGCTGGCTCAGGAGGTGCTGGTGGAGCAGGCGGCGCAAGCGGTTGCGGCGCACCGCCCGCTTGTGCACCTTGCTGCTCACCACCACCCCGGCGCGCCAGGCGCTGGCCGGGTGGGAGCGCTGACTGGGGGGGAGCAGGTCCGGGCGGGCCGGCAGCCAGCGCAGCACCAAAAAAGGGCCGTGGCAGGCACGGCCCTTGCGATACAGGCAGCTGAAGATGCGTCGGCCGCACAGCCGGTGCCGCTGGGGCAGGGCCATCGGCGCTGGAGATTCGGGGTGGGGTGGTCAGACCGCCAGGCGGGAGCGGCCACGGCGGCGGCGGGCGCGGATCACGCGGCGGCCGGTGTGGGTGCGCATGCGCACGCGGAAGCCGGACACCCGCTTGCGCTTACGGCTGGTTCCTTCGAGTGTGCGCTTGGTCATGGCTCTGTGGTTGCCCCCCTCTGCCCGGCTGAGATTTTCGCAGTGGCCAACTTATCAGGCGGTGTTCAGCACCCGCGCCGGGTGGTCGCGGAGGCCTCTCAGCCGCCGGTGGAGTCGATCTGGATCAGCCAGCTGCCGAGGTAGCCGGACACGGGCACATCCCCAGGCGCCTGGGCCAGGGCGTTGAACTGGTACATCCCGGGGTTGAAGGGGTTGAACAGGCGCATGTGCACCCCGATCGTCTCGGTGTCCGGCACCGGGACATCCGGGAAGATCTCCAGGGCCCGGCCGTTCTCGCTCAGCTCGATCGTGGCCGGAATGGTGGCCTCGCAGCGGGTGCGGGCCAGCATGCCGCCCTCGCGCATCCGGCACAGCTTCACCCGGCTGGTGTCGATGGTGGCGTCGAAGTTCTCGGGGATCGTGACGGTGAGCTTGAGAATGGCGTTGTTGCGATCCCTGGGCCGCAGCAT
Source organism: Prochlorococcaceae cyanobacterium (assembly GCA_049664045.1). GTDB lineage: Bacteria > Cyanobacteriota > Cyanobacteriia > PCC-6307 > Cyanobiaceae > NIES-981. The sequence continues at coordinate 13,778 of JBATEO010000041.1, forward strand.
CAGGAAATACTCGGCACGCTTCAGTCTCTGGGTATTGCTCAGGTAGTAATACAGCCTGCGGTAATCGCGGTTGTTCTCCCAACGAAACTCGAGCAGGCTCGGGGTGCCCTGGGCCAGGGCGGGCTGGGCACCCAGGCCGCTGGCCAGCCGGCCGAGGGGCTGGCCAGGGGTGGCCAGCGCTGCCAGGGCGAAGCCGGCCACGGTCAGGCCTGCGGCCGCACCCAGCCTGGGAAGGCGCCGGAGCGGGCGCCCACTGGATCGATGCCCACTGGATTGATGCCCATTGGAGCGGAGCTCATTGGAACCAGGCTGCTGCTGGGACCGGGGCAGGGGGAGAAAACCCATCGGTGAGGCGGCGGGCGGTAGGGCTGAACAGCAATTGTCAGCAGCGGCCCGGGGCCATGGTGCCCACGGTGGCCGGACCGCTAGCTGGCGCGGTCCGGCCGCAGTCGGCTCGCTTCGCGCAGGTAGGGGTGGCAGGCCTGGCGGTCGGCGTCCATCCAGGCGTGGGCCAGCAGCCGGATGCAGCGGGGCAGATCACCGGCCACGGCCATCTGCTGGCAGTCCAGCAGCGCCACCTGCTCCCAACCTGCTCGGCGGCGGGCGATGGCGGCTGGAAAGCAGGCATCGAGGTCGGCCGTGACCGAGAAGGTGACCGACACCACCCGGTCGCCATCCAGGCCGTTGCGGTCCACCAGCACCTCCATCAGCTCCGCCACGGCCTCGCCGATCGCCTCGCTGGTGTTGGCCGTGGCGGTGGTGGCGCCGCGCAGGGCGCGCAGCTGCAGAGGGCCGCTCATGGGCGCCAGAGCCAGAGCGGCTGGCCGCTCCAGCCCAGCTCGAGGTGGAGGCCGTGGACCAGGGCACGCAGGCTGGAACGGCCCGGAATCAGGCCGGCGAACCGCTTCGGCGGCGTGCCGAACTCGGTGGGCCGGGTGCGGTCGGGATCCAGACCGGCCAGTTCCGCCGCCAGCCTGCGGGCCCTGTCCTCGTCGCCCAGCTCATCCACCAGACCCAGCTCCAGGGCCTGGGCGCCGCTGAACACCCGGCCGTCGGCGAAGGCGCGCACCTTCTGCTCCGGCAGCCCCCGGCCCTCGGCCACGGCCGTCACGAACTGGCCGTAGCTGGAGTCGATCAGGCTCTGCAGCAGCTCCCGTTCCGGCTCGGTGAGGCCCCGGTCCGGCGAGAGGATGTCCTTGTAGAGGCCGCTCTTCACGGTCTCGAAGCTCACGCCGAGCCGCTTGAGCAGCTTGGAGATGTTGTTGCCCCGCAGGATCACCCCGATTGAACCGGTGATCGTGCCCGGGTTGGCTACCACCTTCTCCGCCGCCACACCGATGTACACCCCGCCCGAGGCAGAGATGTTGCCGAAGCTGGCCACCACCCGGCAGCCCTTCTGCCGCAGCCGCAGCAGGGCGGCGTGGATCTCCTGGCTGTCGCCAACGGTGCCGCCGGGGCTGTCGATGCGCAGCAGCAGGGCCGGACATTCGCGCTGCTCCACCTGGCGGATGGCCTTGAGCACACGTTTGCGGGTGCCGCCGGCGATCGGTCCCTCGATGGCGATCCGGGCCAGGGTGCGGCGGGTCTTGCGGCGCCAGGGCCAGGGCATGCGCTGTGATTGGGAAGTGGCTGGATCTTAAAAACCGGCCACCCTGTTGCTCCCTGTCGTCCCGTCTGTTGCCTCCCCTGTTGCGTCCACTGGCGATGCTGCTGCCCTTCGCCCTCTGGGGCACGGCGATGGCGGCCATGCGCCCCCTGCTGGAGGGGGGCACGCCGCTGCAGGTGGCCAGCCTGCGGCTGCTGCCGGCGGGGGTGGTGGTGCTGCTGGCGGCCTGGGTGCTGCGCCGGCCCCTGGCGGTCGACCGCCGCGACTGGCCCTGGCTGCTCGCCTTCAGCGTCGTGGACGCCAGCCTGTTCCAGGGGCTGCTGGCCCGGGGGCTGGGCGAGACCGGAGCGGGCCTGGGATCGGTGCTGATCGACTCCCAGCCCCTGCTGGTGGCCCTGCTGGCCCGCAGTCTGTTCGGGGAGGAGATCAATCCGGTGGGCTGGCTGGGCCTGCTGCTGGGGCTGCTGGGGATCCTCTGCCTCGGGCTGCCGGCGCCGGTGCTTGGGCACTGGTGGCTCCAGGGGCCGATCGCCACGGGGGTGCGACCGTGGAGTCACGGGGAGCTCTGGATGCTGGGGGCCGCCGCGGCGATGGCGGTGGGCACGGTGCTCTGCCGCTACGCCACCCGCCACAGCGATCCGGTGGCCGTCACCGGCTGGCACCTGCTGCTGGGGGGGCTGCCGCTCGTGGTGCTGGCCGAGCTGCCGGTGCGCGCCGGCGCCGCCTGGCTTCCCGACTGGTCACCGGGCCAGTGGGGGCTGATGGCCTATGCAGCCCTGCTGGGCAGCGCCCTGGCCTACGGACTGTTCTTCTGGTTCGTCAGCCAGGGCGACCTCACGGGGTTCACGGCCCTCACCTTCCTCACTCCCGTGTTCGCCCTGCTCTGCGGGATGCTCTGGCTGGATGAGCAGCTGCAGCCCCTGCAGTGGCTGGGGGCCCTGCTGGCGCTGGTTTCGGTGCTGCTGATCAACCGCCGCCAGGTGCTGTGGCAGGGCATCCCCGCCATGGCTCCTGCCGCTGAGAGCACCGGTGGGGAGGGAGCCTGATGCGCATCCTGGTGGTGAGCACCCCGGTCGGGGCCCTGGGCAGCGGCCGGGGTGGGGGCGTGGAGATCACGGCCCTGGCGCTGGTGGCCGGTCTGCTGGAGCGGGGCCACCGCCTCACCGTGCTGGCCGCCGAGAGCTCCCGGCTGCCGGACTCCTGCGCCGGCGCCGCGCTCTGGGGCGAACGGGGCGCGGATCAGCCCAGCTGGCAGCACAGACCCCGCAACGCTCCGGTGGAGCTGCCAGGGGATGCCCTGCTCGGTCGCCTCTGGCGCCGGGCCCTGACCCACCAGGCCGAGTTCGACGTGATCCTCAACCTGGCCTACGACTGGCTGCCGCTCTGGCTCACACCCCACACCGCCACGCCCCTGGCCCACCTGGTGAGCATGGGCTCGGTGGCCGAGGTGATGGACGGGGTGATCGCCGAGATCGCCCGCAGCCACCCCTGCCATCTGGCCTTCCACACCGCCGCCCAGGCGGCCGACTTCGATCTTTCCCAGCCGCCGCGGCTGGTGGGCAACGGCTTCGACCTCAGGCGTTACCGGTTTCAGCCCGAGCCCGAGAACCTGCTGGGGTGGGCGGGGCGCATCGCGCCGGAGAAGGGCCTCGAGGATGCGGCGGCGGCCGCGGCTCGGCTGGGCCTGCCCCTGGCGGTGTGGGGTCTCGAGGAGGACGCCGCCTATGCCCGCCGGGTGGAGGCTTCGGTGCCGCCGGGCACCCTGCGCTGGCGTGGCTTCCTGCCCACCGAGCGGCTGCAGGCGGAGCTGGGGCGCTGCGCCGTGCTGCTCAACACTCCCAAGTGGAACGAAGCCTTCGGCAACGTGGTGGTGGAAGCCCTGGCCTGCGGCGTGCCCGTGGCGGCCTACGCCCGCGGCGGACCGGCGGAGCTGGTGCAGGACGGGGAGACCGGATCCCTGGCTGTGCCCGATGACGTGGACAGCCTGGTGGTGGCGGTGCGGCGGGCCCGGGGGCTGGAGCGGCGGAGCTGCAGGGCCTGGGTGGAGGCCCACTGCTCCCAGCAGGCCTTCGCCGCCCGCATCGAGGCCTGGCTGTCCGCGCTCGTCGGTGCGGCACCGAAGGGCTGACCCCGCCCGGGGCTGGCTGCACCGGCATGCACCGATAGGGTCGGAGCTGGCTCCTGCCATCGCCTCGCTTGTCACGTTCCGCCGGCTTCCGTGCGTCTGCTCGTGGGTCTGAGGGCACGGCTCAGGCCGCCGCTGCGGCTCGCCCCGACCGGGTACCCGTCGGCCCCGCCCGGGGGGTGCTGCTGCTCAGCCTGGCGCTGGGGCTGCTGCTGTTCGTGTGGCAGCTGGGATCCACCGGCCTGGTGGACGAGACCCCGCCGCTGTTCGCGGCCTCGGCCCGGGCCATGGCCGAGACCGGCGACTGGCTGATTCCGCGGGTGAACGGTCTGCCCCGCTACGACAAGCCGCCGCTGGTGTACTGGGCGATGGGGCTGCTCTATGCCCTGCCCGGCCAGAGCCACTGGGATCCGCTGGGCACCTGGGCGGCCCGCCTGCCCTCGGCCCTGGCCACGGTGGGAACGATGCAGGTGCTGGTGCACACCCTGCTGGTGTGGCCGCAAGCACGCCGCCGGCGGGCCACCACCGCTCTGGCCGCCGCCCTGGCCTTCGCCCTCTCGCCCCTCGTGCTGCTGTGGGGGCGGATCGCCGTCAGCGATGCCCTGCTCACCGGCACGCTGGCGGTGAGCCTGCTGCTGTGCTGGCGGAGCTACGCCGCTGGCGGACTCCGCTGGTGGGCCGGCTGGCTGGTGCTGGGTCTGGCCGTGCTGGCCAAGGGGCCCGTGGCGGTGGTGCTGCTGGGCCTCACCCTGCTGCTGTTCGCCTGGCTGCAGGCCGACTGGCGGGGCTTGTGTCAGTGCCTGCGGCCGTTGCGGGGGCTGTTGCTCACCGCCCTGGTGGCCCTGCCCTGGTATGGGGCGGCCCTGGTGGTGGAGGGAGAACCCTTCTGGCGCAGCTTCTTCGGCTACCACAACCTGCAGCGCTTCACCAGCGTGGTGAACGACCACCAGGCCCCCTGGTGGTTCTTCGGCCTGATGCTGGTGCTGGCCAGCCTGCCGGTCACCCCCCTGCTGCTGCACGGTCTCGTGCGGGCCCTGCGGGCACCGGCCCTGCCGCCGCCGCTCTCGCTGCAGCGCTTCGCCGCCAGCTGGTTGATGGCGGTGCTGCTGTTCTTCAGCCTGGCCGCCACCAAGCTGCCCAGCTACTGGCTGCCGGCCACCCCGGCTGCGGCGGTGCTGATCGCCCTGGCCGCCCAGCGCCGCCCCAGGCTGCCCTGGCGGCTGAGCGTGCTGCTGGCCCTGCTGCTGGCCGCTGCCCTCGCCGCTGCGCCGCTGTGGGTGCCCGGCATCGTCACCCCCGAGATGCCCGAGCTCCCAGGCGCGCTGCTGGCCGGCGGCCGGCTGACGGTGGCCGCGGTCTGCTTCCTGC
>JBATEO010000042.1:0-3942 GCA_049664045.1 Prochlorococcaceae cyanobacterium
GGCCGTGGTGTCCCGCGGCGGCCGCCCCGATCTGGCCATGGCGGCCCTGCCGCAGGTGCGCTGCTCCACGCTGCTGATCGTGGGCGGGTGCGACCCGCAGGTGCTGCAGCTCAACCGCCGGGCCGCCGCGGCGCTGCGGGCGCCCCATGCCCTGGAGCTGGTGCCGGGGGCCAGCCACCTGTTCGAGGAGCCGGGCACCCTGGACGCGGCCTCCCGGCTCGCCTGCGACTGGTTCCTGGAGCACCTGGCCGGTGGCGAGCCCGGGGCGGCTTCACGCTGAGGCGTTCAGGAGGGCTGCCGCCACCAGCGCCAGCCCTCCACGTTGATCAGCAGCCCGAACACGGTGAGGGCCACCATCAGCACAATCTGGTCGAGTCGGCGGTCGGGCACCAGGATGTCGGCCACCAGATGGGGCACGTTGGTCACCGAGTAGACCACGCTGAACCAGAAGTGCAGCCGCCGCCAGGGCCGCCAGGCGGCGGCCGGCCCCGGGGCCGTGTCGGCGTAGCTGATCAGCACGATCGCGATCAGCGGCAGCAGGAAGTAGGTGAGCATGGCGCCGAACAGCAGCGGCAGCTGGGCTTCCGCCACGTGGCTGTGGATCTCCGGTGACTGGCCGTGGAAGAGCGGCATCAGGCCCAGATCCACATGGAAGAGCATCGCCAGCAGCCAGGCGATCCAGAGGGTGATCAGGCGGGGGGCGTGGCGGATCGGTGCGGTCATCGGCCGGGCGCTGGGCCGGGGGGCTGCGGTTTCAGTCTGCCCCGCAGTGCCGGCTCCGCCGCCGGCCACGGTTGGCAAGGGTCCTGAGCGTGCCTAGCTGTGGACCAGGAGGCACACCGGAGGAGGCGAGGCCATGGCCGCTGAGGGAGCAGGGGATCACGGGGAGCCGATCACGCCCCACGCCACGCCGATCCTGGATGAGGTCGGCCGGCTCACCTACGTGGGCGATGACGGCCGCCGCTACGTGGTGGGCCTGCCGGCGGAGGTGGACGACCTCGGCCTGGAACGGGTGATGGCCAGCCTGAGCCGGGGCGGACCGCTGTTCGAGCGCATCGAGGCCCTCTGCCACCGTTGGATCGCCTCGGTGAGCGGGCCGGATCTGGAGGCGCGGGCCGCCCTGGCGCTGCTGCTCACCACCCTGGAGACCGCCCTGGAGGACCGCTACGGCGAGGTCTGAGCGGCCAGGGCGGTGAGGATGCTTGGGCGGTCCACGTCGTCGCGGATCTCCACGGCGCCGATGGCGGTGGGCAGCACGAAGCGCACCCGTCCGTCCTTCACTTTCTTGTCGGCTTGAAGGCAGCGCAGCACCGCCTCCGGATCGAGCCGGGGCCAGGCCAGCGGCAGACCCGCGGCGGCGATCACTGCCTTCTGGCGGGCCTGATCGGCGGCGCTCCACAGGCCCATGGCCAGGGCGATCTCGCCGGCGGCCGCCATGCCGATGGCCACCGCCTCGCCGTGCAGCCAGGTGCCGTAGCCGCAGAGGGTCTCCACCACGTGGCCGAGGGTGTGGCCGTAGTTGAGGATCGCCCGCAGGCCACCCTCGCGCTCGTCGGCGGCCACCACCCGCGCCTTGGCGGCGGCGGAACGCTCCAGCAGGGTCTGCAGCAGCCCGGGCCCCACGGCCGCCATCGAGCTGATGTCGCCGGCGGCCTCCAGCTGGGCGAACAGCTCGGCGTCGCCGATCACGCCGTACTTGATCACCTCGGCCATCCCGGCCCGGAACTCGCGCTCCGGCAGGGTGGCGAGGGTGGCGGGATCGATCAGCACCAGCCGCGGCTGGTGGAAGGCCCCGATCAGGTTCTTGCCGCCGGGGTGGTTCACGCCTGTCTTGCCGCCGATCGCCGCGTCCACCATCGCCAGCAGGGTGGTGGGCACCTGCACCACGGCGATGCCGCGCAGCCAGGTGGAGGCGGCGAAGCCGGCCATGTCGCCCACCACGCCGCCGCCGAGGGCCACGATCAGCGACCCGCGCTCCAGCCGCTGCGCGAAGGCGGCGTCGTGGATGCGAGCCACGGTGGCGGGCGTCTTCTGGTCCTCACCGGCCTCGATCACCAGTTCGCCCGCCTCGAAGCCCGCCTGCCGCAGGCTCTCCAGGGCGGCGGCGCCGTAGTGCTCGTGCACCACGGGATTGGTGACCACCAGCACCCGGGCGCCGATGCGGAAGCCCTGAGCCGCGATCCGCTCCCCCAGGCCCGCCAGGGCGCCCTCGCCGATCACCACCGGATAGGGGTTGGCGCTCAGGGCCACCTCGATCGTGCGGAACCCCGCGGACGTGGTGGGCATGGCGGGCGTGGCGGTCATGGGCAAACCGGTGCTGGCCCGAGGCTACGGGCGGGGCGCGGCGTCCATAGGCTCGGCTGCCGATCCATCCTCCTGCCGTGGACGCCGCCAGCCTGCGAGCCCTGTTCACCAAGCCCTACGGCGCTCCGGCCCCCAGCGAGGAGCAGTGGCGCCAGGCCTATGCCGACGATGTGCACTTCCAGGATCCCACCCAGGAGCGGCAGGGCATCGCCGCCTACCTGGAGGCGCAGGAAGGCCTGCTCCGGCGCTGCGACGACGTGTTCCTCCTGCCGGGGGCGGTGGCGGTGGAGGGCAACACGGCGTTCGTGGAGTGGGAGATGGGCCTGAAGATCAGGGGAATCGAGCTCATCTATCCCGGCACCACCCGGCTGCTGTTCAACGACGCAGGCCGGATCGTCGACCACCGCGACTACTTCGACTTCGTGGGCCCCACCTTCGCGCCGGTGCCGCTGCTGGGCGGCTTCGTGCGCTGGCTCTACCGGCGGTTCGTGCCCTGAGTGCGTTGCCTGAGCCGGTGCGGGCGTCTGTCGGACCGGCACATCGCCCCTACGCTGCGGACCAGAGGACCCCGGGCAGCCATGGGCCGTGAGCATCCCGCCGGCGACGCGCTGACGTTCACCATCGGCGGCTGCCTGTTCGGCGCCGGGGTGTTCCTGTTCCTCAACCAGGTGATGGTGCACTCGGGGTTCACCCAGGGGGGAGGTGGCTGGGGCTGGCGCGGCGGCTTCGGTGGCTGGGGCGGGGCGCTGCCCTTCGGCACACCCGGCATGGGCCTGCTGATGATTCCCCTCGGCATCGGCGTGTGTCTGCTGTTCACCGGCAGCTTCCAGCGCTGGGCCCGCCTGCTGGTGTGGGGTTCCCTGGCCGCCCTTTTTGTTGGGGTGCTGAACAGCGTGCGCATCAGCTTCAGGCCCGCCACCCTCTGGCAGCTGGTGGTGTACGTGGTGATGATCGCCAGCGGCGGCGGGCTGATGTTCCGCAGCCTCGATGGCTACCGGCAACCTGAGCGCGTCTCCCCGGACCGGCGGCCCGATCCGCGCGGCGACGAGGACGACCTGCGCCGGGACCTGGCGGAGCTCAGGAAGCGGGTCGACGAACTCAAGGGCTGAGGGCCTCCACACCTGCGGGCAGGAGCATGCACCCACATCCGTGGGGGGTGTGTTCTGGAATGCCGAGCCGCCGGCGCTGTTCGTGAAGGATTGGCCCGTGACCCTGCTGACCCGCTCTGCAACCATTCTGGTGGCCCTGCTGGCCTCGGCCCCAGGCGCCCGGGCCGCGGCCGGTGCTGTGGCTGCCGGCGGTGGCGCTGCTGCCCTGCTGCCCTGCCCGCTGGAGGCCGGCTGGCGGGTCGAGCGCCAGTTGGAGCTTCCGCGCCGCGCCGCGGACGGCAGGGAGATCGGCGGCTTCTCCGCCATCCAGCGGGATCCGGCCACCAACCAGTTGCTTCTGCTCAGTGATGCCACCGAGGGGGCGCTGCTGCGCTGGAGCAGCCTGCCGGCCCGCGGCACGCCGCGCCTGCTGGAGGTGCTGCCGCTGCAGCGGCCGATGGACGGCGAGGGGCTGGTGGTGCTCGACGGCCAGCTCTGGGTGGCCAGCGAAGGCCGCCGCACGCCCGAGCGTGCGGCCCAGCTGCTGCGC
>JBATEO010000043.1:0-6335 GCA_049664045.1 Prochlorococcaceae cyanobacterium
CGCCAGGGACGCCCGGCCGCCAGGGGCAGGGTGAGGGCGGTGAGGCGGCTGGGCAGCCACACCAGCAGGTCGTCGAGCCGGGCGCCGGCGCTGCCCAGCCAGGTGAGCCGGCCGCGGCGGTAGCCCAACATCGAATCGAGGGTGCTGGCGGCCTTGAAGCCCCAGGCCAGGGCCAGGGGACCCGGCAGGCCCCAGCCGCCGGCGCTCCAGATCCCCGCTCCCACAAGCATCCAGAACAGGGGCGCGAACAGGCCGTCGACGCCGTTCTCACTGGCGGTCTCGACCAGGGCCCGCAGGATGCCGGTGGCATCGAGCTCCTCGGTGTCGCGGCCCACGATCCAGGCCAGCCGCCGACGCGCTTCCGGCAGATCGGGGGCTGCCGCGGGCTGGCCGGCCCAGGGCTGGCCGGCCCAGGGATCCAGCGCTTCCAGCACGGCCGTCACGGCCTGCTCCAGACTGCGGCCGGCAAGGGCGCTGGCCAGGGCCACCACCAGCAGCCCCGGCCCCAGCCAGCGGATCGCTCCCGCTGCTGAGCCGCCCCAGCCGTGCTGGGCGAGGCGTTCCAGCCCCCAGCCCGCCAGGCCGCTGGCCCCTACCAGCGTCGCGGTGATCAACCCGCCGGCCAGGCGCAGGGCCCAGGGACGATCGCCGGCCCAGGCCTCCGCCGGCCGCCGCAGGAGGCCGATCGCCCAGCCCATCAGCACCACCGGGTGGGGGCTCCGGCGGGGATCCCCCACCAGCCGGTCGAGTCCGCAGGCCAGCGCCACCAGCAACAAGGGGTGGAGGCCCCGGAAGGACTCCACCCCAAGCGGCATAGACAGCACAAACGGCACCAGCGGGCTGCCGCTGGCCCGGCTCAGGCGCTCTTCAGCCAGCTGAACATCGAGCGCAGGCCCTTGCCCACCTGCTCGATCGGGTGCTCACTGTCACGCTCGCGGATCCTGGCCATCTCCGGCTTGCCGGCCTCGCACTCGGCCACGAAGTTGCGGGCGAAGGTGCCGTCCTGGATGTCGGCCAGGATGCGCCTCATCTCGGCCTTGGTGTCGTCGGTGATCAGGCGCGGGCCGCTCACATAGTCGCCGTATTCGGCGGTGTTGGAGATCGAATCGCGCATGGCGGTGAGGCCGCCCTTCACCATCAGATCCACGATCAGCTTCACCTCGTGCAGGCACTCGAAGTAGGCCAGTTCGGGCTGGTACCCAGCGTCCACCAGGGTCTCGAAGCCCGCCTTCACCAGCTCGCTGAGGCCGCCGCAGAGCACCGCCTGCTCACCGAACAGGTCGGTTTCCGTTTCTTCCTTGAAGTTGGTCTCGAGGATGCCGGCGCGGGTGCCACCGATCGCCTTGGCGTAGGCCATGGCCAGGTCGCGGGCCTTGCCGCTGGCGTCCTGGTGCACAGCGAACAGGCAGGGCACCCCCTGGCCGTTCTGGTACTCCCAGCGCACAGTGTGGCCGGGACCCTTGGGGGCGATCATCACCACATCCACATCGGCCGGTGGCTGGATCAGACCGAAGCGGATGTTGAAGCCGTGGGCGAAGCTCAGCACCTTGCCGGCGCTCAGGTGCGGGGCGATCTCGTCTTCATACACCGCCTTCTGGGCCTCGTCCGGCAGCAGCACCATGATCCAGTCGGCCTTGGCGCAGGCGTCTGCCACGCTCAGCACCTCAAGCCCGTCGGCCTTGGCCTTCTCCGCTGAACGGCTGCCCTCGTAGAGGCCCACCACCACGTCGATGCCGCTGTCCTTGAGGTTGAGGGCGTGGGCATGGCCCTGGGAGCCGTAGCCGATGATGGCCACGGTCTTGCCGCTCAGCAGGGAGAGGTCGGCGTCGGAGTCGTAGAAGAGCTGTGCCATCCGGGCGTCGGGGCGGTTCCTTGGGGAGCCACAGACTGTACGCAAGCGAGTTGGATGACCCGGGCGTCAGCACCGTGGCCACGGACCGCCGATCGAGCGGCCCGTCGAGCGGCCCATCGAGCTGCCTATTGACGCTTGGTCTGGGTCCACCAGCGGCTGCCTGCGTTCAAAGGCCGCGGCGGCTCGAGTCCCCTGCGCTGAATGCGATCGCCTCCTGCTGGTCGCGCAGCATCAGCTGACATCCATCGGACCCTTTCCAGGAGTGTTCGCTACGACCTGATGGGTTGGGGCTGCTGCCCAGTGGAGCCGACCGCGATCGCGTCGATTGGATAGTCCATCATCAGCCGGCGTTGCTCGCGGGTATTCGCCCAGTTTCCTTGCAGGATGGTGCTTCTGTAATCTCCTCTGGAATCCACTAGGGTGACGTCCTTCACCTTTCGGTTTCCCCAGGCATTGAAAGGCCGATCAAAGCTGTATACTCTTCGCAGTCTTCTTGACAGGCAGGACACAGAACCGCAGAAGGTTCCTCTGCCGCTGACGAGATGACGGGTGCGCAGCAGCACATTGAGATCGTCTTCCAGGTCACCGCTGACCGGGATCACTCGCCGGCAATGGTTGGGTAACCAGGCGAGCAGGGCTTCGATGACCGGATTGCCTCGATCTTCGTGGACCACTCGGATGGTGTGCCAGTGTCGCAGTTGCACGACTCTCTGATAAAAAGCGAGCGGTGGTTGGCCGTAGCTGGGATGAGGTGTGGGGTTGCTGAAGACATCGCCAGATCGGATGTAGATCAACAGATCCGTTTTGCCATGGGCTGGAGCGTTGATGTCCAGTTTCAGGATGTGGCGGACCTGTCGGACGAGCTGACGGTTGCGTGGGCGTCGTGGGTGCAGCCGCTTGAGCGCGGCCCTACGCAGAAAGCTACCCGACAGAACCAGGTCCTCACCTGTCAGGTCTGGCGTGCCGTGGTGGTTGATGATTTCAATCCCCATTGGGGTACTGTGCCTGCCCGGTTTGAGATACCAGAAACTCGGGATGTAGAGGCGTTGTGCACCGAGTGACTGAGCTGCCAGCAGGGCATGGCAAAGCTGCATCATGCTGTTGGCAAAGCGCTTGCAGCTGCCAATCTGAACAGCCGTGACCCTTGCGTTGATCGCACGACGGTTGCCCGATGGGCCAGGGAGATGGCTGGCCTGGCCCGCCTCGAGACGGTAAGGATCAAAACCCATGAGTCGTCCACCCGAATGGACGACGGGTTTGGTCCCGCTGAGAATCTCGAAGTCCAGGCCGTTCTCGGTGGCGAAACGCATCAGCAGCGTCTGCTGTCCGTCTCGCTCCTCCATGGGCTTCAGGCTCAGGCCTCGCTGGGGTGGGCGATCACCCGGTCGATCAGGCCGTAGTCCTTGGCTTCGGCGGCGCTGAGGAAGTAGTCGCGGTCGGTGTCCTTCTCGACCTTCTCGAACGGCTGGCCGGTCATGTCCGCCATGGCGTGGTTGAGCATGTCCTTGATCCGCAGGATCTCCCGGGCCTCGATCTCGATGTCGCTGGCCTGGCGCTGGCTGGTGCCACCCAGGGGCTGGTGGATCATGATCCGGCTGTGGGGCAGGGCCAGGCGCTTGCCCTTGGTGCCGGCCGCCAGCAGGAAGGCGCCCATGCTGGCCGCCAGACCGACGCAGATCGTCACCACGTCGCTCTTCACATACTGCATGGTGTCGTAGATCGCCAGGCCGGCGGTGACCGATCCACCCGGGGAGTTGATGTAGAGGTAGATCGGCTTGGAGCTGTCATCCGAGTCGAGATAGAGCATCTGGGCCACCAGGGCGTTGGCCACCGCGTCGTTCACCTCCGAGCCCAGGAACAGGATGCGCTCCACGCCCAGACGCGTGTAAATGTCCACCCAGCGCTCGTACTGGCTGCCGGGCAGGCGGTAGGGAACGCTGGGGGTGCCGATGGGCATGGCTGACGGGAGGGTGGTTGAGAGGAGGGTGGAAGGGGAGTAGTGGGATCGGGCGCCGGACTGGCCGGGCGGTGGCCTCAGCCGATGCCGGCCGTGGCGGGCACCGCCGTGGGCAGCTCCTTCTGGCTGGTGAGAACCCGGTCGATCAGGCCGTACTCTCTGGCCTCCTCGGCGGTGAGGTAGGTCATCCGGTCGGAATCCCTGGCCAGCTGCTCCACGCTCTTGCCGGTGTTCTCGGCCAGCATCTCCAGCATCGTGTGCTTGTTGTGCAGCACTTCCTTGGCGCGGATCTGGATGTCGCTGGCCTGGCCGCGGGCGCCGCTGCGGGGCTGGTGCAGCACGATTGAGGCATGGGGCAGGGCCGCCCGGTGCCCCTTGGTGCCGGCGCTGAGGATCATGGCGGCGGTGCCCATGGCCTGGCCGATGCAGATCGTGTGCACCGGCGGCTTCACGTAGCGGAGCGTGTCGGCGATGGCGAAGGCCTCGGTCTCGAAGCCGATGGCGTCGCCGGTGAACCAGGAGGTGCCGGTGGAGTTGATGTAGAAGAAGATCGGCTTCTCCGGGTTGTCGAACTCCAGGTAAAGCAGCTGGGCGATGATCAGCTCGGTCACGTCCACGCCCATCTGCCGCTTGGCGTCGTCGTCGCTGAACAGCGGCAGGCCCAGGTAGACGATGCGCTCCTTGAGCAGCAGGGAGGGCAGATCCGGCGGCGGGGTGCGCAGCACGGCGGAATCGCCGTAGTAGGGGGCTGACACCGACATGCGCAGACCTTGCTCGGGCACTGGAAGCGAGCCTAGCGGGGCCTGCCCGGGGCCCGCTCCGCGCGGGGGCGCCCCTGCTCCAGCTGGGCGAAGACGATCCTGCCGGTGGGGTTCTGCAGGGCCCCGGTGACCACCACCGGCAGGCGCTCGCCGAGGCGGTCGCGGGCCCCTTCCACCACCACCATGGTGCCGTCGTCCAGGTAGCCCACCCCCTGCTGAGCCTCCTTCCCCTCGCGCACGATCTTGAGCTGCAGCTCGTCGCCCGGCTGCACCTCGGGCCGCAGGGCGATCACCAGCTCGCTGAGGTTGAGCACCTTGAGCTCCTTCACCTCGGCCACCTTGGCCAGGTTGTAGTCGGCGGTGAGCAGGGTGCCGCCGGTGTCGGCGGTGAGGGCCTGCAGCTTGTCGTCCACCCCCTTGCCCTCGTACCGGGTGCTGTTCACCACCAGGCGGCGGCCGTAGGCCTCGCGCAGCTGGCTGAGCAGCTTGAGGCCGCGCCGGCCCCGGCCGCGCTTGTCGGCATTGGACGAATCGGCCAGGGCCTGGAGCTCGTCGATCACGCACTGGGCCACGATCACCTGCCCCTCCAGCAGGCCCGACTCCAGCAGGCCGCGGATACGGCCGTCGATGATCACGCTGGTGTCGAGGATCTTGGCGCTCGCCGGCCGCAGCACCCCCTCGGCCACCAGCAGCGCCTCGGCGTTGCCGGGGCTGAACAGGCGCAACAGGGTGCGGCCGTGCACCTCCGCCAGGTTGTAGCCCGACACCCCGAAGAACACGTTGCTCAGCACCGCCGCCAGGGGCTTGATGAAGATCACCTCCCAGGGCAGCGGCAGCAGCAGGATCGGCGCCAGCAGCAGGTTGGCCACCAGCAGTCCCAGGATCAGGCCCACGGCGCGGCTCACCAGCAGGTCGGTGGGCATCGAGCGCACCTGGGCCATCAGGCGCCTGCGCAGCTGACCGAAGAAGAACCCCGCCAGCAGGCCGAAGAACGCCCCGAAACCGGCCAGCACCGTGCGCAGCCCCTCCGGATTGTTCACCTGCACCAGCAGGGCTTCCGGCAGCAGATCCACCCCCAGCCAGCCCGCCGCGGCCCCGGAGATCAGAAACAGGATCAGGATGAGGGAGTCCACCATTCCCGCCTCCGTGGTGTGCCGTCCGCTCAGCCAGGCAGCTTGCCTGAAACCGGCGCCCCTGGCCGGAAGGGGTAACCGCACTTGAACGTGTCCGCGCCCGTGCCGTCCCCCGGGACGTCATGCCCCAGCGCGGCCCGCCCGCTGCCGATGGCTGCCTTCCCCCCCCGCAGCGCCTACCTGCACATCCCCTTCTGCCATCGGCGCTGCTTCTACTGCGACTTTGCGGTGGTGCCCCTCGGCGACCGGGCCGCCGGCGAGGCGGGGGCGCCGGGGGCGGCCTCGATCGTCGCCTACCTGGAGCTGGTGGAGCGGGAGATCGCCGCATCGCCCGCCGGGCCGCCGCTGAGCACGGTGTATCTGGGCGGGGGCACGCCGTCGCTGCTCACCCCCGCCCAGGTGGGGCGGCTCCTGGCCGCGCTGCGCGGCCGCTTCGGCGTGGCCCCGGCGGCGGAGATCAGCCTGGAGCTGGATCCGGCTAGCTTCGACGAGCGGCGCCTGGCCGGCTACCTGGCCGCAGGCGTGAACCGGGTGAGCCTGGGGGGGCAGAGCTTCGACGACGGCGTGCTGGCGGCCCTGGGCCGGCGCCACCGGGGCGCCGACCTGGCCGAGGCGGCCGGCTGGCTCGAGCG
>JBATEO010000044.1:0-8859 GCA_049664045.1 Prochlorococcaceae cyanobacterium
TGACGTGGACCCCGGAAACTGAACCAGTCCTTATGAGAGCTTCCCTACCGGCCAGACTTGGCCAGGAGAAGCCCCATGAAACGCAAGCGCCACACCCCCGAGCAGATCATCCGCAAGCTGCGCACCGCTGAGCAGCTCCTCAACCATGGCCAGAGCGTCGCTGATGTGTGCAGGACCCTGGAGGTGTCGGCTCCCACCTACCACCGCTGGCAGCAGCTCTACGGCGGCATGAAGGCCACAGAGGCAAAACGGCTCAAGGAGCTGGAGCAGGAGAACAGCCGGCTCAAGCGATTGCTCGCGGATGCTGAGCTCGATAAAGCGATGCTCAAGGAGCTGGCCGAGGGAAACTTCTGAGCCCGGAACGTCGCCGCAGGGCCGTCGTGGTTCTGCAGGATCGATTCCGGGTATCCCAGCGTCGTGCCTGCCGGCTGGCGGGCCAGAACCGCAACACCCAGCGCCGGCCCATGCCGGTGTCGGCCATCGAGGAGCAGAAGCTGCGCCGGCGGATCCGCGAGCTGGCCCGGCGCCATGTGCGCTGGGGCCGGCGGCTGGTCTACCGCCGGCTGCGGCTGGAAGGCTGGAGCGTCAACCACAAGCGGGTGCAACGGCTCTGGCGTGAGGAGGGGCTCCAGCGGCCCCTGCCGCGCCGGCGAAAGCGGTCCCGGCCTACCGGCGGCTCCAGGGAGCTGCTGCGGGCCGAGTACCCGCACCACGTCTGGGCGATCGACTTCCAGTTCGACCAGACGATGGATGGCCGCAGGCTCAAGTTCCTGAACGTGGTGGATGAATTCAGCCGCGTCTGCCTGGCCATTCGGGTCGGCAGGCGGTGCAAGGCGGTTGACGTGATCGAGGTGATCGAGGAGCTGCTAAGGCTCTATCCGCCACCTACGCACCTGCGCATGGACAATGGCCCTGAGTTCATTGCCCATGCCCTGCAGGAATGGTGCACAGGCAGTGGCTCCAGCACGGCCTATATCGAGCCGGGTTCACCCTGGGAGAATCCATTCGTGGAGTCATTCAACAGCCGCTTCCGGGATGAGTTCCTGAATAGTGAGCTGTTCGCGTCGGTGCCGGAAGCCAGGCTGTTGGCAGGGCAGTACAGGATGGAGTACAACACCTACAGACCGCATTCGGCGCTCCAGGGGCGTACGCCCCTGGAGGTCCTCCAACAGTGGAGAGCGGCCTGACCACCCACCAGCTCTCAGAGGAACTGGACCAGTAAGGGGGGTCACGTCATATGAAGGTGCTTTCTTTCGCCATGGGGCCCCCAGGGCTCAATGGCTATGATCAGAAATGCTGCCTTCCAATGAGGTCAGTTTCATCGAATTTACGCTGGACATCCCAGGGATGGGCCTGAGTTGGAGGTGGCATGGTGAGTGACGAGAAATTTTATTGTGTAGGTAAGAGGACTTCTCTGAAGCCTCAAGTGTGGTGTTTTTCCAGTAATCCTGCTTTGCTCTTGGGCTCCAGCTCTTGGGGGCAGTCGCTGGATCGCCCAACTCTATTCTGTGTCGACCGGCGTGAGCGCATTTCTCGGGACACAGTGGCGCTGCTCTACAGCAATCTTTCAATCTCGGAGCGGACGAGATGGGGTGGCTATCTTCTGGAAGAAGATCGCGAACGCTTTTTGCTGGGCCGTGGGACGCTTAGGTTGCTCCTAGGCTTGTTGCGTGATGAGGCTCCGTCAGCCGTGGCGATTGAGATGGGGGCTCATGGTAAGCCCCATTGCCCTGGGGGACCTGAGTTCAACATCGGCCATTCCGGTGATCTTGTCCTCATCGCTCTACATCCTTTCAGGCCTGTAGGTGTGGATGTTGAAATTGAAAGAACAGTGCTTGATTGGGAGCCGATTGCACGCAGGCTCTTCGCTGGCAGTCAGGTTGAGGCTCTGCTGCGGCACTCTCCGTCAAAACGGGAGAGCGCGTTTCTGCGGTTATGGTGTCGCTTTGAGGCCGAGTTGAAGGCACAAGGATGTGGCCTGGCTGCTGAAGAAGCCAATGGCCTGAACAGTCAGGCGTGTCGATGGGATCTCACCCTTCCAAAGGGCTATGTGGGAGCTGCGGTATTGCTGAGGGAAGGGGCTTGTGGTCGTATGGCATCAATTCAAGGCTTCCCTTGTCAGCCTTTGTTGTAAGGCGACATGGAGCGGCGCTGCCTGATTGCCCGATGTCCGTAAGTTGTCGTATCCCTGGCGAACCTTCATGTGCTTAACGGATATCGAGATCAGATTCTGACTCGGGGCGGGCGGAAGGCCGCCGAGCAGCGCCTGGCGGCTCTCGATCCCCGTGCCTACGGCACCACCCGCAACCACCTCGACGGTTCCGTCACCCGCCTCTCGCCCTGGATCCGCCATGGCGTGCTCACCCTGGTGGAGGTGCGCGAGGCCGTGTTTGCCTGGCTGCGCAACAACGGCTACGACCAACCCCACCGCCAGGCCGAGGGACTGCGGATCGCCGGCAGGCTGATCACCGAGCTGGGCTGGCGCGACTACTGGCAGCGGCTCTGGTGGCGGCTGGGGGATGGCATCTGGCACGACCTCGAACCCCTCAAGACCGGCCACGATCCGGCCAGCTATGCCAGCGAACTGCCGGCCGACGTGGCCGCCGCCGCCACCGGCCTGGCCTGCATCGACGCCTTCGCCGCCGAGCTGATGGCCACCGGCTGGTTGCACAACCACGCCCGGATGTGGCTGGCCAGCTATCTGGTGCACTGGCGCCAGGTGCGCTGGCAGGTCGGTGCCGCCTGGTTCCTCCAGCACCTGCTCGACGGCGACCCGGCCAGCAACAACCTCAGCTGGCAGTGGGTGGCCAGCAGCTTCAGCGGCAAGCCCTACGTCTTCAACCGCGACAACCTGGAGTGCTTCGGCGGCGGGCGCTTCTGCTCCGGCTGTCCGCTGGCCTCCCGGGGATGCCCTTTCGAGGCCTCCTATGAGGTGCTGCAGGCACGCCTGTTCCGGACTGGTGAAGAGCAGGATTCCCACCGTTCCGCCAGCGAAACCGTCAGCGACTGCGCCAGCGAACTCGCCACCGAACCCACCACCGAACCCGCGGCGGAGTTGACGTGGATCGCCCCGCCCGCCCCGCCTGCCGCGACGCCTGGCCTCACCTCGGGGCCGCCGCGCCGGCTGCTGGTGTGGGTGCACGGCGAGGCCCTGGGCCCTGCCAACCCGGCACTCAGGGCCCATCCCGCCGCTCCGGCGCTGTTCGTGTTCGACGCCGAGCTGATCGCCGGCCGCACTGCCACCACAGGCGGTCAGCCCCTGGCGCCGGGGCGGCTGCGCTTTCTGCGCGCGTGCGTGGCGGAGCTGCCGGTGCTCGTGCGTGAGGGCGACGTGGCCGCCGAGCTGCTGGCAGCAGCGGCCGCGGCCGGCGCTGACGGCATCGTCACCAGCCGGGCCGTGGATCCCCGCTTCACGGCCATCGCCCAGCGGGTGGCGGCCGCCCTGCCGCTGCAGGTGCTGGAGCCTGAGCCGTTCGTGACACTGCCGCTGGAGGGCGCCGGCGCACCGGACCTGCGCCGCTTCTCGCGCTACTGGCGCCGGGCCGAGCCACTGGTCTGGGCCGGGTTCAGTCCGGCCGTTCCGGATTGACCAGCCGATTCTCCTGCTCCTCCACCGCCTTGGGATCGCTGAGCAGATCCTCCTCCTGCAGCAGCGGGAAGCTCTCGGCGGTCACCTCCTCGGCGCGGCGCGGCGGCTCCAGCCAGCGGAAGCTGCGGCGGGGATCGCGGCTGCGGCAGAGGGCTTCGCTTTCGCGCCGCAGGGCGCTGCGCACGTCGCCGCGGGCCACGGCGGCGAAGAACTCCTCCCGGGTGGCAAGGCCGGAACTGAACGGGGCGCTGCCGTTGCCGTTGAACAGCCGCGCCGCATCGGGGCTCCAGCGCGGCTGGCAGACCCCGCTCTGGCTGGTGTCGGTGTCGATCCAGATGTGCAGGCCGTAGCCGTCGGGCTGGTTCACCACCGCCAGGCCGTCGTGGGGTGTGCGCCGCTGCAGCGGGTAGACCGCCCAGGTGGGGTGGCGGTGGGCCGGCACACATCCGCCTGTCATCAGGGCCGCCACTGCCGCCGCCAGTGCCGCCGCCAGCATGCCGGTCGGCCCCAGCGGTGGCGATCCCAGGCGGATCCGGCGGTGCCACATCCCTAACTTGACTGAAGGCATCGCTTGCGGAACGGCCCCATGGCACTGACGCCTTCCACCATGCTTCCCCTCGGCACGGCGCTGCCGTTCGCGGCGATCAGCGCGGAACTGGCGGCCGGGCACGCCCGTCAGGTGAGCGGCGAGCCGCTGCGGCTCGAGACTCTCGGCCAGCGCCCCCTGCTGGTGCTCTTCCTCTGCGCCCACTGTCCGTTCGTGAAGCACGTGGAGCCAGAGATCACGCGGCTGCAGGCCGATTTCGCGCCGCCCTTGGCGCTGCTGGCGATCTCCAGCAACAGCACCGCCAGCCACCCCCAGGACGGGCCCGAGGGCCTGCGGGCCCAGGCCGAGCGCCATGGCTGGCGCTTCCCCTACCTCTTTGACGGCCGCCAGGCCCTGGCCCGCGCCTTCCGGGCCGCGTGCACTCCCGATCCCTTCCTGTTCGCCCCGGCGGCCGATGGCGTGGCGCGGCTGGTGTACCGGGGCCAGTTCGACGCCAGCCGTCCGGGCAACGACGTTCCCCTCGACGGCCATGACATCCGCGCCGCGATCGCGGCGGCGCTGGCGGGCGAGCCCGCCCCGGCAGAGCAGCGGCCCGCGATCGGCTGCAACATCAAGTGGGATCCAGGTGAGGAACCGGAATGGGCCCGCTGATCGCCCTCGTCCGGGCCGCTTAATGTTTCCGCCATGAATGTGCCTCCCTTCAGCCTCGGCGAGCAGCTCCAGGAGCTCGGTGAGGCCCTTGATCAGGCGGTGCTGGAGGTGCTGCGCAGCGGCCAGTACATCGGCGGGGCCGCCACAGCCGATTTCGAGGCCGCCTTCGCCGCCGCCTGCGGCGTGCCCCATGCCGTGGGTTGCAACAGCGGCACCGACGCCCTGGTGCTGGCGCTGCGGGGCCTGGGCATCGGACCCGGCGACGAGGTGATCACCACCTCCTTCAGCTTCTTCGCCACGGCCGAAGCGATCAGCGCCGTCGGTGCCACGCCGGTGTTCGTGGACGTGCGGGAGGGCAGCTACCTGATCGACCTCGACCAGCTCGAGGCCGCCATCACCCCCGCCACCAGGGCCCTGCTGCCGGTGCACCTGTTCGGCAGGCCGGTGGACATGGAGCGGGTGTGCGCCATCGCCGATCGCCACGGCCTGCACGTGATCGAGGACTGCGCCCAGGCGACCGGCGCCCGCTGGGCGGGCCGCCCCGTGGGCAGCTGGGGGGACGCTGGCTGCTTCAGCTTCTTCCCCACCAAGAACCTCGGCGCTGCAGGTGACGGCGGCGCCGTCACCTGCCGGGATCCCGAGCTCGCACGGCGCGTGCGTGAGCTGGCGGTGCACGGCATGCCGCGCCGCTATCTGCACACCTCCCTCGGCTACAACAGCCGCCTCGATGCCATCCAGGCCGCCGTGCTGGCGGTGAAACTGCCCCACCTGCAGCGCTGGCTCGAGTCCCGCCGTGATCTGGCGGCCCGCTACAGCCAGCAGCTCGCCGGATTGCCTGGCCTGCAGCTCCCCGATCCCGGCCCGGAGGGTCACAGCTGGAACCAGTACGTGCTGCGGGTGACGTCCGCTGCGGCCGCGGCCCACAGCCCGCGTGACCAGCTCAAGCAGCAGCTCCAGGACGCCGGCGTGAACACGATCATCTATTACCCGATCCCGATCCACCGCCAGCCCGCTTACGCCGATCTCGGCTATGGCCCCGGTTCCCTGCCACTCACCGAGCGCCTCTGCAGCGAGGTGCTCAGCCTGCCGATCTTCCCCGAGCTGGGCGAAGCCCGCCAGCAGCGGGTGATCGAGGTGCTGCATAGCCTGGTGCCCGCCCAGCAGCCCCTGGCGGCCTGATCAGACCCTCTGAACCCTGGTCCCCCGGGGCGTTCAGACCCGGATCGTGGCGTGGAGCGCCTTGAAGCGCGCCTGCTGGAGCTTGTGGCTCACCAGCGGCGCCGGGTAGCCGCGCCGCTCCAGAGGGGCGATCTCGCTGCTGAGCAGGTCGCAGGTGCTCACGTGCTTCAGCTCTGGCAGCCACTGACGGATGTAGCGCCCCTCGGGATCGAACCTTGCGGCCTGGGTGGCCGGGTTGAAGATGCGCAGCGGTTTGGGGTCCATGCCGCTGCTGGCGCTCCACTGCCAGCCGCCGTTGTTGGCGGCCAGATCGCCATCCACCAGCTGGGCCATGAAGGCGGCCTCGCCCCAGCGCCAGTCGCAGATCAGGTCCTTCACCAGGAAGGACGCCACGATCATGCGGCAGCGGTTGTGCATCCAGCCGCTTCCGTTGAGCTGGCGCATGGCCGCGTCGATGATCGGCATGCCGGTGAGCCCGTCTCGCCAGGCCGCAAAGTGGTTGGGGTCGTTCTCCCACGGGAAGGCGCGCCACTGGGGCCGGTAGGGGCCCTCGGCCAGCGCGGGGAAGTGGAACAGGGCCTGTTGGTAGAACTCGCGCCAGGCCAGCTCCTGCTCCCATGTCTGGATCGAGGCCAGTGCCTCTTCAGCGCCGCCCAGGGCCGCCACCACCTCGCGGGCCTGCTGGGCCGCCGCCCACGCCTGGCGCGGGCTGAGCGTGCCGAACTTCAACGCCGCGCTGAGGGCAGACGTGCCCGCTTCACCGGGGAGGTTGCGGCCGTCGTCGTAGTGGAGCAGGGGCGCGGAGCGGCCGCTGCCCCCCAGCCCGGCGCAGAAGGCAGCCAGCTGCTCCTGGGCTGCCCCCTCCCCCGGCCGGCAGGGGCAGAGGTCGGTGCCGGTGAAGCTGTGCGCCAGCCAGGGAGGCGACTGGTCGTCCCCTCCCGACCGCGGATTCAGCAGCGGCAGTCCGCTGAGCTGGATGGGATCGCAGTCGATCAGGGAGCGCGGCGCCGGCAGGGGATCCAGGCCACCCGAGGCGGCTGAACCGAGGCCCCCCAGCTGCTCCACCCGTCGGCGCCAGCTGCGCCAGTAGGGCCCGTACACGCGGTAGGGATCGCCGGCCCCTGTGCTGAGCGCCTCGGGCTCCACCAGGAGCTGGTCCCAGCCCGCCAGCACCTTGCGCCCATCGGCCTGCAGGGCTCTCGCCACGTGGCGGTCTCGCTCGCGCCCGAAGGGCTCCACGTCGCGGTTCCAGGCCACCACCCCGGCCTCCAGGGCCGCCGCCACGCGGGGCAGCACCTCCCCTGGATCGCCCTGCAGGATCAGCAGCCGGCTGCCGGCCACCCGCCAGGCCTCGGCCAGTTCCTTCAGGCTCTCCTGCAGAAACCACAGCCGCGCCGGTGCCACGGCGGGGAGATCTCCCGGGATCCCCGCCGGCGCCCGGGCGGCGAGGATCGCCGGATCGAGCACGAACACCCCGGTCACCGCCGGGGTGGCGCTGGTCGCGGCGGCCAGGCCCAGGTTGTCGGCCAGGCGCAGGTCGCGGCGGTGCCAGAACAGCCAGCGGGGCGGGGTCATGGGGTGCGGGCAACAGCTGTGGCTGCGGTGGCGGTGGTGGCGCTGGGCGGTGAGCTCAGAGCCCCAGCAGCTGCTTCGCCCGCAGCCAGGCGGTGACGCTCTTGCCGTCCAGGTACTCATCCCCGCTGGCCAGGGCCGCGTCCAGCTCACCCGGTTCCATCAGCAGCACCTCCAGGTCCTCGTCGTCGTCACCGGCGGGGCGCTCACTCAGCTCCTGCAGCTCCCGGGCCAGAAACAGGTGGATCACCTCGTCGGAGTACCCCGGACAGGGCAGCATCGCCCCCAGGGGATCCCAGAGGGCAGCGCTGTAGCCCGCCTCCTCCTGCAGCTCCCGCTGCATGGTGCTCAGCGGCGTCTCGCCGGGATCGAGGGTGCCGGCGGGGAACTCCAGCAGCCGGGTGGCCACCGCGAAGCGGTACTGGCGCAGGATCACCACCCGGCCGTCATCGAGCACCGGCACCGCCAGCGAAGCGCCGGGATGCCTGATCACCCCGAACTGGCCCTCCACCCCCATGGGCAGCTCCATCCGGTTGATCTCGAAGCGCAGCTTGCGCGCATCGAGCGCGGCGGTGGTCTCCAGGAGGCGCGCGGGCTCGGGGTGCGGCAGGGGAGCCATGGCGGCGTGGCGGGGCTGCGGTGGCGCCAGCATCGCGCAGGCGTGCCCCCTGCCATCGGCACCAGTCCTCAGTAGCGGGCGCCGTCCTGCAGCTGGCGGAACTCCTCCCACACCGGCAACGCCTCCTCGCGCAGCAGCGGTTCGGGGGCCAGCTGGCGCTCGCCTGCAGGCAGGGCCATGTCGGCGTGGATGCGGGCGTCGTCGAACAGGTCGGCGCAGTCGCTCCAGCGGGAGGCGAAATACACCTTGGCGATGCGCGCCCAGTAGGCCGCCGCATAACACATCGGACAGCACTCGCCGCTGCTGTAGAGCACGGCGCCGCTGAGGTCGTGGCTGCCGATGCGGTGGCAGGCCTGGCGGATGGCGTTCACCTCGGCGTGGGCGGTGGGGTCGTGATCGCGCAGCACGCTGTTGCCGGCGGCCCCCAGCACCACGCCGTCGCGCACCACCACCGCCCCGAAGGGGCCGCCGCTGCGCTCCACCACCCCCGCCTGGCGCATCAGGGCAATGGCCTGGCGCATGTGGTCCCGGTCGGCGGCACTGGCCATCTCCTTCCCCGCCCCGATCCCGGCGCACGGCCTGCAGGCTATTCAGGCCAGCCGGGACGGCCCGCCAGCCGCTGGGGTGGTGGATCAGGGGCGCCCTCCACCAGCCGGGCCAGCAGCGCGCCCGCACCGGCGTCCGCCCCCGGCGGCACCAGAC
>JBATEO010000045.1:0-3965 GCA_049664045.1 Prochlorococcaceae cyanobacterium
GCCCCGGCTCGAGCGGCGGCTGATCGTGGCCCCCGGCGCCGGCCACGGCTTCATGTGCGAGGCCCGCGAGGACTTCCGCCCCGAGGCCGCCGCCCTGGGCTGGCAGGCAATCCTGGATCTGTTCGCCCGGCGCCTCTGAGCCGGCCGCTCAGGCCTCGGCGGTCTCGGCCTTCGCCGTCTGTGCCGCCTTGCTGCGGCCGACGCTCTTGTTGCCGCCGCCGCCGCCGCCGCTGCTGGCCTTGGCCGCGGGGGCCTTGCGGGGACTGAGGAACATGATCATGTTGCGGCCCTCGCGCTTGGGCGGCTGCTGAATCTCGGCGGCCTCCTCGAGGTCCTTGGCCATGCGCATCAGCAGCACTTCCGCCAGGGCCGTGTGCTGGATCTCCCGGCCGCGGAAGATCACCGTGCACTTCACCTTGTCGCCGGACTTGAGGAAGCGGGAGGCCTGACCGATGCGCACGTCGTAGTCGTGCTGGTCGATCTTGTAGCGCATCTTCACCTCCTTCACCTCGGTCTGGTGCGACTTCTTCTTGGCTTCCTTGGCCTTCTTCTCCTGCTCGAACTTGAACTTCCCGTAGTCCATGATCCGGCACACCGGCGGATCGGCCTTCTCGCTCACCAGCACCAGGTCGAGCTCGCGGTCATTGGCCACCTCCAGCGCCTCGGCCCGGGAGATCACGCCGAGTTGTGTGCCGTCGGAGTCCACCACCCGCAACTGGGGATAGTTGATGCGCTCGTTGATGTTGGGCAGCTCCCGCACGGGAGCGCGACGGTCAAAACGGGGACGAGGTGGCATTCAGGTGGTGGTTGAAGTCGGATGAATGGGTGTCACCCTTCACCCTAGACGCCGCTCGACCTCCCGCAACGCCTGTTGCAGCCTTGTGTCGGTGTCGCCGCCGGTGAGCCAGACCGGCCTGTGCTGACGCCGGAACCAGGTGCGCTGGCGCTTGGCGAACTGACGGGTGCGCCGGCCGGTGAGGGCCACCGCCGCCTCGCGCTCCAGCTCTCCCGCCAGCAGCCGCCGCGCCTCCCCGTAGCCGATCGTGTCCAGCAGTGGCAGGGCGGCGCCGTAGCGCTCCATCAGTGTCCGGGTCTCCTCCACCAGCCCCGCCGCGTACAGCTCCCGCGTGCGGGTGTCGATGCGCCGCCCCAGATCCGGGGGATCCAGCCCCAGCTCCAGCACCCGCCAGGGCGGCGGCTCCGCCCCCTGCTGCTCGGAGAGGGGCCGGCCGGTGGCATACAGCACCTCCAGGGCCCGCTGGGTGCGCACGGCGTCGGCGGGGGCGATGCGGCCGGCGGCCTCCGGGTCGGCGCCGTGCAGCAGCTGGTGGCAGAGGGGCTGGCCGAGGGCGTCCAGCTGGCGGCGCAGCTCCGGCTGGGGCGGCACCGCCGGTGGCCGCAGGCCCTGGGTGAGGGCCTTCAGGTAGAGCCCGCTGCCTCCCGCCAGCAGGGCCATCGGCTCAGCGGGCCCGGGGGGGGTCAGTTCCCGGGCGATGGCCGCCTGGGCCAGGGCGCTGAACCCCTGCAGATTGATCGGCTGATCGGGATCGCGCAGATCCAGCAGTTCGTGGCGGGCGGCGGCCCGCTGGGCCGGTGTCGGCTTGGCGGTGCCCACGTCCATGCCCCGGTAGAGCTGGCGCGAGTCCACGTTCAGCACCGCCAGGCCGAGGGCCCGGGCCAGAGCGATGGCCAGGTCGGTCTTGCCGCTGGCCGTCGGGCCCAGCAGCACGATCATCAGGGGGTGGCGGCAGCCCATCCCCCCACCCTGCCAGCCCCGCCGCCAGCCCCGGTCAGCGGTGGTAGATTCCCCTGCGCGCAAGGGATCTTGCCCGCCACGGCTTGCCCTCTACGGCAGGACCGCCACGGTTTCCAGGTCCATGCCAGATCTCCGGGGATCCTCTCCCGCATGAGTGAAGCCACCCCCGCATGAGCGAAGCCACCAAGGTCGAGAACGCCTACGGCGCCGAACAGATCCAGGTGCTCGAGGGCCTGGAACCGGTGCGCAAGCGCCCGGGCATGTACATCGGCTCCACCGGCCCCCGCGGCCTGCACCACCTCGTCTACGAGGTGGTGGACAACTCGGTGGACGAGGCCCTGGCCGGCCACTGCGACCAGATCCTGGTGGTGCTCCACGAGGACGGCTCCTGCTCGGTCACCGACAACGGCCGCGGCATCCCCACCGACATCCACCCGCGCACCGGCAAGAGCGCGCTGGAGACGGTGCTCACCGTGCTGCATGCCGGCGGCAAGTTCGGCTCCGGGGGCTACAAGGTGTCCGGCGGCCTGCACGGCGTCGGCGTGTCGGTGGTGAACGCCCTCTCCGAATGGGTGGAGGTGATCGTGCACCGCGCCGGCCAGGTGCACCACCAGCGCTTCGAGCGCGGGGCGCCCATCGGCATCCTCACCTCCAGCCCCGCCCCCGCCGAGGACGCCGACCGCACCGGCACGGCCGTGCGCTTCCGGCCGGACCTGGAGATCTTCAGCGGCGGCATCGAGTTCGACTACCAGACCCTGTCCTCCCGCCTGCGGGAACTGGCCTATCTCAACGGCGGCGTGCGCATCGTGTTCCGCGATGAACGCAGCGCCGCCCGCAGCGCCGAGGGCGACCCGCACGAGGAAATCTACTTCTACGAGGGCGGCATCAGGGAATATGTCGCCTACATGAACGCGGAGAAGGATCCGCTGCACCGCGACATCATCTACGTCAACTCCACCAGGGACGGCGTGCAGGTGGAGGCCGCCCTGCAGTGGTGCGTGGACGCCTATTCCGACAGCATCCTGGGCTTCGCCAACAACATCCGCACAGTGGATGGCGGCACCCACATCGAGGGCCTCAAGACGGTGCTCACCCGCACCCTCAACGCCTTCGCCAAGAAACGCGGCAAGCGCAAGGAAGCCGATGCCAATCTGGCCGGTGAGAACATCCGCGAGGGCCTCACCGCCGTGCTGTCGGTGAAGGTGCCCGAGCCGGAGTTCGAGGGGCAGACCAAGACCAAGCTCGGCAACACCGAAGTGCGCGGCATCGTCGATTCGCTGGTGGGCGAGGCCCTGGGCGAATTCCTGGAGTTCAACCCCTCGGTGATCGACCTGATCCTCGAGAAAGCGATCCAGGCCTTCAACGCCGCCGAGGCTGCCCGCCGCGCCCGCGAACTGGTGCGGCGCAAGAGCGTGCTCGAGAGCTCCACCCTGCCGGGCAAGCTGGCCGACTGTTCCTCCCGGGATCCCTCCGAATCGGAGATCTACATCGTGGAGGGCGATTCGGCCGGGGGCTCCGCCAAGCAGGGTCGCGACCGTCGCTTCCAGGCGATCCTGCCCCTGCGCGGCAAGATCCTCAACAT
This sequence comes from Prochlorococcaceae cyanobacterium, assembly GCA_049664045.1. Taxonomy (GTDB): domain Bacteria; phylum Cyanobacteriota; class Cyanobacteriia; order PCC-6307; family Cyanobiaceae; genus NIES-981. The sequence continues at coordinate 3,339 of JBATEO010000045.1, forward strand.
CGAGAAGACCGACGACGCCAAGATCTACAAGAACACCGAGATCCAGGCCCTGATCACGGCCCTGGGCCTGGGCATCAAGGGTGAGGAGTTCGATGAGAAGAATCTCCGCTACCACCGCATCGTGATCATGACCGATGCTGATGTGGACGGTGCCCACATCCGTACCCTCATCCTCACGTTCTTCTTCCGCTATCAGAAATCCTTGGTGGAGGGCGGCTACATCTACATCGCCTGTCCTCCCCTCTACAAGGTGGAGCGCGGTAAGAACCACACCTACTGCTACAACGAAGCCGAACTCAAAAAGACGATCGAGCAATTCGGCGAGAAGGCCAACTACACCATCCAGCGCTTCAAGGGTCTCGGCGAGATGATGCCCCAGCAGCTCTGGGAAACCACCATGGATCCGGCCACTCGCATGATGAAGCGGGTGGAGATCGACGATGCCCTCGAGGCGGACCGCATCTTCACGATCCTGATGGGCGACAAGGTGGCACCACGGCGCGAATTCATCGAAACCCACAGCGCCGAACTCGACCTGGCCCAGCTCGACATCTGATGGCCGCCCGAGCTGTGCGCGTGACGCCCACCGCATGGCGGCTGGCGGCTCTGCTGGGCTTCGCCCTGGTG
>JBATEO010000046.1:0-34838 GCA_049664045.1 Prochlorococcaceae cyanobacterium
CTGGTCGTAGCGGGCGTAGTACTGGTAGAAGTAGCGCCGCCGGCAGGTGCGGAACGTCTCCCAGCGCGTCGACGACCAGCCCAGCTGGGGCGTGTAGTCGTAGGGGCGCAGGGGAATCTCGGGCATCAGGTCGAGGGGGATCGGATCCGCTCACGGGGATCATGGGCGTGACGAGCGCGTCGTCCTCAGACTCCGCTGCAACCCCATCAGTGCTGATGGGGTTCCCGGTCCGGGATCTTGCAGCGGCTGATCACCGCCCCACCGGGGATGATCCCGCCCGCTGAGAAGAACCATGTGACGTAGGCGATCAGTCGCTCAGGGTCGTTGAGGGTGGCCTGCAGCGCGCGACGTTCGGCCTCGAGGTGCTGCACCTGCCGCCGCAGGAGCGTCTGCTGCTGCAGGGTCTCCAGCAGGGCGTCCTCGAGGCTGCACGCAAAGGTGTTGAGCTTGTGCGGTGCTTCCGGCCCGAAGTGCTGCAGCACCTCCAGAGATTCTTTGCTGATCACGCTGAGGAAGGGGTCGTTGGTGGTCATGGCTGGCGGAAGAGGGGGGAGGCGGATGTCTCCGGTCCTCCCCTCTCGTTCCCATTCCGCAGCGGTGATTCAGGCCCCTCAGGCGATGCGGTGTCTGCCGACTGCCTGTTGATTCGCCTTGCTGTAGGCGCTGGCGATGGAGAAACCGGCCAGCCCCAGCCAGCCGATCGGGCCGGCGCACACCAGGGCGGTGGCCAGGGCCCCCTTGCCCACCACCTCAAGACTCTTGCGGTTGTAGTCGGCCTTGCTGAGCCGATCCTTTTGGGTGAGCAGCATCACCGCATCAGGGGCCACCAGGCCGATGCCGGCGGTGAGGGGATTGGCGCCGAGCACCGCCTGGGTCACGGCCATCGTTGTGCCGCGGACAACGCCGTTCACGGCGCCCATGGCCGCGTCCTGGATCACCAGTTCCTCCGCCTGGGCGGCGAGGTCGTGGCGGCCTGCATCTCGGAAGCCCTGGGCCTGCGCCAGGCGGTGGGCTGCTGCAAAGCCGCCGCCCATCACCCCGCCCAGGGCACCGGTCTCGAGAGTGTCACCGGCCACCTCGGCCAGATCACCGCTGACGCCCGGTGTGGCCTGCTCGGCGATCTCAAGGGTGTGGACCTCGGCCTCCGCGATCTCGGTTTCCGTCATCGGCCGATCGCCGATGGAGTGGTTCAGCCCCTCAGGGCCGTAGACGCCGTTGACTGCCTCGGTGCTGCCCCCCTGGTTGTGGGGGGTGCGGTGCATCCAGTCGATCGTCGGGTCGTTGGTGATCGCCTCCACGCCCTCCAGCGAGCCAAGAGCTTCCGCGGGAACGTTCTGCTCGTACACCTGGCGGGCTTCTTCCAGGCTGCGCATCTCGCCGCGGGTGCCGTCGCGACGCAGCTGCTGGATCACCTCCGCCGTCAGCTCCTCGAAGCAAACGTGGCGGTAGGCCTCGACGCTGGTGACGGCGCCGGCAATCCCGGCGGCGGGTGCCCCCACCGCAAACGGCACCTGCTGGAGGGAGGCACCAACGGCTTGATGGCTGCCGATGCGTTTGATGGGCTTTGTCTTGGGTGTGATGTGGGTCATGGTGGAACCCCTGGTGCCGGAAGCCGGCAGGGGTGGGTGAAAGACACCTCCTCCTTGTTCGTGCATCCAACGACTGATTCAACCCGCTCTATGGGCACCCGATCGGTGGCGGACAATGACGAAACCCCTGATCCCCCGGCTCGACCGCTGCATACTGCTGGGAGCGGCGACGGTGTCAGAAGGCCGCCGGGTCCATGCTCCGCCCCAGCGATCCGCCTTCAGCGACATCCCGGTGCGAGGCGTACCGCATCCTGCGCAGCCTCTCGTCCCGGGGGACGATCATCGGCCGCGAACCGCCGGAGGCCCAGGCGACCCTCATCGAGCTGGGGCTGGAGCAGATCCAGCAGCCCAGCCGCCCTCACGATGAACGGCTCCTGGCTGAGTCCCGCCAACACGATCACCAGGGTGCCTTCCTCTGCCTGCGCTGCCGGGTGAGCTGGCCCCTGGAGCAGAAGATTCGGTCCATGCATCGCCAACTGGCCGCGAACTATGGGGTTGAGCTGATCGAACTGGCGGCCTTTGCACTCGATGACGTCGGGCGGCCGCTGCCCTACATCCAGGAGAGCAGCGCTGGAGCAGCGCGGCTTGCTGTGCCCTTCACGGTGGAGGTGATTCGCACCTACGAGCCGATGCGCAGCAGCCTGAGCCACTGGGCCCGCCAGAGGCTGGACGGACGGAACGACCTCAAGGCCTACCTGCTTCAGCAGGGAGTGAAGTGGATGGGTGACTGGGCGCTGCTGGGCGATTCCAGCCACAAGCAGGTGCGCGAGGCCGCCGTCCATCTCAGCAGCCGGCTCACGGGCGAGGACGCTGCGGCTCTACATCGCCGCTATCTCCCTCTCTACAGAAGCGAGAAGCTGCTGTACCGGCAGCGCACGGGCCGGCAGCGGGGTTGGGAGCCTGATGAGACCTTCCTGCGCTCGATCGCACCAGACAGTCCTCCTCAGCGCACCCGCGAGGACCTGCTGGAGATCGCCGCTGCAGTGCGGCGATTGCAGACCGGCCACTGGCAGAAGGCTGAGGCTGATCTTTGGGACATGGACGCGGCCGAGCGCTGGGCCGATACCTCCAGCTCACTGGCGGATGAGGACGATCCACTGGGCAGGGAGGTGGCCAAGCTGGTGGAACGAGTCGGCAGCACCTTCATCAAGCAGATGGTCGCCCAGCTGGAGGGCGACCTTGAGCGCAGCATCTGGCGGGCCTGGGCCAGTGGCCTGCGGCAACGGCAGATTGCTGAGCACTGCGGCACCAATCAAGCTCGTGTGAGCCGCACACTGCAGGAGGAACGGCGCGGCAGTGAGATCGGCACACTGGTGATGGATCAGCTCAAGCGGTCCGTCACTCCCCAGCGCGATGCGTTCTGGTCAGCGATCTTCCGCTCGGTGCAGAGCCAGCAGCAGGCAGAAAGCCGTCTGATGAATCACTTGCTCAGGCCCGAACAAGAAGGAGGCATCTCCCCGATGCGTCGATGGGTCAAGCAGGCACTGGACTCCACAGACCCCGCGGGCGCCTGCGGCAATGGCTTTGGCGCAGGAGGTGCGTCATGACGAGCGGGCTCGCCGAGCGAGACGACAGCGCCTGGGGGCTGCCCCTGCACCCGGAAGCGATCTGCTTGAGCGAGGAAGAGATGGCCAGGGCTGCTGCCCTGGTTGATCCGGCGGACGAACCGGAGGCTGCCTGGACGCGGTACCTGCGGGCCCTGGCGCTGGCGGCACTGCGCAAGGAGCTGAAGCAGCGCAACGCTGCCATCACGATCGGGCCTGAGCTTTCGCCGGAGGATCCGCAGCGGCTGCTTGCGCTCAATGGTCGTGCCACCCAGTTGCTCTGCGTCAGCCCTTTGGCCGAAACAGTGAAGGTGCCCCTCAGTCACTGGCGGGAGACGGCAAAGGCTCCTCAGCTGCTGCTCCTCGCCCAGGTGGATGAAGACCAAGGCACGGTGCAGTTCCTTGGCGTGCTGGATGCGGTGGCGTTCGTGGCCGAGGTCCAGAGCCAAGAAGCTGATGCCAGGGCAACGGTGGAGCTGCCCCTGGATCATTTCGGGGGAGGGTTGGAACGATTGCTGCGCTGGGTGAGGTTGATGGAGGCTGATGACCTGCCCAGAGCCGGTCTCAGCGACATGTCCAGCGCTCAGCCGGGTGGCCGTGCCGTTTTGGAAGGTCTGCAGCAGTGGCTGGCGCAGGTCCTGAGCAGTCCAACCCTGGTCCCGCTCCCCGTGCTGGGCACACGGGGTGGTGCAACAGCCCAGGTGCGGTTGATCACGCCTGCGGTGAAGCTCGCTGCTGATGGATCTCCGATCGCTGAGGCACTGTGTCGCACACCCTCGATCTGGGCGGATACACCCTTGGCGGAGATCCTCATTGAGCAGGAGGGGAAGGTGGTGTGGCAGCGGCTGGCGACACGCCGAAACCCAATCGAAGGTCCGATCGCATGGCCGCTGCAACCACTTCTCCCCCAGCAGCGCATCACGATTCGGCTGCGTCCCTATGGGGCGCTAGGCGGCTCCTACGCAATGCTGACTTTAGTTACTCCTGATGGAGCTTTGATGCAGAGAAGAGAGGAGGCAATTGAGCAAGGATTGAGACAGTTGCTGGAAACGGATTCAAAGGATTTAAAGCAATCTCTACAACTAAGCCAGTTGGTTGCCTCAGAGCTACTGGCACGCCTATGGTTTGACAATGGTGGCAAAAGCTTATTAGGGATTTTCTGATGACTGATTTAAGCGAAGATAGCCTGAAGAATCAGCTCGAGGAGCTGATTCAGGCATTGGGCGAGGATCACCCAGAGGTTGCTGATGCTCTAAACTCCCTGGCCGTGCACTACACAAGCCAAGGCGTCTACAAACAGGCAGAACCGCACTTTCGGCGGGCGCTCGGAATCTGCGAGAAGACGTTGGGGAAGAGTCATCCAAATACTGCCGTCTGCCTATATAATCTTGCTGATGCTTATGACGCTCAGGGCCTCTACAGCCAGGCCGAACCCCTCTACCAACGCGCCCTCAAGATCTACGAAGTGGAGCTTGGGGAGGATAATCCTGAGATCGCCGATATCTTAAATAAACTAGCCTTACTCTATGCCAATCAGGGCCTATACAGCAAGGCTGAACAGCTCCTTCAGAGAGCCCTGGCCATCCATGAGAAAGCACTAGGGCTAGACCACCCCGATGTAGCCAAAATACTTAATAGCCTAGCTGGGCTTTACGTCAGTCAGGGCTTGTACAACCAGGCCAAGCCTTTGCTCCAGCGTGCCCTGGCGATCATCGACCAACTGCCAGCACAGAATGAGACTTTAACCGCCACACTTCTAGATAACCTAGCTGTTATATACTACAAGAGCGGTCTCTATAGCCAGGCCGAATCACTATACAAGCGAATCCTAGCAATCGCTGAGCGTGAGCTCGGGCCGGATCACCCAAAAACCGCTAGTATTCTGACTATCCTGGCTGGGCTCTACGCCAGGCAGGGCCTCTACCGCCAGGCCGAACCGCTCTATAAACGCGCTCTGGCGATGACCGAGCAGGCGCTGGGGCCAGACCATCCAGATGTCGCTGAGACACTTGACTTCCTGGCTGACCTCTATGACAGCCAGGGTCTCTACAGCCAGGCGGAACCTCTCTACAAGCGCGCCCTAGCGATTAGAGAGCTGGCGCGAGGGCTGAATCATCCGGATACAGCTAGCAGCCTCAGCAACCTTGCTGGGATTTACCTGAGACAGGGCCTCTACAGCAATGCTGAACCTCTCTACCAGCGGGCCTTGGCAATCAGAGAGCTGGTGCTAGGGCCGGACCATCCCGATACCACCATCAGCCTCAATAGCCTGGCTGTTCTCTATGACAGTCAGGGCCTCTACAACCAGGCGGAACCTCTCTACAAGCGCGCCCTGGCCATCAGGGAGCGCGTGCTAGGGCCGGATCATCCCAACACCGCCATCGGCCTCAATAATCTGGCTGGGCTCTACAGGAGCCAGGGCCTCTACAGCAAGGCCGAACCACTCTTTAAGCGCGCTCTTGCAATCACTGAGCAGGCACTCGGCCAGGATCACCCTTCCTCAGCTACTTGCCTCAACAACCTGGCTGAGGTATACGACAACCAGGGCCTCTACAGCCAGGCCGAACCATTGTACAAGCGCGCTCTGAGGATTAGAGAGCAGGTGCTAGAGCCGGATCATCCCGACATTGCCACTAGCCTCAACGACCTGGCTGGGCTCTACAGGAGCCAGGGCCTCTACAGCAAGGCCGAACCTCTCTTCAAGCGTGCCCTGGCGATCAACGAACAGATGCTCGGGCTGGATCACCCCTATACAGCCACTAATCTCAATAACCTGGCAGTGCTCTACGGCAACCAGGGCTTATACAGCCAGGCCGAACCTCTCTTCCAGCGCGCGTTGGCGATCAGAGAGCAGGTGCTAGGACCAGATCATCCCGATACCGCCTGCAGTCTCAATAACCTAGCTCTGCTTTACGCCAGCCAAGCCCTCTACAGCAAGGCCGAGCCGCTCTTCCATGGTGCCAGAAGGATTCTTGAGAATGTGCTGGGGGCAAATCATCCTGACATCGCCAATTGCCTCAGCAACGTGGCTTGGATCTATAGAAACCAGGGTCTCTACAGCCAGGCCATCCCACTTTACCATCGCGCACTGTCGATCAAGGAGCAAGCGCTGGGCAAGAATCATCCCGACATCGCCACTTGCCTCAACAACCTGGCTGGGCTCTACAGCAGCCAGGCCCTCTACAGCCAGGCCGAGCCTCTCTACCAGCGCGCCTTGGAGATCAGAGACAAGGTGCTAGGGAAGGTTCATCCCGATACCGCCCACAGCCTCAATAACCTGGCTGTGCTCTATGCCTGCCAGGGTTTCTACAATGAGGCAAAACCTCTCTACCAGAGCGCCTTGGCGATCAGAGAGCAGATGCTGGGCCCAGATCATCCTGATACTGCCACCAATCTTGACAACCTTGGATGGCTCTATACGGCCTCGCTCAACTACTCGATCGCCATTCCTTGCTTTGCGGGGTCAGTACGATCTCGACTGAGTTGGTTACACCGAGAGGCGCCGCTGATGGCAAGTACCAACCGCAGGCAGCTGCTGGGAATTCATCAGACACTCGAGGAGCTCCCCTTGGACTTGGTCACCAAGGATACTCGCTTCCTTCCATTGTTTCTATTTGCACGACTGAATCGCCACGGCCTGCTTCAGCAGATCGAACAACGACAGGCCGAGCTGGCGGGGCTACCTGGAAATCATCGATCCCTCGTTGAGCGGCTCCAGGCTGTTGTGACTTTGCTGGCATCCGCGCAGCTCGAACCCGATCGACGCCGCTCTCTGGCCGCTGAGCGGGACCAACTCGAAGCACAGCTCTACCGCCTCCTCCCCGATCTACAGATCAACACTGTCGAAGTCAGCGATGTGGCAGCCGCCCTGCCGCCCGATGCAGCATTGATTGAATTTCAGCGGTACACCCCAGGCACAACTGTCGTGTCTGAGGACTTCTCCCCGCGTTACATGGCCTTCATCCTCAGACCTGGAGAGAGGATCGAGGCGATTGATCTGGGCCCTGCCGCACCACTGGAGGCCGTCATCGATGCAGCCATTGCAGACACTATTGACTGTTTTGCCGATGCGAACAAGGCCTGGTGCACCCTGAGTGAGCGGCTTCTGCGCCCTCTTTTCCCCCATCTCGAGGGCTGTAAACAGTGGTTTGTTTCCCTCGATGGAGAACTGCACCGTGTTCCCTTCTACGCCCTGCCCCTACCCGGGGATCCAGATCACCTTCTCGTCGAGGAGGTGAGCATTCGGTTGGTCACCTCTGGACGCGACCTACTGGATCACAAGCACACAGCTGCAGCACCAGCCCTTGCAGGGCCAGGGCTCGTGGTGGCCGATCCCGCCTTTGATCAATCGCCTGGATCCTCCAGCCAGGAATCTCTGGAAACCGCCATTCATCAACAGCGATCCCGCGACATGGGCTCTCTGACGGTTTGGCCCCCCTTGCCGGCCACAGAGAAAGAAGGGAAGCAGCTCGCAAAGCTTCTGGGCGCAAGCCTCCGCACCGGTAAGGACGCCACCACCCTCGTTGTGCAGCAGGCCCAGCACCCGCGGGTGCTGCACATCGCAACCCATGGCTTTTTCCTGCCCGACCAGTCTGAGCATGCAGGGGATCAGCGCTGGCTGCCTTTGGGAGAGCATGATCTGCTCGCCAGGTTCCGCCGGGAAGACCCCATGCTCCGCAGCGGCCTGGTGTTTGCAGGAGCAAACCATCCCGTTGCTTACCCTCAGGACGATGACGGGTACCTCACTGCCCAGGAGGCGATTCACCTCGATCTCCAGGGCACCGAATTGGTAACCCTCTCTGCCTGCGATGCCGGCAGGGGCGACATCCACGCGGGCGAGGGCGTCTACGGGTTACAGCGGGCCTTGATCGTCGCCGGTGCCCGCTCGATGCTGCTCAGCCTCTGGCCGGTGCCGGATGAGGCTACCTGTGAGTTCATGGTCCGCTTCTACACCCTGCTCAAGGAGGGTACCGGCCGCTTCGAGGCGCTGGTGGCCGTTCAACGGGAGTTCCGTCAGCACGACAACGTCGTCTGGCGGCACCCCTACTACTGGGGAGCCTGGCAGCTGATCGGCGACTGGCGGCCCATCGAGGGGCTCTGAGCCGCAACCGGCGGCTGAATCCGGCCAAGGGGCTTTCGGCTCTGCATCGAGTCACCAGCGGATGGCCAGGCAGGGCGATCCCATCGATCGCCTGCCGATCACCATGGGGACTGGTAGCTCCCTGGCGTTGACAGCCTGAATCAGGCCCCATAGGCGCGAACGAAGGGAAGGCACAGGAGGACCACTCCCTGCCTTTCCGCTCATGATCGCCAGCCTGTTCCACATCACCCATCTCGACAACGTGACCGGCATCCTCCGCAATGGGCTGCTCTGCCGCAACCGTATCGAGACTCTCCACCTCCCCTATCTGGATCTCTCTGATGCCGCCTGTCAGGCACGCCGCTCCTGCCGGGTTCTCGACGGCCACACCGTCGACCTGCACGACTACGTGCCGCTGTTCATCGAACCCCGCAACGCCATGCTCTACCGCCTGGAGAAGACCCTGGCCAGCTGTGGCGACGAGGACGATCTGGTGATCTTGGAGTTCAGCGGCAACCCCGCCCAGTGGCACGCCAGCCTGCTGAGCGACGGGATCGCCTCCAGCCCTGCCACCCACCTCTTCCACGCCACCGATCCCGGTGGCTGGGAGGCTCTCGACTGGGATGCCATCCGCTGCCGCACCTGGAAGAATCAGCCCGACCCCCAGCTCGCCAAACGCCACAAGATGGCAGAGGTGCTGGTGCACGGCACGCTGGCTGGCCGCCACATCAAACGGATCTGGGTCAAATCCACCGCTGCCCTGCAGGCGCTGCGCGCCAAGGTGGGCGGGGAGCACCTCCCAGCCGCAGCAGTGGCGAATGATGGCAGCCTGTTCTTCTCATGATCCACGACACCGCTGCCTCCGTGTTCAACACCGCCGCCGAGGTGGTCGCCAACACCGTGAACTGCGAGGGCGTGATGGGTGCCGGCCTGGCGCTGGAGTTCGCATTGCGCCATCCCGATCTGGAGGCCGACTACCAGCTCCGCTGCCAGGCCGGTGCGGTGCAGATCGGTCGGCCCCATCTGTTTCCTCTTGCCCCAGGCTCCACTGCTGGCTACCGGGCGGTCCTAAACGTCCCCACCAAGCAGCACTGGCGCTTTCCATCCCGCCTGAGCTGGATCGAGCAGGCCCTGGCTTACATCGCTTCCCACTACAGCCAGGCGACACCGCCGATCACCTCCCTGGCCCTGCCGCGCCTCGGCTGCGACAAGGGCGGGCTGGAGTGGACCGAGGTGCGCCCTCTGATCGAACGCCATCTGGGAGATTGCCCTGACCTGACGGTCTACCTCTGCGGCGACACTGCCCCCGCTGAGGGCACCGAGGCAGTGATGCTCGAGGCCTTCGCGAGGGATCAGCAAAGCGGCGAGTTGCCGGCCTTCCTCAAGGGGAAGGCCCGTCAAGCACTCCTGCAGATATCAGCGCCAGCGCGGTTCCGCCAGTTGGCGTCCATCAGCGGCGTGGGCAAGCAGAGCTACGCACGCCTGTTCCAGCATTACTACCGCCACGGTGATGCCGCCCAGCTCAGCCTGATCGGCGTCAAGTCAGCCTGAATCACGCCGCCGGAGCCAGAACGAGGGGAAGGTGTCCCCCCGGAGACCTCCCATGAGCCACCAACGCCTCGATCACCTCGCGGCCACCGATCCCTGTCTGCAGCACACCCCGGAGGTGCTGCTGCTGGGCACACGCGATGACCCCTGCCACGCCCAGCGCCGCTGCCAGCAGCGCGCCATCTCAATCACCAAGATCCGCATCGCCCTCACCTACGGGCGCCGCGGGATCAACCACGGCTGGGAGCGCTGGACCCTGCTCTCCCGCCAGCTGCGCGACACCCCCTACGCACGCTTTGAGCACGACCTCAACGGTCTGCAGCTCATCGGCCGCCGCCTCAGTCCTGGCGCTGACGGCAGTGCGGTGGTGCAGCTCAAGACCTGCAAGTGGAACTATCGCCTGCGGCGGCACTGAGGCCGGATACCGGGCACATCAGCGCTCGAGCCACACACCCCACACCTCGCTCCTTGTCTCTCCCGGGCCCTGCTTGTCAGGGCCCGTTCCTGTTGCCCCCATGTTGCTGTTCTTCGATACGGAAACCTCCGGTCTGCCCCGCAGCCACCACGCACCGGTGAGCGATCTGGCCAACTGGCCCCGCATCGTCCAGATCGCCTGCTTGCTCACCGACCAGCAGTGCACCACGCACCAGGCCGTGGAGGCGATCATCCGCCCCGAGGGCTTCTCCATCCCCGACGATGCCGCACGCGTGCACGGCATCCCCACCGCGCTCTGCCAGCTGCCGGGGCGCTACGGCTACAAGTGGCCCAGGCTCAATGAGCTGCACCGTCACCTCTTTGGCCGGGGGATGGGCGCAGCCCACAACGCCCTGGTGGATGTGCAGGCCTGTGCGCGCTGTTTCTTCGAACTGCAGCGGCGTGGGGTGATCGCCTGAATCACCCCCGCGCCGCCGGAACGAGAGGGGATCACACCGCCACGTCCCCTCGATGGCCACCTACCGCTACGCCCGGCCCGAACCGGACTCCGCCGGCTCAAGCACTTCCCCAACCTCACCTGAGCCCGATCAGCCAGCCGGCGCTGACGACGCGGCCATGGTCGCCAGTGATGTCGCCCCCATGCCGGTGGCCACCGGCAGCGCCATGGCCTTCCTGCGCTGGCTGGAGAGTGCCGGCAACGCCCGCGAGCTGCGGGTCGAGGCCGGTCAGCACCTGTTCAATCAACCCACCACCCCCACACCCTCCGGCAACCTGCTGCGCCGCGCCGCCGCCGCCACCGGGCTGTGGGTGTTCGCCGATGAGCTGCACGGCAACCAGGCCGTCGCCCAGGACCTGCGCCAGCGCTCCATCGCCGCCTCCGTTCTCCTTTCGGGCAGCTCGCTGATCGACTACATCAGCTCCCTGGGCCTGTTCGCCTTCATCTTTCGCCTGGCACCGGCAGGGCCCGTCCCCTACACCCTCGGGCTCTCCACCCTGCTGCTGCTGTTCGGCAACTGGAGCGGCCGCTCGATGGTGGACCGGCACAAGGGTCAGGCGATTCCCAACATCTCCCTGTCGATCTTCATCGCCCTCTCGATCTTCCAGTCGCTCACTGCCGGCATCGGTGTGTTCCTGTTCAACGGTCAGGCGCGGGTGGTCGAGGCCAGAGCTGAGGCGCTGATCCAGAGCGACCTGCGCGAACGCCGCCGCCTGATCGCTGAGCTGCTCGATCCCACCAACCCCGCCATCGCCAACGACCAGGAGGCCTGCAACGCCAACCGCCTCCAGCTCGGCCAGATCGGCGCCGCCAACGCCGCCTACCAGCAGCTGTCGGTGGAGACCTTCGGGCGCTGGGACGACCGCCGTGTGCCGCCCTCCAATCGCCCCCGCTGGGAACTGGCGAACTGGCCCCTGGCCCAGTGGCCCCTCTGCCCCCGCGTGGAGCAGCAGCGCGCCCAGCTCCAGCAGCAGGCTGAGCGCCAGAAGGGCGAGCTGGCGACCCTGGAAGGCCAGATCCGGCAGGCACCCAGCCGGGCTGAGTTCCTGGCCACCACCCGTCCCCAGGTATTCGAGCAGGTGTTCCTGCGCAGCGCCGATGGCCGCATCGAACTCAAGGACGGCGTGCAGGCCTTCGGGGCGGCGTGGGAGTTCTTCTGGAACCCGCCGGCCGAGTACCGCAGCGATCTGATCCTCAGCTGGGTGTACATGGCCGTCTCGATCATCACCTCCGCCGGTGCCGTCGCCCTCCTCCACTGGCAGTCGCGGGCCGACAACACGCGCATGTCGTTCGCGGTGCCCTGCGGCCAGTACCGCTTCAAGCTGCTCAGCGAACTGCGCGACCGGCTGCCGGCCGAGATGCAACAGTTCTTTCTCGATCGCCAGCGCCAGCGCCTCGAGCAGCGCATCCCCCCGGCCCGTGGCGTGGCGATCGAGGAGATCTCCAACCTCAACCCCGACTTCCAGACCCTCGCCTACCTGATGCAGCGCGGCGATGAAACCACCCAACAGGAGGCCCAGCGCCAGTACTGGCAGCACCTGATCAACCTCTACATCAACGACACCAGCACCAGCGGCGACATCGATTACGACTACCTCTACAACAACGTGATCGGCTTCTGGCGCAACCTCAAATCCGCCAGCCATGTGCAGGCCGCCCCCGCCCGCTTCATCGATCCGCCCGCCAACAGTTGAAGCCCTGCCGAGCCTTTGACCGATACCGGCTGGTCTCTCCCCTGCGTCCCCACCACCGACCCACCACTTGGGCGACAACCTTCAGCACCGCCTGCTCGCCCACCTGGAGCAGCTCGCCCGGCCCCGCCATGCCCAGTGGGACCGGCTGGGGCTGATGAGCGTGCGGGCCTACATCCACGAGCAGCTGGCTGCCCTGGGGAAGGTGGAGGAGCACCCCTTCCAGGAGGGCAGCGAGGCCGGCACCAACCTGATCCTGCGCCTCCCCGGCCAGCGGCCCAACCTCGATCCGTTGCTGGTGGGCGCCCACTACGACGGCCCCCTGCACTCCATCGGCGCCGACGACAATGCCACCGGAGTGGCCGCCCTGCTGGAGCTGGCCCTGCGCTGGAGCGCCAAGCCACCCCGGCGGCCAGTGTGGCTTGTGGCATTTGATCAGGAGGAGACGGGGCTTCTGGGCAGCCGTGCCCTGGCCCGGGAGCTGCACGAGTCTCACCAGAAGCTCCGGCTGATGGTGAGCCTGGAGATGCTCGGCTACACCGCCGACACCCAGCACTACCCCCTGCCGGCAATGCGCTGGATCTATGGCGATCGCGGTGACTTCATCGCCGTGGTGAGCAACGCTGCTGCAGCTCTCACCCTGCCCCAGCTGGCGCGGCCGATAGGCAGGCATGTGAGGACCATGGTGCTCCCGGTCCCGAATGCCGGCCGGGGGCTGCCCGATGTCCGCCGCTCGGATCACAGCCCCTTCTGGGACGTCGGTTACGACGCGGTGATGGTCACCGACACCTCGTTCCTGCGCAATCCCCACTACCACCAGATGAGCGACACGATCGACACCCTTGATCTGCCGTTCCTGGCGGCTGTCACCGAGGGGCTGGATGCGGCGTTGAGCAGGCTGTGAGGCACAGAGGGCAGGTTCCTCAACCCCTCCTCAATCGGTTTCCAAAGCCCTGCCTCTCATCGTCCCCATTCACCTCCACCGCCTCCAGGCACCGCTCCACCAGCTCCTCCCGCAGTCCATCCGGCCTCTCGATCCGGATCCCGCCGCCGAAGGCGAACAACCAGCTGCGCAGATCGATGTCGGCGGCCACGGTCCAGCTGGGCAGGTCCAGCTCCACCGGGTAGGGGTGGCTGCTGGCGGCCGGACCCGGCTCCAGCACATGCGGTGCCTTGGGGTGATGCCACCAGCTGTCGGCTGGCAGGGGTTTGGAGAAGCGGGTGTGCTCGATCGGGTAGCGCTGCAGACCCTCGCGGATGAAGGCGAAGGCCCAGGGTGCGCAGCAGAAGCGCAGGGTTACAAGGGCCTGGCTACGACGCTGGGCTGAGGAACTGGAAACCGCCAGCTGCTGCTCCAGATCGGTCCCGAAGTAGATGCCGCCGCTGTGGTGCAGCAGGCGCTCCAGCCGGCTCAGGGCGGCGGCGTGCTCCTCGCTGCTGCGGCGCAGGTCTCCGCTGCCGCGGCGCAGGGCGAGGCGATCGAGCCGCTCGCTGCGGATCAGCCCCTGCTCCTGGCCGATGTGGTCCTCTTCGAACAGGAGGTACCAGCCCACGTTGTGGAAGATCAGCTGCAGCGGCCACACCCGCAGCTCACCGGCGGGACTGTCGGCAAAGCTGCCCACACCAGGGAAGCGCTCCAGCTGCACGCGGCGGTGGGCCACGATCGCCGCCTCGATCGCTTCTGCGCGGCGGGGTGCGGCCAGCGACTCGCGCCGCACCAGGGCGGTGTCCACCACCGCATGGCGGGCGTAGCTGCGCACCGGCGCCACGCCATCGGCGCTGATGCCGGCCCAGCCCAGCCGCTCATCCAATTCCGCCAGCAGGTCCTGGGCGGAGGGGTCGGCCAGCCGGCCGGCGCTCTGGCGCACCAGGTTGTGCAGCTCCCGCAGCCGCGGCACCGACAGCACGGCAGCGCCGAGGCAGTAGCCGTGACGCACGTTGTCGTGGCGGTGGCGGAAGCCGTAGGGGGTGAGGATCTTCTCGAGGTCCTTGCGCAGGGTGGCGGTTTCCCCCGGCAGGTAGGCGCCCGGGATGGCCTCGGTGGCGGCGATCAGGTGCTGGTGCAGGTTGGCGCCGCGCACCGCCGGCCGATCGAAGGGCACCTGCAGCAGGTGGCGCAGCAGGGTCATCACCCGCAGGAACACCGGCCCATCGCCCAGCGGCGGCACGCCGCCATGGACGCCCGATGCCGTTCTGCGGGGTGCGGGTGCCAGCTGGATCGGCGTGGTGGATGGCACGGCGCTGCAGAAGCCATTGGCTTCCAGCCAGGCCAGATCCCGCCGGATGGCCGTGGCATCGGCGTAGCACTCGCCATGCAGCCGGCCCAGGAAGGCGGCGGCGCGATCGGCCAGGTCGCCCTCCGGCAGGGGCGAGAGGATCGCCTCCAGCTCCTCGGCGCTCACCGGGTCGGTGGCCGCCAGATCGGGCCAGGTGGTTAGCAGCCGGATCAGGTAGAGCAGCCGCTCGAGATCCAGCAGACGGGAGTAGCTGTGGCGCTGCAGCCTGCGCTCGCGGTTGGTCGCCGAACGGATGCGGCGCTCCAGCCCGGCCAGCTCCGCCTGCAGCACCGGCACCAGATCGTCGTGGTGGGTGGGCACCACGGCGCAGATCGCCGCGAAGCCTTCCGCTCGGCACGGCCCGAAGTGCGGATCGGCCAGGGCGGCGGCCATCTCCTGGATCACCGGCACCGGCACCGGCCGCTGCCGGCGGGCGTTCCATTCCAGGGAGGTGGGCAGGTCTGTGTAGAGCCACCAGCCGATCCACTCCACTGGTGCCGGCAGCGCCAGGGCCTGGATGATCGCCAGCCGCCAGGCGCGGCGGGCGTGGGTGGCATCCACGATCACCGGAACGCCGGCAGCCACGGCGTCAACGATGCGCTGGTGCAGCCGCTGCTGGATGTCGACCCAGGGCCCCTGCACCGCCGCATCCCCGAAGACTTCGGCGCGGATGGCATCGGTGGAGAGCACCACCGCTGGTGGCTCACCGGGGCCGCTGAGCAGGGGCGCCAGGGCCTTGGCGAGGGTGGTCTTGCCGCTGGCGGGCTGGCCGATCAGCAAGTGGCAGCGCAGCGGCGCCATGGCGGCAGAGGCGGTTGAGCCCCTCACTCTTTCGCACGAAAAACCAGAGCGCAGCTCGCCAGGTCGCTGACGCTGCCCTCAGCACCGTCCCGCCGCCGCCTGTGGCCCGCGCCAACGCCTACGCCCCGCCCACGCCGCTGGAGGATCTGCACATCCTCGATTACCTGGAGCTGGCCGGCTCCCAGGCCAAGGCCGGGGCGGCCCTGGCGATGCACCAGAGCACGGTGTGCCGCAGCCTGCAGCTGATGCAGCAGCAGTTCCGGCTGGTACCGGAGCAGGGCTCGCCGGTGTGCCGCCACGGCCACAACCGCTGCCTCTTCCACCTGCGCCTCGCTTACCGCGAGCACCGGCTGATGGAGGGGCTGCTGCGCATCGGCACCGACGGTCTGCACCAGGCGCTGCTGCAGCCCCTGGCCGGCATCCAGCGGGTACCGCCCCGCTGCCGCAGCGCCGAGCACTGGGCCGAGCTGGTGCGTCACGGCCTGCTGGATGGGGCACTCGTGAGCTCGTTCCCCCTCGCGAAGCTGCTGCTCACCGGGCAGGAACCCCAGTGGGAAGACCTGGCTGCCCTGCCGCTGGGGCAGCTGGAGCTGCAGCTGGTGGCCAGCGATCCGCAGACGCGACGGGTGCTGTTGCCCCGCAAGGGGGCCACACCGCTGCTGCATCAGACCATGGCCTGGCATGGCTTTGGGGTGGAGCAACAGCCGGCGGCCTGTCAGGAGCCGGCCGCCTGGGTGAAGCGCGCGCGGGACCGCAAGCTGGCAATGCCGATCTCCCCCCAGCTGCTGGGGCACAGCTGGCTGGAGAGCAACGGGCTGGTGCCCCTGGCGGAGCCGCCGTCGCTGCTGGAGCAGCTCTGGCTGCTGCTGCCCCAGGGGGCCGTGAACAGTCGGGCGGCGCGGCAGTGCCTGCGGCTGCTGCGCGGGCAAGTCGACAAGGCGCAAACGATGCAGGATCGGCATGGAAACCAGTGCTGATCTGCGTTTCAGAGACGCCGGGATGACTCCAAGGTGCTGTGAACGGAAGCAGACTGCACAAATGGCGCTCTGCCTCAGTGCTCCGTTGTCTTCACCCGTGGTTTGCTTCACTCCCCACCAAAGGGCTGTAGGTCGGGCTGAGCGGGGTTTGAAAGCATGACCACCCGCCTGGAAGACCTCAAGCCCGACGCCCAGGTGACCGGCCTGGTCGGCCGCGAGACCGTGAGGATCGTCAGCAGCCAGATGATGGGCGAGGCCGCTCAGGTGGTGTACCGGGACGGGCAGGGCAACCTCCATTCCCAGATCCTGTTCCGCGAAAAGGAAGCCGAGTTGGAGCTGGTCTCCAGCGGCCGCCGTTGGAGCTTTGAGGGCGACGGTGACAAGTTCCGTCTGGTGAGCGAGGCCGAGCGAATCCGGCTGGCCTATCTGTTTGACCCTTACTTGGCAGTGAGCAGCAGCACGATCGACCCGCTGCCCCATCAGATCAGCGCGGTCTACGAGCACATGCTGCCCCGGCAGCCAATGCGTTATCTGCTGGCCGATGACCCGGGCGCCGGCAAAACAATCATGGCTGGCCTGCTGATCAAGGAGCTGCTGATTCGCGGTGAGCTGGAGCGCTGCCTGATCGTGGCGCCGGGCTCGCTCACGGAACAGTGGCAGGACGAGCTCAAGGAGAAGTTCGAGCTGCAGTTCGAGCTGCTCACCCGTGACCTGATCAACGCCACGGGGTTGGGCAACCCCTTTGCCGAGAAGCCTCTGCTGATCGCCCGGATGGACATGCTCTCCCGCGACGAGGAGTTGCAGACCCGCCTGGAACAGGCGCCCGAGTGGGATCTGGTGGTGTGCGACGAATCGCACCGCATGAGCGCCCACTACTTCGGCACCGAACTCAAGACCACCAAGCGGTATGCGATGGGCAGGCGGGTGGGCAACCATGCCCGCAACCTGCTGCTGATGACGGCGACGCCCCACAACGGCAAGGAGGAGGACTTCCAGCTGTTCATGGCCCTGCTGGATGAGGACCGCTTTGCCGGGCAGGAGAAGGACGCCGTGCACCGCAGTGATCCAACGGATCTGATGCGGCGGCTGGTGAAGGAGGACCTTTACACCTTTGAAGGCAAGAAGCTGTTCCCTGAGCGGCGCAGCTACACCGCCCAGTACGAGCTAAGCCCCAGCGAGAAGGTGCTCTACGAGCGCGTCACCGAGTACGTGCGCGACGAGATGAACCGGGCTGACCGCAACGCCAACGCCGAAGGCGGCGGCAAGCGGCGGGTGAATGTGGGTTTCGCGTTGATGACCCTGCAGCGGCGGCTGGCAAGCTCGCCGTTTGCCATCCACCGCTCGATCGAGCGCAGGCGTGAGCGCCTGGAGGCCCGGCTGAAGGAGGAGCGCCTGCTGCTGCAGGGCCGGCAGGTGGGGGATCGACTGCAGCTCGATCGCAAGCTGGCCGCGCTGGATCTTGAGGAGATCGAGAACCTCTATGAGGAGGACACGGCGGCGGAGATCGAGGAAACCGAGAACGCTTTCATCGACAACGCCACCTCGGCCCAGACCCTGGCGGAGCTTGAGTTCGAGATCCAGACCCTCAAGGAGCTGGAGGTGCTCAGCAAGAAGGTGGTGAACGCCGGCACCGATGCCAAGTGGCAGCAGCTCGATCGGATTCTTGATGACCCGCTGATGGTGGATGAGAACGGCGGGCGGCGAAAGCTGGTGCTGTTCACCGAGTTCAAGGACACGCTCACCGACCTGGCCCGCAAGATCCGCAACCGCCTCGGCCGCGACGAAGCGGTGGTGGAGATCCACGGTGGTGTGCCCAGGGATCGGCGGCGCCAGGTGGTGCATGCCTTCATGAACGATCCCCAGGTGGTGGTGCTACTCGCCAACGACGCCGCCGGGGAAGGCGTGAACCTGCAGCGGGCGCACCTGATGGTGAATTACGACCTGCCCTGGAACCCCAACCGGCTGGAGCAGCGCTTCGGGCGCATCCACCGGATCGGACAACAGGAGGTCTGCCACCTGTGGAACCTGCTGGCCCAGGACACCCGCGAAGGCGAGGTGTACATCCAGCTGCTGGAGAAGCTCGACAACGCCCGCAAGGCCCTGGGCGACAAGGTGTTCGACGTGCTCGGCCAGCTGTTCACCGGCCGCTCGCTGCGGGAACTGCTGATGGATGCAGTGCGCTACAACGCCGATCCGGCCGTGAAGGCGCGGATGCAGGAGATCGATGAGGCGGTGAACTCCGATCACCTGCTGGAGCTGCTGGAGCGCCGCGCCCTGGTGAAGCAGGGCATGGACACCAGCAAGGTGCTCAATCTCAAGCAGCAGATGGAGCGGGCGATGGCCCGCCGCATCCACCCCCACTACGTTCACGACTTTTTCCTGGAGGCGTTTCGGCGGCTGGGCGGCAAGGCCTTCCCCCGGGAGGAAGGCCGCTACGAGATCACGTACGTGTCACCCCAGCTGCTCGATCGCGACCAGCAGATCGGAATGGGGGTGCCGGTGCAGCCGCGCTACGAGCGCATCTGCTTCGAGAAGGAGCACGTGGGCCAGAGCCCGAGAGCTGAGCTGGTGAGCCCAGGCCATCCCCTGCTGGAGGCCTGCATCTCGTTGATCTGGGAACGCCATGGCGAGGTGCTGGGCCAGGGGGCGGTGCTGATCGACGACAACGACCCGGGCGCTGAGCCGCGGCTGCTGGTCTGCCTCGAGCACGGGCTGCAGGACGGCCGCAAGAACCGTCAGGGGCAGCAGCAGTTGATCTCCAACCGGCTGCAGTTCCTGGAGATCTCTCGCTCTGGCGGTGCCAAACCTGCCGGCTCAGCGCCCTATCTCGATTACCGGCCCCTGCACGACGGCGAGCGGGAGTTGATCCAGCCGTTGCTGGCCGATGGCTGGCTGAACCAGGACTGGGATCAGCTGGTGCTGGCTCACGCCATGCAGACCCTGGTGCCGGAGCACCTCGAAGAGATCAAGCGAGAGCGGCTGGGGCGAATCGAGAAGGCACGCCAGGAGATCCAGGCCCGCATGCAGCGGCAGATCAACCACTGGAGTCGCCAGTACGAGGAGCTCAAGCACAAGGATTCCGCCGGCAAGAAAACCCGGCTGCCGGCCCAGGTGGCCAAGGAGCGGGCGGAGCTGCTGGTGAACCGCCTGGGCAAGCGCATGGCGGGCCTCGATGCGGAAGCCCAGATCAGCGCCCGGGTGCCGTTGATCAAGGGTGGTGCCCTGATCGTGCCGGCGGGCCTGATGTGTCAGATCCGGGGAGAAACCCCCAATGCCAGCGTCGATGCCGAAGCCCGCAGGCGGGTGGAGCTGCTGGCGATGGAGGCGGTATTTACAGCCGAGCACGCTCTGGGTCGAACCCCAGTGGACAAGAGCGCTGAGCGCGGCATCGGCTACGACATCGAATCGGCGGGACCCGATGGTTCGATGGTGTTCATCGAGGTGAAGGGCCGGGTGGAGGGCGCTGACTCGCTGACCCTCACCTACAACGAGCTGAAGTGCGGCAACAACCAGCCTGAGAAGTTCCGGCTGGCGATCAGCACGGTGAGTGGCGATCGGGCCTCACCACCGCGGTATGTGAGTGGGATCGACTGGGGCCGCCCTGGCTTTGGCTCCACCGGATCCAACTTTTCCCTTCCCGATCTGCTTTCCGTTGCGGAGGACCCGCACTGAACCATGGCTAGACCGACAGAGCAGCAACTACAAGTAATTGAACACGACGAAGGGCGGGCAGTTGTTTTTGCCGTTGCAGGGTCGGGCAAGACGACAACAATGGCATGGAGGGTTAAACGCCTTGCACAGCAGAGAGGGGTTCAGCCAGGCAGGATAGTAGCGACGACATTTAGTCGATTCGCGAGAGACCAAATGCGATCTAAGTTTGATGAGCTCGAGATCTCTAGCGACGTTTACACGCTGACACTACATCAGTTCGCGAGCAGGGTAATTACGCTGGCCAACAGAAAGATCAACTTTATGCCTAGAGTGCAGATTGGCGACAGGGCACTGCAAGGAAAGACGCTGAGAGATGTCAAAAAGAGACTCCTTTCTGCTGACTATATTCAGGACGACTCCATCAAGTCGAGCATCAAAGACATATCCGAAGATGACTTCTTTGATCTTCTTGGAAAGATGAAAGGAGCGCTTGAGTTTACCGAGCGCGGATTTGAGCAGCTCCCCGAACAGCTACAGGTGATATCTTCAAGGAGGAGCTTTGCGGAAGGATCACGGTGGCTGGAAATACTGATTGATGCCTATGAAGAAGAAAGGCTAGAGAGAAGATTTCGTGGATACGACGACATGCTTGTTGACGCTTTGGAGGCGGTGTATTGCAGCCAGGTCATGCGAGCCGACATCTCGACACGGTTTGATCATATCATCGTTGATGAGTATCAAGATATCAACAAAGCGCAAGATGCATTGGTGAGAGTGTGCGACGAGAAGCGAGGAAACCTAATGGTAATTGGCGATGATGATCAGACTATTTACGAATGGCGTGGAGCAACTCCAGCCTTTATCAGAGACAAGATCAGGTCTCAGGATTGGAAACACTACTTCTTGGATCTGAATTTTAGGTCATGCGCTCCACAGGTCATCTTAGCTGCTCAGTGCATAAGCAAGAATAGTGTAAGGGCGGAAAAGAAGATGCAGCCTACTGGTGATTTCAGCGGTAGTCTTGAGCTTATTAAGTGCGAGAGCAATGAAGACCAAGCAAAAAGGCTGGTTGCCCTCGTAAAAGAAAAGGAATTAACGGGGACTCCACTGGGTGACCAAGTTATTCTGATCAGAAGGTACGACCAATCGCTTCCGATTGAGAAAGAGCTAATTCTCAACAAGATAAAATACAGAATTCCAGGAGCATCCTTCTTCTTCGATAGGAAAGAAGTCCAGTTTGTACTCTCGTTTCTTCTCTTGTTCCGTCTCGAGCAACGCCTTATTTACGAGATGCGATCACCAACGCCACCCGAACGAAGGGAGTACCGGTCACTCCTGAATCAGGTGGCATATAGAGCAAAAACATTTATTCGAACTGAGCCTGATCTCTTAGCAATCGGCGAGAGGGCCCTTGATCCACATGGCTCATTATCGGCGTCGCTTCAGGAGTATGCGGCAGAGCGCGACAGCAATAGATATGCCAATGCACTAGCTCTTGCGAGATTCTTCGAGTCAGCGCACAATGAACAAGAGCTGCAAGTAAAGGATATGCTTGCCAAGCTAGAAAGCACGATTGAGATCCGTGAGAAGATAATAAGTGCCTCTCCTGATGCCACGGTTGGATTACAGCGAGCTGCCATTATTGAGAGCTTAAAGAGCTTCGCAGGGTCTCGCACCTTAACCGAGGTAATGAAGGAAGTTGACGAGCTTAGCGAGTACTGGAATAATGGGCTAAAAGAAGAAGATCCGTCCCATGTGCTGAGAATCTATACAGTATTTAAGGCCAAAGGCCTTGAGTTTCCAGTTGTATATCTGCCAGACGTTCACAGACAAGCGGGGGCCACAGGCGCTGTTGGATTCGCCCCTAGCGAGAGCGTAGAAGATGAGATTTCGGCAGGACCAGAAGAAGAGCGCCGTATATTCTATGTTGCGATTACCAGGTCAATCCGTGATCTCTATATGTTTCACTGGCAGGAACCATCACAGTACTTGACAGAAGCCAGCTTTGAAAAGATCCAGGAATACCAAATACTGGCAAATGCCTTCCTTTCTAACCAAGAGAGAGACTCCCTTGACGCCAGGCAGATTGGACGGATATTCTCGGCCTATTCTTATAAGTACGAAGCTAAGCAGTCATTTGCCAATATCTTTTCTCGAATGAATCCCGAGGAAGAAGCCGAGGCGTTGCAGAGCTTAAATACTTCTATCGAATATCTGAAAGCAGAGCCAGATGCGGCGATACGGGAGAAACTCGGCTATGAGAAACTACAGCGTTTCTGGTCGGATGCCAAGGAGACTGCAGCGAGGATAAGGAGCCTCCCATGCGATTCTGAAGATAACGATGCTAGTAAGTCTAATAGCCTAGATAGTCATATGGCCTCAACGGATATTGATCCATTTGATGAAGTCTTTGGAGATGATTGACCCATGACCAGCGAGTACCCCGTCAAACGCCGCAAAAAGCTGATCGAGGTGGCCATCCCGCTGGAGGCGATCAATGCGGCCTCGGCGCGGGAGAAGAGCATCCGCCATGGGCATCCGAGCACCTTGCACCTGTGGTGGGCCCGGCGGCCGCTCGCGGCAGCGCGGGCGGTGATCTTCTGCCAGCTGGTGGACGACCCATCGGCGGTACCTGAGGAGTTCCCCACCGAAGAGGCCCAGGAGCACGAGCGGCTGCGGTTGTTTGCCCTGATCAGTGAACTGGTGACCTGGGAGAACACCACCAATGAAGTGTTGCTGGAGCGGGCCCGCGCCGAAATCCGCCGGAGCTGGCGCCGGGCCTGTGCCGACAACGTCGACCACCCAGAAGCCGCGGAGCTGTTTAACCCGGAGAAGCTTCCGGGCTTCCACGACCCCTTCGCTGGTGGTGGTGCCCTTCCCCTAGAGGCGCAGCGTTTGGGGCTGGAGAGCTACGCCAGTGATCTGAACCCGGTGGCGGTGCTGATCAACAAGGCGATGATCGAGATCCCGCCGAAGTTCGCTGGCATGCCGCCAGTGAATCCGGACAGCCGGCGCGATCTTGATGTGCGGCAGTGGAAAGGCGCCCAAGGGCTGGCGGACGACGTGCGTTACTACGGCCAGTGGATGCGCGACGAGGCCGAGAAGCGCATCGGCCACCTCTACCCAAAGGTGGAGGTGACGGCAGAGATGGCGAAGGAGCGGCCGGACCTCAACCCCTACGTGGGCAAGAAGCTCACCGTGATCGCGTGGATCTGGGCCCGCACGGTGAAGAGCCCGAACCCGGCTTTTGCGCAGGTGGAGGTGCCCTTGGCCTCCACCTTCATGCTCTCCACAAAGGCGGGCAAGGAGGCCTATGTGGAGCCGGTGATCGAAAACGGTGACTATTGGTTCACGGTAAAGGCGGGCAAGCCTACGGACCCCAAAGCCGCCAAAGAGGGTACAAAGTTCAGCCGCGGCAACTTCCGCTGCCTGATGTCAGGGAACGCGATCGAACCAAGCCACATCAAATCCGAAGCACAGGCAGGTCGCATGGGTGCTCGGTTGATGGCGATTGTGGCCGAGGGTATCAGAGAGCGTGTTTATCTAAATCCCTCACATGAGCAGGATGTCATTGCCAAGAATGCCCAACCTGATTGGAAGCCCGATGTGGAGTTCTTCCAGCAGGCTCTTGGCTTTCGAGTCGGCAACTACGGTATGTCGAAATGGAGCGATCTCTTTACTGATCGCCAACTAGTGGCGCTCACAGCCTTCGCGGACTTGGTGCAAGCAGCTCGGGAGCAAGTGAAAGCCGATGCTGTTGCCGCAGGGCTGCTCAACGACGGCCTGGCTTTGCGAGAAAACGGAATTGGGGCCGCCGGCTACTCGGAGGCGATAGGAATGTACCTCAGCTTCGCAGTTGACAAAACCGCTGACTATTCGACTTCTCTTGCTGCTTGGCAGCCTGACTATAAGAACCAAAGAGTAGGACACCTGTTTAGTCGCCAGGCAATTTCGATGTGCTGGGACTTTGGAGAGAGCAATCTGCTGGGAGAAACAACCGCGAACCTTCCAGATACATGCAAGTATATTGCCCGAGCTCTTGAAGGACTGCCTGAAAAAGCCTCAGTCCCCGCATGCGGGGACTCAGTTTGTCAAGCGTCTGCTTCCAGTCTGGCCATCCCCTTCCGAATTGTCTCGACCGATCCTCCCTACTACGACAACATCGGCTACGCCGACCTCTCGGACTTCTTCTATGTCTGGCTGCGTCGCTCACTAAAGACAGTCTTTCCGGAGCTATTGGCAACTCTAACTGTTCCCAAGGCTGAGGAGCTCGTGGCCACGCCCTTCCGCCATGGCGGCAATGATGCTGCTGAGAACTTTTTCCTGAAGGGCATGACTCTTGCAATGCAGAGGATTGCCGAGCAATCGCATCCTGCCTTCCCTGTCACAATCTACTACGCCTTCAAGCAATCGGAAACCAAGTCTTCAGCTGGAACGGCCAGCACCGGCTGGGAAACCTTCCTTGCTGCGGTGATCAAAGCGGGCTTTGCCCTTGATGGAACCTGGCCCATGCGAACGGAGCTGGCCAACCGAATGCGGGGGATGGAATCCAACGCCCTCGCCACTAGCGTCGTACTGGTCTGCCAGCGGCGCCTGGAGACAGCCCTCACACTCTCGAGGAATGACTTCCGCCGCCAACTGCGCCAGGAGATGCCCCAGGCACTGAAAGAGCTTGAGCGCGCCAACATCGCTCCAGTGGATGTGGCCCAAGCGGCGATCGGCCCCGGCATGGCCATCTTCAGCAGCGCCAAGGCTGTACTCAATCCCAACGACAGCCTGATGAGCGTGCGGGAGGCCCTGATCGAGATCAATTCTGCCCTTGATGAGTACCTCTCCCAGGACGAAGGTGATCTCGATGCCGACAGCCGCTTTGCCCTCACCTTCTTCGAGAGCTTCGGGTATGCCGAGCGGGATTTCGGCGATGCTGAGGGCCTGGCCAAGGCCCGCAATCTGTCGGTGGATGGTGTAGCCAGGGCCGGCATCCTGCGCTCCGTGGCCGGCAAGGTTCAGCTGCTTCAGCGCTCAGAGCTGCCAGAAGACTGGGATCCAACCAAAGACAAGCGACTCTGCGTCTGGGAAGCCACCCAGCAGCTGATCAAGCGCCTGGTAACCGGTGAACAGGCCGCGGCAGCTCTGTTGGCGCAGCTGAAGGAGATCGCCGGCCACGGAGACATGCCGGCCAACTGCCGGGCTCTGTCCTATCGCCTCTATAACCACTGCGAGAAGACCAAGCAGGCAGAGGAAGCCCGTGCTTACAACGGCCTCGTCATCGCCTGGCCCGAGCTCGAAAAGCTGGCGGCCGTCGCTGCCAGTCCCGTTCAGCCCTCGCTGCTCTAACCCCCACCCAGTCCCATGGCCCTCTCCAACAGTGAGCGCATCGGCAAGGCGCTGAACGAAGTCCGCGATGGGCTGCTCCCTTACATCAGCCGTGAGCTCTACGACAAGCTCGGTCCGGGCTGGCAGGAACGCCTTGATCCCGGCGTCAACCTGCAGGACCTCAACGTCCTGCTCGGCCTGTTCATGGAGCATTGGGGAGGCGTCTTCAAGCAGCTGCTCAGTCAGGAAGATCGGGCCTATGTGAGCGAACTCAAGGTGGCCCGCAACAAGTGGGCCCATTCCGATCCCATCACCTCAGACGACACCGACCGCTACCTCGACACCGCCGTTCGCCTCTGCCGCAGTATCAACGCTGTGCCCCAGGCGGAAGCCATCCGCGACCTGCGCTCCGAGCTCCAGCAGGTGGTGTTCACCGAGCGCGCCCGCAACAAGGTGCGCTACAAGACCACCACCGAGAATCAGGTCAAGGCCGGCCTAGTGCCCTGGCGGGATGTGATCACCCCGCACCCCGATGTGATCACCGGTCGCTACCAGCAGGCCGAGTTCGCCGCCGACCTCGACCAGGTGCGCCAGGGCAAGGGGAGTTCGGAATACACCGATCCAGCGGAGTTCTTCCGCCGTACCTACATCACCGGTGGCCTCAAGGATCTGCTGCGCATCGCCCTGCGACGCCTCAATGGGCAGGACGCTGACCCGGTCATCGAACTGCAGACCAACTTCGGCGGCGGCAAGACGCACTCGATGCTGGCGCTCTATCACCTCTGCTCCGGCACCCCCCTCAACCTCCTCTCCGGCCTCGAAGAGGTCTGCGCTGAGGTGGGCATCAACTCCGTCCCCAAGGCCAACACCGCCGTGCTGGTGGGCACGGCATTCAGTGCGGCAGAACCCACTACCAAGGCGGACGGCACCGTGGTGAACACCCTCTGGGGTGAGCTGGCCTACCAGCTGGGTGGTCCAGCGGGCTACGCCATCGTGGCCAACAGCGACCGTGAGCGCATCTCCCCCGGTGCCCGCGACCTCGCCGAACTCTTCCGCCAGAGCGCCCCCTGCCTGGTGCTGATCGACGAGTGGGTGGCCTACGCCCGCAACCTGTTCGGCAAGGCCGACCTCCCCGCCGGCACCTATGACTCCCAGATCTCCTTCGCGCAGGCGCTCACAGAAGCCGCCAAGCAGGTGCCCAATGCCCTGCTGCTGATCTCCGTGCCCCAGAGCACCAACGAGATCGGGGGTTCCAATGGCGAGAAGGCGTTGGAGGGTCTGCGCAATGTGCTGCAACGCGTTGCGACGGAATGGCGACCTGCCAATCCAAACGAAGGCTTCGAGATTGTGCGCCGGCGCTTGTTTGAGCCGATCCTCACCGATCAGGCCGGCGCCCACCGCGATGCCGTGGTGCGCTCCTTCAAGGAGATGTACGCGCTCAACAAGAACGAGTTCCCCGCCGAAACCCGCGAGGCGGACTACGGCGACAAGTTGACGGCCTCCTACCCCATCCACCCGGAGCTGTTCCAGCGCCTCTACGACGACTGGAGCACCCTGCCCAACTTCCAGCGCACCCGCGGTGTGCTGCGCCTGCTAGCCAAGACCATCGAAGATCTTTGGGAATCCGGCAGCAAGGACGTGATGATCATGCCCTCCTCGATGCCGCTGGATGACAACGAGGTCAAGAACGAGCTCCTGCGTTATCTGCCCAACGAGTGGGAGCCAATCATTTCCCAGGACGTCGATGGCGAAGGCGCGATTCCCGTTCGCATCGACGCCAACAACATCAACCTGGGCCGCCTCAGCGCCTGCAAGCGCGTAGCCCGCAGCATCTACATGGGCACCGCCCCGGGCTCCGGTACGGCCAAGCCCGGCATCGGTGACCAGCGCATCAAGCTCGCCTGTGCCATGCCCGGTGAGGCCCCGGCGGTGTTTGGCGACGCCCTCAGGCGCCTCGGTGATCAGGCCCGCTTCCTCAACCAGGACGGCGACCGCTACTGGCTTGACACCAAGCCCAACCTCAACCGCACCGCCGACGAACACAAGCAGAGCTACCTCAACGACCGCGCCAGCCTGCTGGTGGAGCTGAACCAGAAGCTCGACCGCGAAGGCAAGAACCGTGGTGCATTCGCAGGGCTTCACCTCACACCGCCCAATGGCGCGGCCGTGCCCGATGAACCGGCCACCCGCCTGGTGGTGGTGCCCTCCCAGTACCCCCACAAAAAGGGTGGCGAAAGTGCCGCCCTCACATGGGCCCAGGAGGTGCTCGCCTCACGCGGCTCCAGTCCGCGCCAGTACGCCAACACCCTGGTGTTCCTCGCAGCCGACGAGCGGGCCCTGGATGATCTGGTTGACGCTTTCGCCTCCCAGAAGGCTTGGCAGCGCATCTCTGACAACCGTGAGGAGCTCGATCTCACCCTCAGCCAAGTGAACCTGGCCGCCAAGCGCATCAAGGACGCCACCGATGCAATCGACGTCCGGATCCCGGAGACCTGGTGTCATCTGCTGCTCCCCCACCAGGCCCAGCCCGGCAACCAGGGCCCTTCGTGGGATGAGTTCCGTCTCACCGGCGGGGAACCGCGCCTCGCTGATCGGGTCTCGAAAAAATGCAAGGAAGAGGAGGCCCTTTACGTGGAGATCGGTGCCAGCCGCATCCGCCGCAACCTCGACAACTTCCTCTGGCCGAACCATGATTCGATCAGCGTGCAGGAGCTGGTGACTTGGTGCCACAAGTACCTCTACCTGCCCCGGCTGAGCAGCGATGCCGTGATCCTCAACGGCCTCACCAATCCCCAGGCCTCCCTGCAGGGCGAGGCCACCTTCCATCTAGCCGATGGCTTCGATGAGGCCAGCGGCCGCTACCTCGGCCTCAAGCCTCAAGGGCAGTTCCAGAGCGCCGCCACCATGCGGATGCTGATCGTCAAAGATGAGGTGGCCCAGGCACAGATCGAGGCGGAGCAGCGGGCGAAGCCCGTCGATCCTCCACCTGGTACAGCAACCGCCAGTGGTAGCAGAACTGGTCCTGGCCTTGGGACTGGCACAGCGACCGGAACGGACACAGGCTCGACCAACACCAACACCGCCGAAGGCACAGGCCGGCCTGGCACGGGCGTCAATCCACCACCCCCGCAGGCACCGCCACAGCGCACCACCTTCACCGGCTCCCTGAAGCTCGACCCTGTGCGAGCGGGTCTGCAAATGGGCCAGTTCCTGGAGGAGGTGATGAGTCACCTGCAGGCACTCCCCGGCGCCAAAGTGAACTTGTCAGTGGAAGTGCATGTCAAAGCCCCCAACGGCATCGACGACCAGACCGCCCGCATCGTGCTGGAGAACGCAGCAGCACTGAAGCTGGATAACCCTCAGGTCTACTGATCCTCCATCTCAATCTACGTGACCGAACAGCCCCAACGCAGCATGGAAAACCCTGAACCGCTTGTTCTCGATCGAAGACGCCTGAGCCTCGGCACATACACCCGCTGGGCAGCCAATCTCTCCGACGAGGAGCTGTATGGGTTGCTGTGGTTCCTTGGTGAATTTGGCATCAGAACCAGTGAATACAACCTTGTTGACTCCATCCAGGAAGTCGGCAGAGCAAGAACAGGCTTACTGGGTGCTCTTGGCTTTGTTCACGGACACCCCATCACCCAAGAGCAGGCCATGAAGGCCATCCGCAACGCCTACAAGACCACTCCTCCCACTCAAGATCTGAACCACGCCTCCCATGACTGATCCAATCACCCATCCGCTGCTTGCCTATTCAGAGGCCGAGCGTGTTGCCTACCTTTCAATCATTGCAGAACTCAGCAACGTTGACAGCAAGTTCGACGAGCAAGAGAGACAGCATCTGGATGAGCAGCTTAAGGCCTTTGAAATCTCCGACGAAGGCAAAGCCAAGGTCTATGCCGCCGTCTTTCACTTTAAGGAGGACCACAGGTCAGAGGTCCTTGCATCGCTCCATGCCCTCGATGACAGCGACCTACGCTTCACCCTGATCGCCGATCTTTTCCTTCTTGCATTGAGCAACGGATATATCTCGGTCGAGGAACTCGAATACGTTCAGACGATTGGCAGTCAGCTTGGCATCACGAAAGATCAAGTGATGGCCATCAAGGATGTGCAGTTCCACCTGTGGCAACTGAAGTCAACCCCCTCTGATTCAGATGCCTTCAAGGCGATGCTCAAGGAATGTGCAAGCAATCTTGCGGCAGCAGGTGTTCCGATTGTTGCGGTGGCTGGTTCCGGGAGTGTATTTGGCCTCAGCGCTGCAGGTATCACCTCTGGCCTGGCTGCCCTTGGGGGCCTGATTGGTGGCGGGATGCTTGCTGGCACAGTCCTTGTTGTTCCTGCCATCGCGGTGGGTTCAGCCTGGGGAGTGAAAAAGCTCGTTGACCTTGTCATCGATAAGAAGTAGTCATTCCGTTCCTTCTCTTCATTAGCCATGTCCAACACACCTGAAGACCTGCCAGTTGCTCCTGCGGCTTCTCTTGATACGAGCGTGATTCTTGCCAAGGGTCTTGTCGACAACCTTCCAGCAATTCTGTCCACTTTCAAGGAGGTCTATGCCTTGCGCGCCAAAGAGAGCGCCTTCAAGGCAGCGCTGGAGGCACGTTGCGCCGACATGAACATAAATAGCCAGAACTTCACGACGCTTGTTCAGAACCTGACCGAGCTCTCAAAGAGTGAGTCCGCAGACGAGGAGACAAAGTCAATGTACCGGGAGTTGATCCGCTCGCTGTTTGAGCTGTTTACAGCCCGTTCGAAAGAATCGGATTCGTTTTCCCGATTTCTCAACGGATAGCCTCGATGTGGGGAATCAATCCATTCACCGTGGGCAAGATCATCGCCGGGGTTGGTGTCTCCAGTGCGCTACTGGGCAGACACGGCTCCCTGAAGCAGTTGACAAGAAAAATCAAGCTGCATTTATCGGAGCAGCATGCGGAAGGGGCAAAGGCCATGGCGCGTTCTGTCGCCCTTCAAGATCGGTCACTTTATGAGAAGCTAAAAGAAGAGCTCGAACGCGAGCTTTCGCCGGAGGAATATGAACGCGTCTTCGGTGACTTCTGTGATCCTCCGTCACGCTGAACCGGGACCTTAGCGATACTTCCCCATGGCGCGCATTCGTGACAGGTCATCTCACTGGTCTTGGTGATGGCTTTGTCACGCAAGAAGCCCATTGGCTACCCCGAGATCAGCTTCCTGTCATTTGACGTTTTGGCCCTACTCGCTAAGCTCCAGAAGGAGATGGGGCTCGATTCTATTGGTCCTATCTCTTTCAGTCTGCAGACGATGGAGACCTTGGCTTGCGTTCGCTGGGAGCATGGGAAGCCGGGTGGGGATATCTTCTTCCACTCACTGTTCAACCGCCCTGACGTGCCTCAGCCCGTGATTGAACACGTTCTGCGCCATGAGCTCCTGCACCTGAAGATCCCGGCCAGGGAGATCGATGGCAAGCTGATCCATCACCCGCCCGAGTTCTGGGAGGCTGAAGAGGCTCTGGTCCCCTGGAAATCGGCGTCGTGGGGGTGGATGGTTCTCGCCTTCTGGGAAGTCATCAAGATGGACATCCCGAATGAACGCACTTGGGTCAAGAAGTCTTGGCGGAAGCTCCAGAACTATCCCTACCCAAGCTGGCAGATGATCCTTGACGACCAGAGTAGATACTCTGACAAACAGAGCCAGATCCAGGGCTTGATGGAAAGTCTCTAATGAGCCTTAGTCAGGATTTTGTCGCCATGCCTACCTACCACCTGCCTGCTCGATCAGGGACCACACCTTGGCACCTTTGCGGACATTCTCGTTGGCGGTGATCACCTGAAGGTTGCCAGGGTGATGCTGGCCACCCTTTGCGAGAGGAATGATGTGATCCACGTGGTACTGAATGAATCCCGCCGCTTGATTGAGCCTGTCCCTATGGTCGTAAATCTGCTGGATCAGCTCCTCTTCTTCATTGCTCAACTCCGGTGTTTGCTCGTGCAGGCGCTGTTTTCGTCTGTGCAGATAGATCGCTGATTTATGTCTGTCCACTTCATGGACAGTCTCTGGTGGCGGACAGCTCACCTCGTCCAGGTTCAGGGCTGCTCGCTCCAGTGTCCAGAGTTCTGATCGGAGCTGCCTGGAGCACCACTGGTGATATCGGGTATCTCCCTGGAGATCAATCACATCCCGAAAACGGCTGACGACGTAAACGAAGTCATCCCCAAGCCGTTCGCCTGTCCACTGGGTCCAGCAGCGGGCCAGATAGCGGTCTTTGCCGCTGACCCAGATGAACAGGGTCGGTAGTTCAAGGGCCTCCTCTCCTTTCGCAGGACCGCGTCGGGCATACGTGCGATCGCCCTGCCTCGTGATCAGTCCGCGGTCGTTCGACTGGATGACCCGGAACTTCAGCTCCATGGCGCCGGGAGCCCTCGTCTGCTGTGCCCAGAAGCCTATGGCCCAGAAACACGACGAGCACTGGCCTGTCGGGGGATCAGATTCCCCCTGAAGCCCCAATAAGTCGTCGCGCAGGGATCCTCAGCGTGCGCGGCCGCGCAAGGGCTTCGCAAGCCTGCCCGCCACTGGCGATGAGACGCCGGTGGCACTGGGTTCACGCAGCGCTGTGGCCGGCCCTTGCCGCTGGCCGCGCCTGCGCTTGCGGTCCTGCGCTTGTCCATCCGTGGCTGTTGCTTCACCATCCCGTTCCTCCCGGTCAGCCCAGGGAGCTGCTGCTGCCAAGGTCTCGCCCGAGGAGAAGCTGGTGGCCTCCCTGGTCGCCCTGCTGGAGGCCGGCACCACCTCTTGGCGGCGGGAGTGGGATGCCACCTCAGGAGGCCACCACGTGACACACGCGTCCTGACGAGCTGCGTCACCAGAAAAGTCCCCGCCAGGGCACCAATACTGAAGGGGATTGCCCTGCCCGGTATGGACCCCCGCCACGAGCGCCTGGCCGAACTGCGCCGCCAGCTCGCCGAACTCCACGCCCAAGGCCGGCAGACTGCGCCTGGTTCTCCTGAGCGTGATGCCTTGCTCGAGGAGTGGGCGCCGGCCCATTCCGCAGTGCTGGCGCTGGCCGAGGAGCTGTAGGGCGAGGAGTAACCACCCAAGGCCTCCGCCTCGCTCAAGCTCGACCCTGTGAAGCGCCGAGTGCCGGATGGCATCTCCAAATCAACCGCATGAATTGTGCTGGAGGATTCGACGGCTCTGAAGGTGGATAGACCTTCCCCTTTCTGAAACCATTCTTCTCATGGATCTCGGCCCGATTACGCCTGTCCCACGGTTGGGAACTGAGCCGTTTCTTGATGGCGAGGAGCCCCTCGGCTTTGACCTGCTGTCGTTCTGGCAGTGGGGAGTTTCTGACGTTGTCAACAATGTCATGCGCGGCATTCTGGCCGAGTATCTGGTCGCAAAGTCTGTCGACGCCACTGATGGTGTGCGCGATGCGTGGGCTGCCTATGACATTGACGATCCAAGGGGAATCAAGATAGAAGTCAAGTCTTCAGCCTACATTCAGAGCTGGGGGCAGAAAGAGCTGTCGAAGGTCAGCTTTTCATACAAAAGGTCAATCGGCTGGAATTCCGTCACTGGCGACTACGACAAAATTGCGAAGCGGCATGCAGACGTCTACGTCTTTGCACTGCTGGTCCACAAGGACAAACCGACCATCAATCCGATGGACCTCAGCCAGTGGTGCTTTTATGTGGTTCCCACTTCTGTGCTCAATGACCGAGAACGAAGCCAGGATTCAATCACGCTTGCATCACTCAAGACACTGGCTCCCCACAACAAGCCAGTGAAGTTTCGACAGCTTCGTGAAGCCATTGGGAAGGCCGCCGAGCTCAACTGAGGCTATCCTCCTTTGGCATCCAGGCTCAGTTGTGCCAGTGGTAACTGCATCAGACACCGCCAGCAATGAATGAGTTTCAATGGCTAGTTGACCAGGCTTACGAAGAAGCCAAGCAAGGCCACTGGCACAAGCTTCTCCATGATTGGATCAAGGCACCAGCACTTGGCAACCGCTGCAGCCGCTACATAAAGCCAGGTTCACGTTGGACTTTTCTGCATCAAGCCGCCTACTTTGGCAATGAAGATGCCTGCCAAGATCTCATCCGCCGAGGAGCTGTCATCGATGCTCGAGCTCACGACGCACGCACCCCAGCAGATGTGGCCAACCAGATGGGTCACAGCAAGCTTGCTGCGCTTCTGGAACAGGCCTTCATCAGGGACAAAGAGCTTTGGGGTCCGCCAACTGACCCGGAGGCCCTTCCAAGCAGCAATCAGTGGCAAGATGCCAGGCCAGCTATCGCGACTGAAGATATGTTTGTTGTCTATGGAGAGAGAGTTATTCGTATCGCAAAATCGAGTAGATGCTTTGTTGATGCATTTGGCCGGACTCTGATTGGTTGGCATGGTTCGTATGACCCACCTTGCGATCAAGGTGGAATGCCACAGATTTCATGTTGAGAATGTGACTGTGCAGGGTCACTTGGGAAGCCACTTCAGACTCCCAGTTCCGCAGTCTTGTAGCGCTTTGCCATGTCAATGCTGGAGATGCTGCCAGAAGACTCTCGACATAAAACCCAACCATCAACGCCATTAGCAACTTGTCGACCTGCGTCGTCAGATGAAGGAGCTGATTGCCAGGAGCTGCCAGAAGGTTCCCGGTTCCCCCGAGCGCGAGGCTGTGCTTGAGCAGCTGGCGCCGCTCCATGCCGCGGTGCTGGCCCTGGCCGAGAAGCTGGAGGGCGAGGGATTGCCGCCCAGTACCCCTCGCCTGGCCTTCGCCCCTCAGGTCATCAGGTCGTCCATCAGCGCATCTGGCAGCCGCCGCGCGGCCAGGGCCTCGGCCTCGCTCACCAGGGCGCTCTTGGTGAGACCCAAGTCCAGCAGCACGCCGTAGTGGCGGCGGCAGTACTCAATGGTCTCGGCCTTGGTCATGGCCGCGAAATCGGGGAACCTCACCTCTCCGATCAAGATGCCGTCGATGGCGCGGTACGCGCCCCCGGCTCGCGTGAGGATGGCGCCATGACCATGCGGCCACGTGGTGTGCCCCCTCGATGAAGTTCAAGGACTACTACGAGAGCCTCGGCATTGAGCGGGGCGCAAGCGAGGAGGAGATCAAGAAGGCCTACCGGCGCCTGGCTCGCCAGTACCACCCCGACATCTCCAAGGAGGAGGGAGCCGAGGCGCGCTTCAAGGAGATCAGCGAGGCCTATCAGACCCTCTCCGATCCGGAGAAGCGTCAGGCCTATGACGACCTAGGTCGCCATCGTCCCGGCGAGGAGTTCCGTCCGCCCCCGGAGTGGGACACCCGGTTCTGGCAGGGCCAACCTCACCAGGAGGTGGACCTCTCCGATCTGTTCGAGCAGATGGGGTTCCGCTCCTCCCAGCGGCGGAGCCGCTCGAGTGGGGCCGACTTCCCCATCCGCGGCCACGACGTCGAGGCCGTCGCCCAGCTCAGC
>JBATEO010000047.1:0-2570 GCA_049664045.1 Prochlorococcaceae cyanobacterium
ACCAGGGCCACCAGGATCAGCAGCGGCGCCGAGAGCACCAGCAGGTCATCGAGCAGCGGCCGGGGGCGGGCGGACTTCAACGCCACGCTCAGGCCGCGATGGCGGCGGCGCCGGCCCGCTGCCGCTCCATCCAGCGCAGCAGGCTCAGGCTGAGCACCTTCACCCCCACCTCCAGGGCGCCCTCGTCGGGCGCGAAGGTGTTGCTGTGCAGCGGCGTGCAGCCCTCCGGCCCCGCCACCCCGAGACGGAACATCGTGCCGCGGATGCCGTCGAGCAGCTCGGCGAAGTCCTCCGCGCCCAGCGACGGCTGCTCCAGCCACTGCACCCGCTCCGCCCCCAGCAGCTCCACCCCCGCCTCGGCCACCAGGGCGGTGAGCTCAGGGTCGTTGTGCACCGGCGGCGAGATGCGCCGGTAGCGCACCCGGGCCTCGCCGCCGTGGCCGCGGCAGAGCGCCTGCACCGTGTCCTCGATCCACACCGGCAGCCGGTCGTGCAGCTCCAGATCCAGGCAGCGCACCGTGCCCAGCAGGCGCACGTGGTCGGCGATCACGTTGAAGGCCTTGCCGCCCTCGATCCGCCCGAAGCTCACCACCACCGGATGCAGGGCATCCAGCCGGCGGCTGATCGCCTCCTGCAGGCCGCTCACCACCCGGGCCGCGATCCAGATCGCGTCGGTGCTCTGGTGGGGCCGGGCGCCGTGGCCGCTCTCGCCGATCACCTCGATCTCCAGCTCCCCCGCGGCGGCGGTGAGGCTGCCGCAGCGCACGCCGATGTGGCCCGCGGCGATCGAGGGGAACACATGCACCCCGAACAGGGCGTCGATGCCGTCGGTGGCGCCGTCGGCCTTCATCCAGCCCGCCCCCTGCGCCGTCTCCTCCGCGGGCTGGAACAGCAGCCGCACCCGGGCGCTGAGGCAGTGGGGATGGCGCTCCGCCACCGCCGCCAGCAGGCGCGCCACCCCCAGCCCCACGGCGCTGTGCATGTCGTGGCCGCAGGCGTGCATCAGCCCCTGCACGGCCGAGGCGTAGTCGAGCCCGGTGCGCTCCTCCACCGGCAGGGCGTCCATGTCCACCCGCAGGGCCACCAGCGGCGTGGGGGTGCCATCGGGACGCTGGCGGGGACCCAGCTCGGCCACCACCCCGGTGCGGCCCACCCCCTCCCGCACCTCCCAGCCCCAGCGGCGCAGCTCACCGGCCACCAGGGCGGCGGTCTGCTGCTCGTGGCCGCTCAGCTCCGGATGGCGGTGCAGGTGGCGGCGGAGCTGGATCAGCTCCGGCAGCGCCGCGGCCAGCTCGGCCTCCAGCCCCAGCTCCCGCCAGCCCGCCCCGGCAACTGCGGGCCCAGGGGCAGACCCCAGGGCAGATCCAGTGGCTGCGCCCTGGAGAAGCTGAGGATGGAAGGGGGAGGAGGTCACTGGGCGTCGGCTGGGGGCATCAGCGTGGGGGCATCAGCGGGAAGGCATCAGGCGAGCGCCAGGAACTGCTGCAGCGCCTCCACCGGCTCCGGTGGCCAGCGCCGGGTTTCGAGCAGCCATTCTCGCTGCCGGTAACGGGGATCGAGTCCGGAGGCCGACACCCAGTTGCTCTCGGCCTCGCCGCGGCTGCCGCGCCGCCAGAGCAGCGCCGTGAGGCCGGCGCGGGCGTCGGCGAACAGGGGATGGCGGCGGATAAGGGCCCGCAGGCTGCGCTCGGCGGCCTCCAGATCACCGAGCTGGAAGGCGGCCAGAGCGGCACTCGAACGGGCCATGGCGAAGCCCGGCCGCAGGTCGGCAGCCGCCGCGAAGCTCTCGCGGGCCGCGGCCCAGTCGCCCCGCGAGCCCTGCACGTTGCCCAGGTTGTAGAGGGCCGAGGCGCGCACCTCACCGGCGGCGGTGTCCTGCGGGTCGCCTGCGGCGCGCTCCAGGATCCAGCGGTAGTCGGCCTCGGCGGCCTCCCAGCGGCCGAGGGCCTCCTCGGCGGTGCCGCGGTTGAGGTGCGGATCGGCGCTGCCGGGCTCCAGCTCCAGGGACTGGGTCTGGTCGGCGATGGCCGCCTGGGCATCGCCCAGGGCCAGCTGCACGTTGCCGCGGTTGCTCCAGGCCGCCGCATCCCCCGGCGCCAGCTCCAGCACCTGATTCCACAGGGGCAGGGCCTCGCCGAAGCGCCCGTCGCGGCTGGCCTGCAGCGCCTGCTCGAACAGCTCCTGCAGAGGCGGCCCCGCCGGGATGGCAGCGCAGACCGGCGCGGCCACGGCCAGCAGCGCCATCAGCAGCAGCGCCAGCCCGCGGAGCACAGCCCGGCTCATGAGCGCTCCAGGTGGGCCCGCCCTGCCGCCGTGAGCAGGCGGCCGCGGGGGGTGCGCTGCAGCAGCCCCTGCTGGAGCAGGTAGGGCTCCACCACCGCCTCGAGGGTGGCCGGGTCCTCGCCCAGGCCCGCCGCCAGGGTCTCGAGCCCCACCGGCCCGCCGCCGTAACCCTCCAGCATCAGCGTCAGCAGCCGGCGGTCGTGGGCGTCGAGGCCGCGGCCGTCCACCCGGTGCAGGCTCAGGGCCTCGTGCACCAGCTCGGCCGTCACCCGCTCGCGGCCCTGCAC
>JBATEO010000048.1:0-2198 GCA_049664045.1 Prochlorococcaceae cyanobacterium
CTCCAGCCCAGCAGCGGCGAGGCCGCCAGCAGCCGCTGCCGGCCGCCATGGCCCGGATCGGCCAGGGCATCCAGCAGCCGCTGCAGGGCGGCGGCGGCCTCGCTGGCCAGCACATCGCCGCGGCTCACCAGACGGCTGGGCAGGCCCCGCTGTTCGAGGGCACGGCGCAGCAGCTCGGCCTGGCGGTGGCTGGTCACGAGCAGGCCCAGATCGGCGGGGCCCAGGGCCCGCTGTCGCTCCTCCCCATCCGCCCCTGGGCTGCGCAGCTGCAGCCCCCGCTGCAGCAGCTGCAGGCAGAGCCCGGCCACCTGGACGGGGATCTGCTCGTCGTCGCCCAGCGGCAGCAGCTGCAGCGGCGATTCACCGGGTTCGAGCGGCAACTCGCCCTTTTCGGCCCGGGCCAGCACCGCGGGCACGGGCAGCCGGGAGCGCTCCAGCCCGGGGGCCATCAGGGCATTGAGGGCCGCCACCAGAGGCGCCGAGGAGCGGCGGTTCTCGCGCAGGCTGTAGACGGCGTCCCCCCGCTGGCGCGCCTGGCGGTAGGTGGCCAGCTCGCCGCCGCGGAAACGGTAGATGGCCTGCTTGGGATCCCCCACCATCACCAGCAGATGGCGTGGGGGCTCGCCCAGGGGGGCCACGAAGGAGCGCTCCAGGATGCGCCACTGGATCGGATCCGTGTCCTGGAACTCATCGATCAGGGCCACCCCGTAGCGCTCCGACACCGCCGCCAGCAGGGCCTGGTGCCGGTCACCGGCGGGGCCGGGATCGAGGGCGGCCAGCAGGTCGCCGAAGCTCATCCGGCCGCTGCCCCCCCGGCGCCGGGTCAGCTCGGCGCGGCCCTGGTGCAGCGCATGGAGGAGCACCAGTTCGGCAGGGCCGTCCACCAGCGCGGCGATCGCCTCCAGCAGGGGGCGCTCCGGCAGGGTGACCCCCTCCCCGTCGAAGCCGGCGGCCAGCCTGGTGAACGGGGCCGGGTGGAAGTAATCGCTCAGCAGCGCCTGCTCCAGCACCTCCGCGTAGCTCGGCACCGCACCGGCGGCATCGCAGGCGCCGATCCAGGCGCTGATCTCTGCCACCCGGTCGCGGTTGGGCCTGGCGGCGTAGGGCTTGGTGTCGGTGGCGCCACGGGAGCGCAGGTCGACCGCGGCCTGGCGGAAGGCCTGCTGGAGGGCCTCGGCCCGCTCCGCCCAGGCCGCCTTGAAGGCCCGCCAGCGCTGCTCCCACAGGGCCGGCAGCTGATCGGCCAGCCCCGCCTCTGCGCCGAGCTCCTCCGGCAGGGGGTCCAGCTCCAGAGCCGGGTCGCCATCGAGGCGCAGCAGCAGCCTCTCCAGCAGCGCCGGGGTGATCCCCTGCCGCTCCAGGCCCGCCTGCAGTCCCGCCGGCAGGCGCAGCACCTGCTGCTGCCAGAGGTCGTGGATCACTTCGGCGGCCCGTTCGCCGTCATCGTTCTCAAGCTCCGGCGCGGGCCCCAGGCCCGCCTCCAGCGCCTGCCGCTGCAGGGTGCGGCGGCAGAAGCCGTGGATGGTGGTGATGTCGGCGCGGTCGAGGGCCTCCAGCGCCAGCAGCAGCAGCCCGCGCAGGCGTTGCCGCCGCTGCCCGTCGCCAGGCTGCTCCGCCAGCCACTCCGCCAGCAGGGCGTCCGTTGCCGGGGCGCACCGGTCCTCGGCCTCCAGAGCCGCCAGGGCCTGCTGCAGGCGCTTGGCAATGCGGTCCCGCAGCTCCGCCGCGGCCGCTTCGGTGAAGGTCACCACCAGCAGCCGCTCCAGGGCCAGGGGGTCGGCGGGGCGGGTCACCAGCCGCAGCATCAGGTGGGCCAGGGCGAAGGTCTTGCCGGTGCCGGCACTGGCCTCCAGCAGCAGCACTCCTGGCTGCAGGGGCAGGCTGTTGGCGTCGAAATCCGGCAACGCCTCGGCCGGCACCGGTTGGTTCACGTCCGCCGGCCTCCCGCCTTCTCGACGCTGCGCTGCTCCAGGAGCGGAGCCAGCAGCTCCTGGGCGGCGGCACAGCACTCCCCGCTCAGCAGCTCGCGGGTGGTGGTGCCGCTGCCGAAACAGAAGGCCATCACCTCCTCCTCCCGTTCGCCAGTGCCCAGGAACCCCCCCTCCCAGGCGCCCACGGCAGCCTTGAAGCCGCTGCCCGGTCGGCGCCGCTCCGCCTCGGCCCAGGCCCAGCCGGTGAGCGGCGGTGCCGGCCAGCAG
>JBATEO010000049.1:0-54946 GCA_049664045.1 Prochlorococcaceae cyanobacterium
GTGCGGCGAGTGGTGTGCACCGCCAGGGCGGCCTGGGCCAGGGCCACCGGTGCCGCCGGTGCCAGGCTGAGGCCACCGCTGAGCGGCGCCGCCAGCAGCAGCAGCTGTCGCAGGGCCCCCAGCAGCAGCTGGATGCCGACCTGGGCCCCACCGATCAGGGCGTTGTGGCGGGAGAGCTGGCCGAGCAGGTCCCGGGCCGCAGCCTGGTCCATCGGCAGTCCGTAGAGCTGGCAGAGCTGGCCCACCAGTGCCGCGTCGCAGGCCAGGCTCCCGGCCAGATCCAGCAGCAGCAGGGGATTGGCGGCCAGGCCCGCAGCCTTCAGGGCCGCATAGCGGCCGATCAGACCTTGGGCGGCCTGGCGTCCGCGCCCCAGGCGGCCCTGGTGCAGCTGCCGCTGGAAGGATTCGGCTGCCCGCAGGCTGTTGAGGGCGAGCAGCAGCTCCCCCTGCTCCTCGAGCAGCGCCAGCAGGTGGCGCTGCAGCGGTTCA
Source organism: Prochlorococcaceae cyanobacterium (assembly GCA_049664045.1). GTDB lineage: Bacteria > Cyanobacteriota > Cyanobacteriia > PCC-6307 > Cyanobiaceae > NIES-981. The sequence goes on from JBATEO010000049.1 coordinate 490, forward strand.
ACCTGCGGCGCCGCCGGGTCGGTGCGCACACGGCCATCGGCCCGCAGCCGGGCCTGGCGGGGAGCTGCCGCCACCGCCAGCAGGGGCAGTGCCACGGCTCCTCCCAGCGCCACAGCTCCTCCCAGCGCTGCGGCCCGCAGCCGCCCGCGGATCTTGGCCTTCAGCTGGCGGCATTCCTCGGCCGACCAGCAGTCGCTGCGGTTCAGCACCATCAGCAGCGGCTTGCCGCTGCTCAGCAGCGCCGCGATCGCGTCCTCATCGACCCGGGTGAGGTCGCCATCCAGCACCATCAGCACCAGATCGGCTCCACGGGCCACCCGGGTGGCCAGCCGTTCCCGTCCGGCTGCGGCGATCTCATCGATTCCCGGCGTGTCCACCAGCTCGACCCGCTCCAGGCTGCCCAGGCTCTGGAGCCAGCCGGCCGACTGCTGGCGGCGCGTGCAGCCATGGGCCACGTCGGTGGCGAAGGCCGGCTCCCCCAGCAGGGCATTGAGCAGGCTGGACTTGCCCACGCCCACCCGGCCGAACACCGCCACCCGCAGGTGTCGCCGCTCCAGCCGGTCCAGCTGCCGGTCCAGCACTGCCAGGGACCCCGCCAGCAGACTGGCCTCACGGCCGCTGAGGGCGAGCCCCCGGCGCCACTGGCCCAGCAGCAGTCTGCAGCGCTCGGCCGCCGGGGGAGGCATGCCATCCATCAGCCGGCCTCCTGATCGGCGGCCTGGGGCTGACGCCACCAGCCGGCCAGCACGGCCAGCACCGCTTCGGCGCCGATCACGCCCACGAAGCCGCCGAATTCATCCACCACCACGCGCACGCCGCCGCTGTTGCGCCGGAAACCGGTGAGCAGCCGGTCGGCCCGGATCATCTCCGGCACATACTCCACCGGTTCGCTGAGGTCCGCCGGAGTCTGGGCGCCCTGGCCCTGGAGCAGGGCTGTGAGCAGGCGCTCGCGACTGGCCACCCCCACGACTTCGTCGACTTCCTCACCCAGCACCACCCACCAGGGGGTGTGGTTGGCCAGCAGCTGCGATCTCGCGGTTTCCAGGCGTTCGGCGGCGGCGAGCGTGGGAGCGGCCACCCGCGGTGTCATCAGATCCCTGGCGGTGAGGTCGTTGAGCTGGAACACCTTGGCGATCATGGCGGCCTCGTCGGCCTCGATCTGCCCCTTCTGGGATCCCAGCCGCGCCAGCAGGCGGATCTCGTTCTCGTCGGTGCTGAGCTCGTTCTCGGCGCTGATCGCAGGCAGCAGCTGCTCCAGCAGCAGCACCAGTGGTCGCATCACCAGCACCACCACGTGCAGCAGTGGGGCGCTGGCCAGGGCCACCGGCAGCGCCAGGCGGCTGCCCAGGGCCTTGGGCAGGATTTCCCCCACCAGCATCACCAGCACGGTGAGTCCAACGGAGAACAGCGGCAGGGCGAGGCCTTCGATGCCCCGCCGCTGAAACACCTGGGCGGCGAAGGCGCCCAGCATCAGGCTGCCGAAGATGTTGAAGCCGTTGTTGGCGATCACCAGAACGGCCAGGGTGCGGCCCAGCCGTTGCCGCAGCCGCTCCAGCCGGAGAGCACCTCTCACCGGCCGCGGCCGCTGCGCCAGTTCGTGGATGCGCACCGGGTTCACCGTGAGCAGCGCCGCCTCCACCCCGGAGCAGAGCGCCGAGCCGGCCAGCACAACCAGCACCAGCAGGGCCAGGACCAGCAGGTCGTTCATGGGTTGGGTGGGCCCTGGGCCATGCACCCATTAAATCGGTCGTGGCGAGGATTGCTCCAGACTGGACACCAGTTGCGCTGCGGCAGGGGATTCGCGTTCCGTTGATCAGTACCCAGATCTATGCCCAGCGCCGCGACCGTTTCCTGCAGCGGCTCGGGAGTGTGGCAGCGGTGATTCCCGCGGGTCCACTGGTGACACACCACGCCGACACCGAGTATCCGTTCCGCCAGAACAGCGATTTCTGGTACCTCACCGGCTTCGATGAACCCGATGCCGTGGCTCTGCTGCTGCCCCACCGGCCCCCCGGCGAACGCTTCGTGCTGTTCGTGCAGCCCCGGGACCCCGGTGCTGAGGTGTGGACCGGTTTCCGCTGGGGCACGGAAGGGGCCGTGGAGCGCTTCGGCGCGGACATCGCCCATCCCCTCAGTGAGCTGTCCGAGCGTCTGGCCGACTACCTCAGCGGCGCCGAGGGCATCGCCTTCCGGATCGGCCGGCATCCCAAGGTGGAACCCCTGGTGCTCTCCGCCTGGGCGCGGCAGCTGGACCGTGCCCCCCGCAGCGGTACCGCCGCTCTGGGACTGGTGGCCCCCTGCCCGATGCTGCATGAGCTGCGGCTGTGCAAGCAGCCTGAGGAGCTGGAGCGGATGCGTGAGGCCTGCCGCATCTCCGCCGAAGCCCATGAACTCGCCCGGGAGGTGGCACGGCCGGGCCTGAACGAGCGTCAGGTGCAGGCGGTGATCGAACAGCACTTTCTGGAGCGGGGGGCTCGAGGGCCTGCCTACGGCTCGATCGTGGCTGGAGGTGACAATGCCTGCGTGCTCCATTACACCGCCAACAACGCCCCGCTGCGCGACGGCGATCTGGTGCTCATTGATGCCGGTTGCTCGCTGCAGGACTACTACAACGGCGACATCACCCGCACCTTCCCCGTGAACGGGCGCTTCTCCCCCGAGCAGAGAGATCTGTACGACCTGGTTCTGGCCGCCCAGGAGGCGGCCGTTGCCGCCGTGGCACCGGGACAGACGGCAGAGGGGGTGCATGACACCGCCGTGCGTGTGCTGGTGGAGGGGCTGGTGGAACTCGGTCTGCTCAGCGGTGATGTGGAGGGCATCATCGAGCGTGGCGCGTACCGGCACCTCTACATGCACCGCACCGGCCACTGGCTCGGCCTCGACGTGCATGACGTGGGTGCCTACCGCCTTGGTGAGCATCCTGTGAAGCTCGAGCCAGGCATGGTTCTCACGGTGGAGCCGGGGCTCTACGTGAGTGACCGCCTGCCCGTCCCCGACGATCAGCCCTCCATCGGGGAGCGCTGGAAAGGCATCGGCATCCGCATCGAGGACGACGTGGCCGTCAATGAGCACGGCCACGAGGTGCTCACCGCCGCCGCTCTCAAGGCTCCGGCAGCGATGCAGCGCTGATCAGCTGCTCCAGGGTGGCCAGCGCGCTGCCGGTGTCCGGCAGCACCGCATCGGCGCCGGCCCTCTTCAGTCCCTGCTCGTAGCCGCTGCGCGCCTGCGGACTGGCGTGCAGGTGGGGAGGTGCCACCGCGAGGCTGAGGAACCGCCGAGCGGGACACATGCGGCGGGCGTTGCGCACGGTGAGCACATCGGCGACGGTGTCGCCCAGGTAGGCCACCACCGGCGCCTGCGCGACGTCCTCGCCGCCCAGAAACCGGGCCAGACGCAGCAGTCCGGTGGGGTCGGGCTTGTCGGGCGCATCCCCCATGGCCACCAGGGGCGGATCAAGGAGCCCAAGACGCCGCTCCAGCACATAGCGGGCCGAGGCGGGCTCGGCCCCGCTCACGAACCCCCAGGCGATGCCCGCCCGGTCCAGCTCGTCGAAGCAGCCGCGGTCCACCAGCAGGGGTTCGTCGCCGATGAACCCCTGCCACTGCGCCGGATGTCCCTCGGGGTCGCCACCGAAGTAGAAGCCGCTGAAGACCGTCACCAGGGACTGGAAATCCGGCAGGGGTGAGAGGCCGTGGCGGCGCAGCAGCTCAAGGCTGGCTTCCCAGTCGTTGTTCCAGCGCCCCTCCCCCTTGAGCGCGTCGATGCAGGCCGGCTCGGGCCGCCAACCGCTGTAATGGTGCACCGTTTCCGCCAGGGCCCTGCGGTAGCTGCCGGCCACGTCGCGGATCACCCCATCGATGTCGAACAGGAGGACGGCCCGGGGCCCGGAGCCTGGTCGTGGAGCGTGCTGCAGGGCCCGTGACACGGCGGCTGGTAGGTTAAATCCCTTCCCTTCCGTCCTGATCGCCGACACGATGACAGCCACCGAGAGCGCCGCCGGCGCTGCTGTGAGCGAGGCGCCCGACGAGCCTCTCGCCGCCGAAGCCGCCACCCTGGAGAGTGCAGCCGAGGAGCGTCCGGTGATGCGGGGTGGCAGCGCGGCCCTGGCCAGCGCCACCATCGATGCCGATGGTGTCCCCTCGGGCTACACCCCCAAGGCGGACGAAGGCCGTTTCCTGCTCAAGATCCTCTGGCTGCCGGACAACGTGGCCCTTGCTGTCGATCAGATCGTGGGCGGAGGCCCCAGCCCCCTCACCGCCTATTTCTTCTGGCCCCGGGAGGACGCCTGGGAAACCCTGAAGTCTGAACTCGAGGCCAAGAGCTGGATCACCGACAACGAGCGCGTTGAAATCCTCAACAAAGCCACTGAAGTGATCAACTACTGGCAGGAGGAGGGCAAGGGCAAGTCGCTCGATGACGCCAAGGTCCGCTTCCCGGATGTCACCTTCTGCGGCACCGCCTGAGCGCTTGGCTGCCGGTCTGCGGAGCAGCGCCCTGACGGGCGCTTTTTTCATGGCCTCAGCACGTGTGGGGCGCCTCTGCATGTGGGGACTGCCAAGGGAGACCGCGACAAAAAAGCCACCCCTTGGGAGGATGGCTGCAGCGGCTGAAGATGTGGGTGATGGTTCAGGTTTTGCCTTGGTTCAGCTTGCCTTGCTGGCCTGGAGCCAGGCCCTAGCCCGGGCCAGGGCCTGGCCGGCCTTGATCTTCTCGGTGCTGGGGGGCTGGCCTTCGTAGGTCTCGGCAGACTGTCGGGCCGCCTCGAAAGCCGCCTCCGCCGCAGCCCCGTCGATGCTGCTGCCCAGTTCGGCACCGTTGACGAGCACGGTGACCTCGTCGGCCTCCACCTCTGCAAAGCCTCCGAGCAGGGCGATCGTCCTCCACTCGCCACCGTCACGGAGACGCATGACTCCGGTCTCGAGGGCGGTAAGCAGGCTGATGTGACCGGGAAGGATGCCCACCTGGCCGGTGGTGCAGGGCAGGATCACCTCGTCGGCGCTGCCATCGAAGACGCTCTGATCGGGTGCCAGAACGCGAAGGGTGAGAGTCATGGATGGGGTTCCTCAGGACAACCGCAAGGGGTTCAACCCTTGGAATCGGCGAGGATCTTCTCGGCTTTGGCCTTCACCTCGTCGATGTTGCCCACCAGGTAGAAGGCCGCCTCGGGGAGATCATCCAGCTCGCCGGCAAGGATCATGTTGAAGCCGCGGATGGTTTCCTCCAGCTTCACGTACTTGCCGGACATGCCGGTGAACACCTCAGCCACGAAGAAGGGCTGGGAGAGGAACTTCTCGATCTTGCGGGCGCGGTCCACGGTCCGCCGGTCGTCCTCGGAGAGCTCATCGAGACCGAGGATGGCGATGATGTCCTGCAGTTCCTTGTAGCGCTGCAGGGTGCTCTGCACGGAACGGGCCGTGCGGTAGTGCTCGTCACCCACCACATTGGGCTGGAGCATGGTGCTGGTGGAATCCAGGGGATCCACGGCCGGGTAGATGCCCTTGGAGGCCAGGCCGCGGCTGAGCACGGTGGTGGCGTCCAGGTGGGCGAAGGTGGTGGCAGGTGCGGGGTCCGTGAGGTCGTCGGCCGGCACGTAGACAGCCTGAATCGAGGTGATTGAGCCCTCGAGGGTGGAGGTGATGCGCTCCTGCAGTTCGCCCATGTCGGTGCCGAGGGTGGGCTGGTAGCCCACAGCCGAAGGCATCCGCCCCAGCAGGGCGCTCACCTCGGAACCGGCCTGCACGAAGCGGAAGATGTTGTCGATGAACAGCAGCACGTCCTGTTTGTTCACATCGCGGAAGTGCTCGGCCATGGTGAGGGCCGAGAGACCCACGCGCATGCGGGCCCCGGGGGGCTCGTTCATCTGGCCGTAGCAGAGCGCCACCTTCGACTTGGAGAGGTCGTCGGAATTGATCACGCCCGAATCCTTGAACTCCTCGTAGAGGTCGTTGCCCTCGCGGGTGCGCTCGCCCACGCCACCGAACACGGAGACACCGCCGTGCTCCTTGGCGATGTTGTTGATCAGCTCCTGGATCAGCACGGTCTTGCCCACGCCGGCGCCGCCGAACAGGCCGACCTTGCCGCCCTGGCGGTAGGGAGCGAGCAGGTCGATCACCTTGATGCCGGTCTCGAACACCTTGGGCTTGGTCTCGAGTTCGGTGAGCTTGGGGGCCTCCCGGTGGATCGGGGCTGTGGCGGTGGCGTTCACCGGACCCTGCTCATCCACGGGTTCACCCAGGACATTGAAGATCCTTCCCAGGGTGGCTTCACCGACCGGCACCATGATCGGGGCACCGGTGTCGAGGGCTTCCATGCCGCGCACCAGGCCATCGGTGCTGCTCATGGCCACGGCGCGCACCCGATGGTCTCCCAGCAGCTGCTGGACCTCGGCGGTCAGGGCGACGTCCTGTCCGGCGGGATTTCTGCCCTCGATCCGGAGGGCGTTGTAGATCATGGGCAGCTTGCCGGCAGGAAACTCAACGTCGAGCACCGGCCCGATCACCTGTCGGATGATGCCTTTGGTGCCCGTTGTGGTGCCGGTGGCAGTCGCAGCCATAGAACAAGGAGAGGTGGTGGATGCCGAGCGGGGAGATGGCGACAGAACGCTGTCTCGACCCTGATAAGCGGCGCAACCTTACCACCGGGCCCCTGCGTCCGGCCTGGCCGCCCTTCCCCCGGGCAGGTCCTCCGGCCGGTGTGGTTCGGTCACCCGCACAGCGCAGCGCTGGTGCCTTAAGGCCCTTCCGGCATAGGTTGGCACTCGTGGTGGAGGAGTGCCAGCTCCGTGGGCTCCGGCCCGCAGAGCGGCTCCCCTCCCCGCAATGGCGTCCGTGACGCCATGTCGTTGCTGTCGCATTGATCCATGGCTGCTGTTTCCCTCAGCGTTTCCACTGTCAAACCCCTTGGAGATCGCATTTTCATCAAGGTCTCCGAGTCTGAAGAGAAGACTGCCGGCGGCATCCTGCTGCCCGACACCGCCAAGGAGAAGCCCCAGGTGGGCGAGGTGGTGCAGGTGGGCCCCGGCAAGCGCAACGAAGACGGCACCCGCCAGGCTCCCGAGGTGAGCGTGGGCGACCAGGTGCTCTACAGCAAGTACGCCGGCACCGACATCAAGCTCGGCGCTGATGAGTACGTGCTGCTGTCCGAGAAGGACATCCTGGCTGTCGTCAACTGATCGCAATCCACATCCCAACGTCTACCCCACTGTTTTCTGCCTTCCATGGCCAAGCGCATTATCTATAACGAGCAGGCCCGTCGCGCCCTTGAAAGGGGCATCGACATCCTCGCCGAGTCTGTCGCCGTGACCCTGGGCCCCAAGGGTCGCAATGTGGTTCTCGAGAAGAAGTTCGGCGCTCCTCAGATCATCAACGACGGCGTCACCATCGCCAAGGAGATCGAGCTGGAGGACCACATCGAGAACACCGGTGTGGCCCTGATCCGTCAGGCCGCCTCCAAGACCAACGACGCCGCCGGTGATGGTACCACCACCGCCACGGTGCTGGCCCACGCGATGGTGAAGGCCGGCCTGCGCAATGTGGCTGCCGGTGCCAACGCCATCACCCTCAAGAAGGGCATCGACAAGGCCGCTGACTTCCTGGTCAAGAAGATCGAGGAGCATGCCACTCCGATCAGCGACAGCAACGCCATCGCCCAGGTGGGCACCATCTCCGCCGGCAACGACGAAGAGGTGGGTCGCATGATCGCCGACGCCATGGACAAGGTCGGCAAGGAGGGCGTGATCTCCCTCGAGGAAGGCAAGTCGATGACCACCGAGCTGGAGGTCACCGAGGGCATGCGCTTCGACAAGGGCTACATCTCGCCCTACTTCGCCACCGACACCGAGCGCATGGAAGCGGTGCTGGAGGATCCCTACATCCTGCTTACCGACAAGAAGATCGGTCTGGTGCAGGACCTGGTGCCCGTGCTCGAGCAGATCGCCCGCACCGGCAAGCCGCTGCTGATCATCGCCGAGGACATCGAGAAGGAAGCTCTCGCCACCCTGGTGGTGAACCGTCTGCGCGGCGTGCTCAACGTGGCAGCTGTGAAGGCTCCCGGTTTCGGTGACCGCCGCAAGGCCATGCTCGAGGACATCGCCGTTCTCACCAACGGTCAGCTGATCACCGAGGACGCCGGGCTCAAGCTGGAGAACGCCAAGCTGGAGATGCTCGGCACCGCCCGCCGCATCACCATCAACAAGGACACCACCACCATCGTGGCCGAGGGCAACGAAGTGGCGGTGAAGGCCCGCTGCGAGCAGATCCGCAAGCAGATGGACGAAACCGACTCCTCCTACGACAAGGAGAAGCTGCAGGAGCGTCTGGCCAAGCTGAGCGGTGGTGTGGCCGTGGTCAAGGTTGGCGCCGCCACCGAGACCGAGATGAAGGACAAGAAGCTGCGCCTGGAAGATGCCATCAACGCCACCAAGGCGGCGGTTGAAGAGGGCATCGTGCCCGGCGGTGGCACCACCCTGGCCCACCTGGCTCCGGCTCTCGAGGAGTGGGCGGCCGCCAACCTCTCCGGCGAGGAGCTGATCGGCGCCACCATCGTGGCGTCCTCCCTCACCGCGCCCCTCAAGCGCATCGCCGAGAACGCCGGCGTGAACGGCTCGGTCGTGGCCGAGAACGTCAAGAACAAGTCCTTCAACGAGGGCTACAACGCCGCCACCGGCGAGTACGTGGACATGCTGGCCGCCGGCATCGTCGACCCCGCCAAGGTGACCCGCTCCGGTCTGCAGAATGCTGCCTCGATCGCCGGCATGGTGCTCACCACCGAGTGCATCGTGGCCGATCTGCCCGAGAAGAAGGAAGCAGCTCCCGCCGGTGGCGGCGGCATGGGTGGCGACTTCGACTACTGATCGAAGCACTGGAGGACCTGGTTCCGTTCCAGGCCTCCAGACCCAGAAACCATCACTCCAAGGAGGGCCATTGCCCTCCTTTTTTCATGCGTTCTTCTTTTGATGCGCTCGTCCGCCCCGAAAGCTGCCGCAGTCAGTCCGGCCGGAACGTGAGTGCCACGCCGTTGTTGCAGTAGCGCTTGCCGGTGGGGCGGGGACCGTCGTTGAAGACGTGCCCCTGATGGCCGCCGCAGCGGCGGCAGTGGTATTCGGTGCGTGGCACGATCAGCTTGAAATCGCGCTTGGTGCCGATCGCCTCAGGCAGCGCAGCGAAGAAGCTGGGCCAGCCGGTGCCGCTCTCGTACTTCGCCTTGGAGCTGAACAGGGGCAGCCTGCAGCCGGCGCAGAGGTAGGTGCCCGGCCGTTTCTCCCGGTTGAGGGGACTGGAGAAGGGGGGCTCGGTGCCTTCCCGCCGGAGCACTGCGTAGCTCTCGGGGCTGAGCCGCTCTCGCCATTGACGGTCACTGAGACGCCAGGCCGGATCGGCGGCCGGGCTGGCGGCGTCAGCCGGTCGGGCGCGGCCCAGCAAGGCCGCCAGTGTGGGGCCTGCGGCGCCCAGAGTGAGCGCGGCAAGCAGGATTCGACGGGTGATCGGCACAGGCCTCAGCCCAGCCAGCCCGCGCTGAGCACCACGGCCAGGGCAAGGAACACCAGCAGCAGTGTCCAGGTGATGCGGTTCAGGGTCTGCTCAGCGCTGCGGGCACTGGTGAACATCGAGCCACCGCTGGCGGCCAGCCCGCCCATGCCGTCACCCTTGGGGCTGTGGAGCAGGACGGTGATGATCAGCAGCAGCGCCGAGGCGAACCACACCCAGGTGATCACGGTGGTGAGCATGGGCGCCGTTGCGGTTCTGCCGGCAGGCTAGACGCCTAGGGTCTGGGGCACGCGCGTGGTCGCCGCTGCCACGGCCGCGGGAACCACGAGCGAGCGGCCCGTCATCGTGTCTGGCTGGGGCAGACCGAGCAGTTCCAGGAGCGTGGGGGCGATGTCGGCCAGGCCTCCTTCGTCGCGGAGGCGGATGTCGTTGCCGTGACCCACCAGCTTGCGCTGTTCTCCTTCCACCAGGATCACCGGCACCGGATTGGTGGTGTGTGCCGTCCAGGGGCGGCCGTCAGGCCCTTGCATCAGTTCGGCGTTGCCGTGATCGGCGGTGATCAGCATGCTGCCGCCCATCCGGCTCGTGGCCTCCAGCAGCCGTCCCACGCAGCGGTCGACGGTGCCGATGGCTTCGGTGGTGGCCTCCATCCGGCCTGTGTGCCCCACCATGTCCGGATTGGCGTAGTTGATCACCACCAGCGAGTAGATCCCCTTGCGGATGGCGGCGATGCAGCTGTCGGTGAGTTGCTCGGCCGACATGGCCGGAGCCTGGTCGTAGGTGGCCACCCGGGGCGAGGGCACCAGATGGCGATCTTCCCCCGGGAAGGCCTGTTCGATGCCGCCGTTCATGAAATAGGTGACATGGGGATATTTCTCGGTTTCCGCCGTGCGGAACTGGCGCAGCCCCGCCTCCGACACCACCTGTCCCAGCAGCCCGTCCAGGGACTCGGGCGGGAAGGCCACGGCCACGGGCAGACCCTTTTCGTACTGGGTGAAGGTCACCACATCGAGGTCGGCGATCAAGGTGCGCGGGAAACAGGCGAAGTCGGGCATCACCAGAGCCCGCATCAACTGCCGCACGCGATCCGGGCGGAAGTTGAAGCACACCAGGCCATCGCTGGCCTTCACCACCCCGTCGGTGAGACGCAGTGGTTCGAGGAACTCATCGCTGATGTCCTCCGCGTAGGAGGCCTCAATGGCCTGGGCTGCGCTGAGGGGGGAAACCGGGCCGGCCTCGGTGAGCAACCGGTAGGCCTTTTCGGTGCGCTCCCAGCGGCTGTCCCGGTCCATGGCCCAGTAGCGGCCGCAGACGGTGGCGATGCGGCCGACGCCGGCGTCCTCGATCTGCTGCTCCACCCGGGCGATGAAGCTCTGGGCGCTGTTGGGGGCGGTGTCGCGTCCATCGGTGAGCGCATGCACACTCACATCGCGGAGACCGCGAGCGGCGGCCCAGCGCAGCAGCCCACCGAGGTGTTCGATGTGGCTGTGGACTCCGCCGTCGGAGCACAGGCCGATGAGGTGCAGGGTGCCGCCCTCGGCGATCAGCCGATCGCCGAGGGCATTGAGGGCGGGATTGGCGGCCAGGGATCCATCACGCACCGCCTGGCTGATGCGCACCAGTTCCTGGCGGATGATGCGGCCGCTGCCGATGGTGAGATGCCCCACCTCCGAATTGCCCATCTGGTCATCGGGCAGACCCACTGCAGCGCCGCTGGCTTCGATCAGCGTGTGGGGATAGGCGTGCCAGAGGGCATCCATCACAGGGGTGTCTGCGGCCCGGATGGCGTTGTGATCGTCTCCGGGGCGGAAGCCCCAGCCGTCCAGAATCGTCAGCACCACCGGTGAAACCGGGGTGGTTCCTGAGCGTGAACTTGCGACCGGCGCATCCGGCCCGGGATCGACTTCCCGGCTGTTGTTCTTGCCGGTGGTGGAAGGGTCAGCCTGCGGATGGGCGGGGGAACCTGGCATCTGGAACGGACTCGAATTCACCGGACTGTCGAATTCACCGGACTGCTTTCACCCGATTCACCTCTCGACGCAAGGCGACCGCCTTCAGTAACCAAACCTACAGCCCGCCTGTTGAGGCTCCTTTGCGGCCTGTCGTTCAGGTCAGGCTTTGAGCACACGCTCGCCCCCTAGGCTGGCTCCAGCCGCGATGGCGTCATGGAGCGCCTCGAGATCCTCTCCGGCGCTGAACTGGAACGCACGCTCGACCGGCTCGCCACCCAGGTGCTCGAGGAGGCCGGGGACAGCCGCAGCCTGGTGCTGCTCGGCATCCCCACCCGCGGGGTGGCTCTGGCCGAGGTGCTGGGCGTGCACCTCGCCGAGCGCTGCGGCCACCCCGTGGAGCAGGGCAGCCTCGATCCCACGTTCCACCGCGATGACCTGGAACGCATCGGCACACGGCTCGTGCAGGCCACCGATCTGCCGACGGACCTCGATGGCCGCCACGTGGTTCTCGTGGACGACGTGATCTTCACCGGCCGCACGGTGAGGGCGGCGCTGGATGCGCTGCAGGCCTGGGGTCGCCCCCGCCGGGTGAGCCTGCTGGTGATGGTGGACCGGGGACACCGGGAGTTGCCCATCCAGCCGGATTTCTGCGGTCGCATCGTGCCGACCCGGCGGCAGGAGACCATTCAGCTCTGCCTGATGGCTGTCGATGGTGAGGAAGGGGTCTACCTGCTGCGACCCTGAGTGCAGGATCTTCAGGCCGGCTCGAGTTCATCGGCCCGGAAATGGGCCCTGAACTTGCCGAAGGCCACGATCACCGGAAGTGTGGGGCTGATCATCCGGCCTTTCCAGTCGTTGAGAACGGACACCACCTCGCCCTGTTCTCCCTGCATGTCGAACGCCTCGCCGCGGTGCTTGGGATGGTGGTACACCACAACGCTCCGGCAGACCTTCACCTGATCTCCTGGCTGCATGGCACCGCTTGGATTCCCGCGGCCAATCCTGTCACGCGGTGGGGTCAGCGCTGGCAGGCCGATTCCGGGCCCATCTGCACCACCCGGCCTCCCAGGGCCTGACAGGCTTTGTTGAAGGCCTCCCAGTCGTCCATCCCCTGGGCGATGAGCCTGCTCACCTCGGCGTCGAGGCGCTCGATGGGAACCCCATGGGGCAATGCCCCGTGACCGTCGCGCTGCCTCTCCTCTCCGCTCAGGCGGTTGATGCCGCGCTGCACCTGCGCCCGCACCGTTTCTCCCTGCTGCTGCCACCAGGGATGGTCAAGCCGGTTGACGGCGTCGAGGGCTTCCCACCAGCGCTGTTCCTCCGCCAGGCGGCGGGCCCGTTCCAGGCTCTGGCGGTTGCGCTCCCAGATCTGGCGCAGCTGGTCGCCCAGGGCGGAGCGGTCGGCGCGGTGGTGCTCGCCCATCGGTTCCAGCCGGGCCAGACTGCCCTCCAGATCGCCAGCCTGGAAGAGTTCCAGAGCCTGCTGCTTGAGATCGTTCTGCCAGCTGTCGAGCTGGCGGCGGTCATCGGGCTGGCCCGCCTCCGAATTCACCAGCTGCAGCTGCAGCTGCAGCGCTGCGGCCCACTGCTGCTGGTCCCAGAGCTGGGCGGCCCTGCGGCGCCGGCATTCGCCCTGGGCTCCGGGGGCCCGGTCCCCCAGCCAGCGCAGGGCCTGCAGCTGCTCGCCATAGCGCAGACAGGCATCCAGATCGCCACGGGCCGCTGCCGCCTCAAGCCGGTCGGGCAGTTGACGCTCCCACCAGTAGACCGCGCCGAGACCGGCGGCCACGAGCCCAAGAGTGAGGCCCAGCCAGAGTCTGGGCAGCCTGTGCTGGCGCAGGGCCAAGAGAAACGCGCGCTATCGCACCTGGTGATCCCATTATGGGAACCGGACGGTTCCCTGCAGCTCCACGGGTGCGGCGGCCACTTTGTCCACCCCCTGGATGGTTCCACCCCTCTCGGGCGTTCCACCCCGCTCGGTCGATCCGCCCCATGCCAGGCGACCGGCATCAGCGCACCGCCCCCAGCCGCAGCGGCCCGCGGCGCTCGCCGCTGGCCAGGTCAGTGGTTTCCACCAGCAACTGGCTGTCGACGTCGATTGTGAACGCCAGTCGCAGCCGGTCCTCACCCTGCCGGCCGGGGGGGGTGAGGGGCAGTGCGGTGGCGCCCTGATCCCACGGTTTCACCCGGGCCGAACCGGCCTGCCGGCGACGCAGCACCGGCAGGCCTGCTTCGAACACCACTTCGCTGCGGTTTTCGGTGTCCGGCTCCCCCAGCACCAGCTCGATGCTCTCCTGGCCGTCGCCGCAGCAGGCCAGCACCAGCTCCAGGGGACGGTCGGTGGGCCAGCTCTGACCGGCCATGAACAGCGGGTGCCAGTGATGCCGGCCGCTGCGCCGCTCCCAGCAGCGCAGGGATACGCCCCGGGCGAGCACGTCCTTCACCTGCACCCCGGGGGTGAGGGCCAGGGCACCGAGGGCCACGGCCTCCACCGGCCGCCGATCGCGGATCGGCACTCCACCGCAGCGGCTCTGGAGCCAGTCGCGGATCGCCGGCAGCCTGCTGCTGCCGCCCACCGGCAGCACGGCCGTGATTCGCTCCAGGGGGAGTCCGGCAGCGCGGCCTGCAGCCAGCACCTCCTCCAGCAGGGCATCAAGCTGCGTCAGCAGTCCCCGCTCGCGCAGCAGCTGCTCGAGGCGGGCGCGGTCGAGGCGCAGTTCCCGGGTGGGGCTCTGGGGCGGGCTCCACAGCGCCACGGCCTCGTGCTGCTCACTGAGGTGGCACTTGAGCCGTTCACTGGCCTCCAGCAGGCCGCCGTTGAGGGGCTGGTCGGGGCAGAGCAGGCGCGCGATCCAGCGGTCGATGTCCCGTCCCCCCAGGCGCACCCCGGCCTTGCCGATCACGCGGGCACAGCGCAGGTGCTGGCGGCTGTCCTCCAGGTCTCGACCGGCAAAGCGCAGGAGCTGGGCAATGGGAGCCGCCCGGCCCTCGCCCCCCTCCAGCTGCACCAGCGAGAGGTCGATGGTGCCTCCGCCCAGATCCACCACGAGAACCGAGCTGCCGGGGGGCAGGCCGGCGCCGATGGCGGCCGCGGTGGGTTCATCCACCAGGGCCAGTTCCGGCACGTCCAGATCTCGGCATGCGCCCAGGAGCCACTGGCGGTAGCCCCGATAGGCCTCGATCGGAGCCGTGAGCACCAGCCGCTGGGGGGCCAGGTCGGCCGGCAGGGCCTGCCAGAGGTGATGCAGCAGCAGGCGCCCGGACTGCTCGGCGGACAGGAGGGCGCCAGGCTCAGGATCGGCGGCGCCGGCACCGATGCGCCGCTTGAAGTCGCGCTGCAGGGCAGGGTCGTCCTGGTGGGCCAGGCCGGCGTCGAGCACCTGGCGGCCGATCAGAGGACGGGGCTGCGCCGGGTCGCTGAGCCAGAGCAGCGATGGCACCACCACCGGCTCACCCAGGCTGTAGGGCGGCAGTGCCAGCAGCCCAGCGGCGGCGCCGGGGGCCTGGTAGGCCACCACGGTGGTGCTGCTGCCCAGGTCGATCGCCACGGTGCCCTGCATCGTGGTCTTCTAGCGGCTCGCCGTCCCGGCGCGGCAGGTGACCCCGTCACCGTCCATTAGTTTGGGGTTTGTGGCTGTCGACGGATGCAAACCGGTATCGAGGTGAGTTCCAAGGATCTGGCCCAGAGGGCCGAAAGCCTGATCCGCCATTCCAGCAACCGCTACCTCACCACCGTGCGCATCGCCTTCCGGGCCAAGCAGCGCCGCTTCGACGATTTCGACGGCCTGCTCGACGACTCGATGATCAAGCCGGTGCAGCGGGCCATCATCGAGCTCAGCGATGAGCAGGACCAGCCTGCCCTGCTGCCCGGCTGAGCTTGCAGATTCAGGAGGGACCCGGTTGGCGCTTCTGCGTCGATCCTGCCCGCGATCCCTATCCGGTGCTGATCGGTGGTGACGGCTGGGCCGTGGAGTTCGATGCCGGGGAGGCAAGGACCTTCGTCGACGGATGCTGTCTGCTGGCCGATGAGCTGGAGGCCATGGCTGACCAGCTGATGCCCGAGGAGCGGGTGACGCTGGAGCTGGAACGGGACACCCTCTGGCTGGAACTGGAAGGCCAGCCCTCGTCCTGGCGGCTGCGCTTCGTGCTCACGCCTGGCCCCGCGGCTCGCGGTGTGGAGGCGGGCTGGAGCGACACCGCCACCGCCGCGCTGGTGGCGGCGCTGCGACAGGCGCGTGAGGCCACCCCCCTGCCGCCGTCTGAGTTCAGCCGTCCGTCGCCTCGCCCGGCGCCGTGAGCCGGTGCAGAGCGCTGTAGTCGAGACCGTCAAGTTCTGTGCCGGCGGCCGCCGCCAGCAGCTGGTCCAGGCCCTCCAATCCGCTGGTGTCCACACCCCTGGCCCGGGCCGCCTCCAGGAACAGCTCAAGGTCCTTGCGCAGATGGGAGGTGGGGAAGTTCGGATCGCTGTAGTCGTCCTCCAGCATCCGCTTGAGTTTCTTGTCGAAGGTGGGGGCATAGAGGGCGCTGGCTCGCAGCAGGCCCATGAACCGCTCCACCTCCACGCCGCTCTGGCGCACCAGATGTAGGGAGAGGCTGAAGGCGTGGGTGAGGCTGGCGATCAGCTGGTTGAGCGCCAGCTTGGTCTCCAGAGCCGCCCCCACCGGTCCCAGCAGCTGCGGCTCGGTCCCCAGCTGGCGCAGCAGCGGCAGGGCCTCCTGGAACAGCGGTGCCGGTCCGGCGGCCATCACCTGCAGCGTGCCGGCGAGGGCCTCGGGCCGGCTGCCCAGCACCGGCACCTCCAGGTAGGCGTTGCCCGTGCTGGTGATCGCACCGGCGAGCTCACGGCTCTCGCTGGGCGAAATGGTGCCCATCTGCAGCACCACCCGTCGGTGGCCGTCGCCCCCCTCAGTTTCGCCCGTCTCCATTTCGCCTGCCGCCTCCGCGCCGGGCCGTCCGACGAGCCCGCAGCGCTCCAGCACCGACCGTGTCACCGGTCCATCGCTGAGCACCGTGATCACCCAGTTGCTGGCCATCACCGCCGTGGCGGGATCAACGCAGGTGGTGGCGCCGAGGGCGGCCAGCGGCTGCATGCGGTCGGTGTGCCGGTTCCAGGCGTTCACGGACTGTCCCCGCTCCAGCAGCCGCTGACCGATGGCGGTCCCGAGCAGCCCGGTTCCCAGCAGGGCAACTGACATGACGGCCGCGCAGAGGTGTCCTGATCGAGCGACCAGCATGCAGGAGCCGGGTCGGTGAGATTGGGGCTGCATCGGAGCATTGATCAGCACTGCTGATCAATGCGGCCCCGGCCTGGAACCCCCAGCCAGGGGGCCCGCTTTCCACAGCTTCTCCCCAGGGGAGCGCCCCACCACCGTCCGCTGCGCCGTTGTGCTGGGGAATACGGCGCCTGGCCGTCCGTGCCCCTTGACACCCTCCCGGGGGCGGCAGCCTCAGGCTCCCTGCCGCCACAGCTTGCCTGAGAATCCTTGGCAGCACAGGATTCTCAGGCTGGGAGCCGCTGCAGCGCGGGTGCCGGTCGGGATTTGACGCCCCCCGTCACGTTCGGGAATCTTGGGCCCATTCAGGGGATGTCGCATGACCGTCAACGCCACCATCGGCAGCCATGCCAGCGCCGACGCGCCGGTGGCCGAGCCGGCTCCGGAGGAGGTGGGCGAGCTGATGGTGAGCCTGCGGGCTGAGGTGCCCGAGGCCCTGCTGGCGTGCATGCGCCAGTTCATCGAACGCCATCCCAACTGGGATCAGTACCGCCTGTTCCAGGCCGCTCTGGCCGGTTTCCTGGTTCAGAACGGTGTGCAGACCCGGGAGATCACCCGCTGCTACCTGGCCAATCTGTTCCCCTCTCAGGGCCTGTTCCGCTGCGGTTGAACCGGCTGCGGTTGGCGGCGGCGCGGGGGCTGCGGCTGGCCGCACACGAAGAGCTGCCGGTAGGCGGCCACCTGGATGCAGGCGGCCACGGGCAGGGTTGCAGCCAGGCCCACCAGCGGCAGCAGGAATCCCGCCAGCACCACCAGCCCGAGCAGCAGCGTCAGCCCGAGGGCCTGCAGCCAGTGGGGATCGATGGCCGTCCGGCCGCGGCGGAAGGCGTCCAGGGGGCCGTGCCCGCCGAGAACGCACAGGGGCAGGCTGAGGATCTGATCGGTGAGCACATACACCACCGCGACCACCCCCGCCAGCAGCGGCAGTGCCATCAACGGGGGCTCCAGCAGGGCCAGCAGCCAGGCACTGGCCTGGGCCAGCCGCACGATCACGCCCAGCACCAGCAGCTCCAGAGCCATGCTGCCGCCGGTGCGCAGCAGGACCCGGCCATCGATCCGCAGCAGATCCCGCAGCCGGGGGCGGGTGTTCTGCAGCACGGCGTCCGCACCCCGCAGCAGACCCACCACCAGCCACAGGAAGCCAAGGATCCAGGCGACCCTGGCCAGATGGGAGATGGCCCACGCCAGCGGGTCCGTCTGGCCGTAGGCATTGACGATGTTGTCGGTGCTGAACCGGATCGTCAGCTGACAGCCGACGATCACACCGCCCACCAGCAGCGTGAACAGAACCAGGGTCCCAGGCGCCCGCCGGAAGCCCTGCCAGCCCTGTTCCAGGGCCTGACGGATCGCGATCGGTGGCGGCTGGGGAGCCTTCTTCCCAGTGCTGCGCGGCTGTGCAGGATCAGGCCCTCCACGACCGTGCATCAGGCTTCCAGCAGGGTCAGCAGCCGCTGGGCTGTGGCGTCCGCAACAGGCAGGATCGACAGGCGGTTGCCGCGCCGCACCACCCCCAGCTCCTCGGCGTTGAAGGTCTCCCGGAGGGTCTCCAGGGGCAGCAGGCGCGGGAACTGGCGCAGGAATCGCAGCCGGACGCAGTCCCAGCGTGGCTTCTCCCGGGTGGAGGCGGGGTCGTGGTACTTCGAGGCCGGGTCGAACTGGGTGGGGTCCACGAGCCCTGTCTCCACCACCTCCATCAGCCCCACGATGCCCGGTGGCTTGGCGTTGGAGTGATAGAAGAAGGCCTGGTCGCCGATGACCATGGCGCGCATGAAGTTGCGTGCCTGGTAGTTGCGGATGCCGTCCCAGAGGGTGGTGTTCTCCTGGCGCAGGTGCTCGATGCCGTAGACGTCCGGCTCGCTCTTCATCAGCCAGTAGGCCATGGCGGGCGCGTCCTGTGATCGGCTGATGCTAAGGATCGAAGGATCGGCTTCTGACCTCGGCTTCAGAGGTGGGCTTCAGAGGTCGGCGACCAGATGCCGGAAATGATCACCGCGCGCCTCGAAATCTGCGTATTGATCGAAGCTGGCGCAGGCCGGTGACAGCAGCACCGCAGGGCAGTCCAGCTCCCGGGCCAGCGCCGCCGCCACGGGCACGGCCTCGTCCAGCCCCGGGCGGGATTCGACGAGGCCTGGGTAACCGCCGTCCTGCAGGAGCTGCTGGAAGTGCTCCCGGGCCTGGCCGTAGAGCACCACCGCCCGGGCCGAGCGGCTCAGGGCCCGGATCCAGGAACCGGCCTCGCCGATCTTGGCCTGTCCACCGGCGAGAACCACCAACGGGCCCTCCAGGGCCCGCAGCGCCACTTCGGCGGCGTCGTAGTTGGTGGCCTTGCTGTCGTTGTAGAAGCGCACCTGCTGTCGGGTGCGAATGAGCTCCAGGCGGTGGGGCACTCCCGGGAAGCTGCGCAGAGCCGCTTCCATGACGGGGCCATCGAGGCCGGCTTCCAGCCCCGCCGCCACTGCCAGCAGCATGTTCTGGAGGTTGTGGGCACCCGGCATCGCCAGGGCATCGGCGGCCATCAGATCGCGCTCCCGCCCTCCCCGGTTGCACCAGACCCGTCCGGCCTCGATCCACAGGTCCGGCTCGATTCCGGCAGCCACGTCGCGGCGCGGACCGGCCGTCACCCAGGTGGCCGCATCCCAGCTGGCGGCGTGGGCCTGCAGGTCGGGATCGTCGGCGTTGAGCACCCGCACGGCGCTTCGCTCCAGCAGCCGGCGCTTGATGCTCCGGTAGTTGTCCAGGCTGCCGTGCCGCTCCAGGTGATCCGGGGTGAGGGTGGTCCAGATTCCCACCCGCGGAGCCACGGCCGCGGCGGCCTCGATCTGGTAGCTGCTCAGCTCCACCACCATCCACTGGGGCAGTCCCTGGCTGGAGGCGCGGCGTCTGAGCACGGTTTCAGCCGCGGATTGCCCCACGTTGCCGGCCATCTCCGCGTCGATGCCGGCACTGGAGAGCAGGTGGTGAACCAGATGGGTAACGGTGGTCTTGCCGTTGGTGCCAGTGATGCCGATCCAGGGCACGGGGCGGCTGGCATGCCAGGCGGGCTCCACCTCACCCTGCACCGGCACGCCCTCGGCGCGCAGGGCTTCGAAGACCGGGTGGTCCCAGCGGATGCCGGGGCTCACGACCACCCGCTGCAGCAGCGGCCCCAGGGCGAGGATGTGGCCGGCATCAAGATCGCGGTTCAGCTGCACCTCGATCCCCTGCCGGCGCAGGTCGTCGGCCTGGTGCTCCAGGGGGGCATCGCCACGGCTTTCCAGCAGCACCACCTGATTGCCCATGGAGCACAGCAGGCGGGCGGCGCCGACGCCGGAGCGTCCCAACCCGATCACCACCGACAGATCCCGGGTGTCGGTCATGGGGAACGAGAAGCTTCTGCGTGCAGGTGAATGGGCGATACTGGAATCGAACCAGTGACTCCTACCGTGTCAAGGTAGTGCTCTACCTCTGAGCTAATCGCCCTGGTGATCACTTCTTGTGATCGCTGGTCTGTTATCCCTGTCTACTGTCTTCCCGGGTGAGATGACAGAAGCTGGCGACCACCTGGAGCTGGAACCTGAGGTGAGCTGATGGAATCGGAGGCACCGGCATGAACAGCGGACAGTCCCGCTGTTCAGATGCCGATTCCGTGGTCCCAATTCCGTGGTGATCAGCGACTCCGGTTTGGCTCCGGTTGATCGTCAGGAGCAGAAAACCTAGCAGCCCACCTCACCTGGCAAAGCTGCCGGCAGTCTCCGGCGCCTAGCGACGCTCCAGGTCGATGCGCCAGCGCTGCCGTTTGGTGGGGTTGATGGCGATCACCGCCAGTTCCCCGCGACCGCTGATCTGCACACGATCGCCGGCTTCCAGGTCCCGGGAGGGGGTGGCGATCACGGTCCAGTTCACCCGCACCTGGGCGCTGCGGATCAGCTCCGCCATGCGCGAGCGGGACATGCCGAAGCCGGCCGAGGCGACGGCGTCGAGCCGGCAGGAGGCCTCCACGGTGTGCCAGCGCCGCGGGCGGCGCTGCACCGGAGGCTGCAGATCCTGCACAGCCCTTGCGCTCAGCTCGACTTCCACCGTGCGCACTCTCACCTGCCGGCCATTCAGGGCCCGGGCCGCCGGACCGGTGACCACCCCCTGGCCGCCGCGGTCGCCGCGCATCCAGAGGTCGCCGATCGAGTCGGGCTCTGCCCCATCGCTCAGCAGGGCCTCGCGCAGATCGGCGGGCTCGGCCGGATCGAAGAGGAAATTGCCGCTCATCTCCAGCCCACCCAGATCCGCCGCCACCGCCAACGGGTCCAGGCCTGCCTCGCGGCGCAGCAGCAACAGGCGCTGCCGTTCCGCTCCCGCAAACCCGCCCTCGGCGTGCAGCTGCAGCTCCGCCAGCGCTGCCAGCCGTTCCGTCGCCTCCTCGCGCACCGCTGGGTCGAGGAATCCGGTCCAGGTCGGCTCCCAGGTGCGCAGGGCAGTCTCGGCCGCACCCAGCACGGTCTCCAGAGCCGCCGGGTTGCGGCTGCCCTCCAGCAGCTGCCGGCGCGGCAGCATCAGGACTCAGCCAGCCGCACCACCGACTGGGGGCGGGCCTGCTGCAGCATCGACCAGGGCATCTCCACTCCCGCTGCGGTCTCCACCAGCAGCAGCCAGTTGCCTTCCTCCAGCCGGTTGCGCAGGCTGCGAACGCGGTCGTCCTGCTCTGACCGCACGCTGGCCGCCGCGGCGTAGCTGCCCATCCATCCCGATCCCAGACCCAGCAGACCGCCGATCAGGTGCTGGCTCCAGGCACCGGCAAAGGCGAAGGTGTCCAGATCGGTGATGTAGGTGAACGTGAGGCCCGCGAAGAACCCGAAAGGGATCAGCCAGCGGGCCATGGAGCGCTGGCGCCGCCGCTGTGCCGCCGCCGGATTGAGCGGTTCCACCTGATCCAGTGGGGTTTCACCGGTCCCCACGGCCAGAAGCCGTGCCGGCGGCGGCTTCAGCTCGGCCAGCCGGTCCCGCAGCTGTTGCAGCCGCTTGCGGTCGCTGATCACCACCACGACGCTCGTCACACCGCTCTCTCCGTTCCTGCCGTTGCCGGGCGATTCTCGCTGTCGCTGCGGCAGGCTGCCGCCCTGCAGCTCACTACACTTCACCCCCGGCCGACCTTCACCCGCCGGGCATGACCAAGGTTCTCGTTTCGGATCCCATTGACCAGGCGGGGATCGACATCCTCTCCCAGGTGGCCACGGTGGATGTGCGCACAGGCCTGCCGCCGGAGGAACTCAGGTCGATCATCGGCGACTACGACGGCCTGATGATCCGCTCCGGCACCACGGTGACCGGTGACATCATCGAGGCGGCAACCAAGCTTCGCATCATCGGCCGCGCAGGTGTGGGCGTCGACAACGTCGATGTGCCGGCCGCCACGCGCAGGGGTGTGCTGGTGGTGAACTCCCCGGAGGGCAACACCATCGCCGCGGCCGAACACGCCCTGGCGCTGATGCTGTCGCTCTCGCGCCACGTGCCCCATGCCCATGCCAGCACCATGGCCGGTGGCTGGGACCGGAAGACCTACGTGGGCAACGAGCTCTACAAGAAGAAGCTCGGCGTGGTGGGTCTGGGCAAGATCGGCTCCCACGTGGCCCGGGTGGCCAAGGCCATGGGCATGGAACTGCTCGCCTACGACCCCTTCGTCTCCGACGAACGGGCCCAGAGCATGCAGGTGCAGCTTCTGCCGCTGGCCGACCTGTTCGCCCAGGCGGACTACATCACCCTGCACCTGCCCCGCACCCCTGACACCGAGAACCTGGTGAATGCGGAGATGCTGCGCACGATGAAGCCCACGGCGCGGCTTGTGAACTGCGCCCGCGGCGGCATCGTCGATGAGGCGGCCCTGGCCGAGGCGGTGGAGAACGGCGTGATCGCCGGCGCCGCCCTCGATGTGTATGCAAAGGAGCCCCTGGCAGCCGATTCACCCCTGCGCTCGGTGAAGGAGCGCCTGGTGCTCACCCCCCACCTGGGAGCCAGCACCGAGGAGGCCCAGGAGAACGTGGCCATCGATGTGGCCGAGCAGATTCGCGACGTGCTGCTCGGCCTGCCGGCCCGCAGCGCCGTGAACATCCCAGGCCTCAACGCCGAGGTGATGGAACAGCTCAAGCCCCATCTGCAGCTGGCCGAGACCCTGGGTCAGCTGCTCAGCCAGCTGGCCGGGGGACAGATCAGCGAGCTGGAGGTGCGGCTGCAGGGCGAGTTCGCCGCCCACCCGGCCCAGCCCCTGGTGGTGGCGGTGCTCAAGGGGGTGCTCTCCACCGCGCTCGGTGATTCGATCAACTACGTGAATGCCGCCCTGGAGGCCAGGGACCGGGGCATCCACGTGCTCGAGGTGAAAGACGAAGCCGTGCGTGATTTCGCCGGTGGTTCACTGCAGCTGCGCTCCAGCAGCAGCAAGGGCAACCACAGTGTCAGCGGCACGGTGTTCGCCGATGGGGAGCTGCGGGTCACCTCCATCGACGAGTTCCCGGTGAATGTGAGTCCCAGTCGCCACATGCTCTTCACCCGGCACCGCGACATGCCCGGGATCATCGGTCACATCGGTTCGGTGCTCGGGGAACACAACGTCAATATCGCTTCGATGCAGGTGGGCCGCCGGATCGTGCGTGGCGACGCCGTGATGGTGCTGAGCCTCGACGATCCCATCCCGCCGAGCCTGCTGGACACCATCCACGGCATCGAAGGCATTCAGCAGGCCCACCCGGTGACTCTCTGAACGGCTCGTCCGGCTCCTCCGACCCGCCGCTCTCCCGTTCCCTTGTGCCCATGACCCTCGCCTGGTGGCGGTTGGAGCTCCATTGCCCGCCGGAGTTGGAGGACTCCCTGTTCTGGAAGCTGGGCACCCTCGGCATCCCCCGGGTGGCGGTGCGTCATCGCCCCGAGGCCCCCGAGCGGCGGCAGCTGGTGGCCTGGCTGCCCGAGGCCGACTGGCCGGCCGCCGAGCGCAAGCGCCTGGAGGGAACCCTGGCGCCCCTGGCCGCCACCTTCGGCCTGACGCTGCCGACGATCCGCTGGCGGCGTCAGCTCGACGAGGACTGGAGCCTGAGCTGGAAGCAGCACTGGCAGCCCGATCCGGTGGGGGAACGGCTGCTGATCCTGCCGGCCTGGCTGGAAGTGCCTGGCGAGCACGCCGAACGGATGGTGATCCGCATGGATCCCGGCAGTGCCTTCGGCACCGGCAGCCATCCCACCACCCGCCTCTGCCTGGAGGCTCTCGAACAGCTTGCCGGCGCACACGTTGCCCCGGATGGCCGCTGGACCGGCCTGGAGGATCGGCGCGTGGCAGACCTGGGGTGCGGCAGCGGCATCCTCGGCATCGCTGCCCTGCTGCTGGGGGCAGGTGCCGTCGCAGCGGTGGACACCGATTCCCTGGCGGTGCGGGCCACGGCGGAGAACGCCGCCGCCTCCGGGCTCCAGCACCGCCTGAGGGTCCGCCAGGGGTCGGTGGAGGCGTTGGCGGAGCTGCTGGAGGGGCGGCCTGCTGACCTGCTGCTGTGCAACATCCTGGCGCCGGTGATCGAGGCCCTCTGCCCCGCCTTCCACACCGTGCTTGCCCCCGGGGGAGTGGGGCTGCTGAGCGGCCTGCTGGTGAGGCAGGCTCCGCGGCTGCGTGGGGAGCTGGCGGCCAGCGGGTGGTGCGCTGAACTGACCGCCAGCAGTGGCGACTGGGGGTTGATGACGATGCGACGAACCTGATCACCGGCTGCGCGAGCTGCCGCTGGTTGTTACATAAGGCACGCTGATGGGTAATCTGGCTTTGATTGGGCTTCTCCGTTCCCCTTCTGGAAAACGACAGGAACGGCTGCTGTCGGATGTATGAAGGGCAAGTCCTGCAGGCCCGGACTTCCGGGTGCCTGTGAGCCCCAATCCCTTCCATGGCTTCCTACAAGGTCACCCTCATCAACGAGAGCGAGGGCCTCAACAAGACCATCGAGGTTCCTGACGACCAGTACATCCTCGACGCCGCTGAAGAGCAGGGCATCGACCTCCCCTACTCCTGCCGAGCCGGTGCCTGCAGCACCTGCGCCGGCAAGCTCACCGCCGGCACCGTCGACCAGTCCGACCAGAGCTTCCTCGACGACGATCAGATCGAAGCTGGTTTCGTGCTCACCTGCGTGGCCTATCCCACCAGCGACTGCACCATCACCACCCATGCCGAGGAAGAGCTCTACTGAGCCTCCTGCAGGGCTCCAGCCACGTCCTGGCGGGCTTGATCCCGAACCCAGTCTCGGCCACCCTTCGGGGTGGCTTTTTCATGCCCAGACTCCGCTGAATCCGCGTCCTCTTCTGTCCCTGTCCTACCCCCTCATTAGCGGCTCCTCTCCGGCGATCTCCTTCGCCCATGCGGGTGAACTGCTGCTGCCCCCAGGTTCGGAGCACACCAGTGCCGGCGGGCAGCACAGTTACCGCATTCTTGGCCCCTGCTGCCGTCTGTTCGATCGCGAGGAGCTGCCCTGGCCCTGCTGTCGACTGGCCTGGCGCAGCAAGGAACCGAGCTGGCGCCGCATCGGCCGTCGCTTCGTGGCCGACCTGGCTGCCCGGCGCTGTCCCTCCTACGCCGTGGAACTGCTCCTGCCCGGTGCCCGTCCCACCCGCACGGTGGTCACCCTGTTCCCGGTGCGCCTGCATCCGACGCTCCAGGAATGGTGGTACAGCAAGCTGCCGGCTTCCCTCGATCCGGCCAACGTCTCACCTCCGCTCGCCGCCGTCATGCCTGCGGTCGGGGAGCAGACCCACAAAAAAACCGGCGCCTGAGGCGCCGGCGTGATCAGCGGTCGCTGAAGGGGGGAGTCGGTGGTTGAGCGGTGACTCAGAAGTAAATCTTGCCTCCGCCCCACTGCACGCCCTGCACCTTGGGGGCCGTGAGGATGAAGCCGGCCATCAGGCGCAGATCATCGTCATCGAGGTCGCGCATCTTCACGAAGATGTCGCTGCTGCGGATGCTGGGGTGCACGTCGGCGATCGAGTACTCACCGTCGTAGCTGGTGGGATCCTTCATGTAGTCCACCAGAGCCTCCACGTTGTCGCGCGGGGGTGTGGCCAGAGCCAGGGTCTCCAGGTCGAGCCCCACGTTCTGGTTGGTCTTGGTGATGCCGCCGGCGTGGCACTCACCGCAGCTGCTATTGAACAGTTTGCGTCCGGCCTTGATCTCCTGCTGGTTGAAGGTCACCGTGCTGCCGTCGGGGCTGCCGGGCACCGTGAGTTGTTCCGTGGTCCACTGGGCGGCCAGTGCCTGGCCGCTGAAGCCCACGCAGATCAGCAGCGCGAGTGGCAGGGCCAGCAGGGTGCGGGCTGCTGCTCGCAGCGCCCTGCGCAGGGAGGGGGTGGCGAAGGCCGGAGGGGTCAAGGCCATGGGGAGAAGCCGGAGGTGTGGCGGGAGCAACCGCGTCGCAGACCTTGTATCACGGGGGCCGGGGGCTCCGGTCCGGATTCGGGAGAACTGTTGCAGGCTCAGGGGTGGGCAGCGGCTGCGGCAGCGACCGTTGCCGGCGGCTCCGGTTCCCCGGGCAGCACGTCAATGGTGAGGAAGTCCCGGGCCAGAACCGTGTTCGCGAAGATGGCCCGTGCCTCCGCGAGCAGGTCGTCCGGTGTGACCGGGTTGCCGGGCACGTAGCGGGGGCTGAGGTGGGTGAGGGCCAGCTGCTTCACGCCCGCGGCCAGGGCGGTTTGGGCGGCCATCGTGCTCGTGGAGTGCTGGCGGGCGAAGGCCAGCTCCGCCTCGGCGTGGGCAAAGGTGCTCTCGTGGATCAGCAGGTCGGCCCCTGCGGCCAGTTCCACCGCCGCCTCGCAGAACACCGTGTCCGTGCAGTAGACGATGCTGGCGCCGGGCCGCTGAGGCCCGCACAGGCTGGCTCCGTTGATGATCCGCCCGTCCTCGAGGGTGACGCTGGCGCCCTGTTTGAGCTGCGCGTAGAGCGGCCCGGGGGGGATGCCGAGCTGCCGGGCCCGGGCCACGTCGAAGCGACCCGGCCGGGGTTTCTGGTCCACCCGGTAGGCGAAGGCGGGCACCCGGTGGGTCAGGGGTGCGCAGCGCACGCTGATGTCCTCCTGATCCAGCAGCGGCTCGCCGCTGTCGGCCCCCTGCCGCACCCGGTGGTGCCGCAGGGGATAGGTGATGCGCGTGGAGCTGGTGTGCAGCACACCCTCGAGATACTCGCGCAGCCGGTCCGGGCCGTAGAGGTCGATGCCGGGGCAGCTGCCGGCAAGGCCCAGGCTCGCCAGCAGGCCGGGCAGGCCGAACACATGGTCGCCGTGCATGTGGGTGACGAAGATCCGGCGAAGCTGGCTCACCCGCAGCTCGCTGCGCAGGAACTGGTGCTGGGTCCCCTCGCCGCAGTCGAACAGCCAGAGCTCGGCGCGCTGGGGCAGACGCAGGGCCACTGAGGAGACGTTGCGCCCCCTGGTGGGCACCCCGGAGCTCGTGCCGAGAAACGTGACCTGCACGGGGTGATGGCCTCTGGCGCATGCTGCCACGCCGGCCACAATGGGCGCCCGTCGTCCGGCAGCCTGCTGTGCCCCTCTCCCTGCGTCCCTGGACACCGGTGCTCTCCCTGGTGGCTGTGTCCGTGCCGGCCGTCGTTGTGGCCGTAGATCCGGCACTGCAGGCCCGCCAGGCAGATCAGACCGTTCGCGTGCTGCTGGCTGAGGGCGTCAGCCTGCCGGTGTCCGCCCTGCGGCAGCCCCTGCAGATTCAACCCGGAGGGGTGCAACTGCCCCCAGGCACCACGGCGACCCTTGCCCTGCAGGGGGGACGCCTGAGCATTGCCCTCTCCCAGGCTTCAGCCTCGGCTCCCATCCAGCTGCCTCCGGCCACGGCCTACTGGCTGGAGCCCGTGCCCGGCAGCCGCCCCGACGACGGCAGTGTCTTCCAGCTGCAGCAGCGCCGCTACCAGGGCAGGCTGCGCCTGCTGGCCAGCGGCGGCAAGATCCAGGCCATCAACCATCTGCCACTTGAGGCCTATCTGCCCAGTGTGGTGGGCAGCGAGATGCCCGCCAGCTGGCCGCAGGCAGCGCTGCGGGCCCAGGCTGTGGCCGCCCGCACCTACGCCCTGCGCCAGCTCCGGCCCGCCGCCGACTACGACCTCAAGTCCACGGTGAGCAGCCAGGTGTACAAGGGTCTGGAGGCGGAGACCGCCTCCACCCGGGAGGCCGTCGCCAGCACCAGGGGCCAGGTGCTCATGTTCGGATCAAGCCTGGCCAACGCGGTGTTCCACAGCAGCAGCGGCGGGCTCACTGAGAACAGCGGCGACATCTGGCAGCAGCAGCTGCCCTATCTGGTCAGCGTCCCGGACTTCGATCAGGAGAGTCCCGTGCACCAGTGGCAGGAGCTGCTGCCAGCCGATCGGCTGCGCCAGGCCTTCGCCGAGACCGGTGGGGTCTACCGCATCGATGTGCTGGCCACCACGGCCACCGGCCGTGTCCGGCAGGCCCGGGTGGTGGGTCCCAGCGGCACCCTGGTGGTCACGGGCCCGCAGCTGCGCACACGTCTGGGTCTGCGCAGCACCCAGGTGCGTTTCGAGGTTCTGGCTCCGGAGCTGGCTGCCGCTCCCGGCAGCCAGCTATCGCCTCCTCCTCCCTTGCTTCCCACTGACCGCCGGGGCAGCGCCGACTCCAGCCCCGGGTCCGGCACCGCTGCCGACGAGCCCGCCCGGCCATTGCAGGTTCCCCAGCCCGCGCTGCTGGTGGTGGGGCGCGGTTTCGGGCACGGGGTGGGCATGAGCCAGTGGGGCGCCTACGCCATGGCCCGCCAGGGCCAGGGCCATGAGCGGATCCTCAGCCACTACTACCGGGGTACGGTGCTGCGGCCCTTCGGCCAGCCCTGAGCCTGCTTGATCGCCATACCCCAGCGGCTCCCCCTGATCGCTCTGGACGATGCACAGGCCGTCGCCCGCCAAGTGGCCCGCCTGGTCATTGCCGATCAGCTCGTCGAGCAGCCGAGGGCGCTCGGTCTGGCGACAGGCGCCACCATGCTCCCGGTGTACGAGGCCGTGGTGGCCGAGGCACGGCAGCTGCCGGCCATCCAGCTGGAGCGGCTTCATCAGAACTGGCGGAGCTACAACCTCGACGAGTACCTGGGCCTGCCGCCCCAGCACCCAGGCTCCTTCGCGTCCTTCATGCACACCCGCCTCGCCGGGCCCCTGCAGCTCGATCCCCGCAGGGTGAGGCTGCCTGATGGCATGGCACCCGATCCCCTGGCCGAGGCCAGGCGCTACTGCGCCGAGATCCGGGCTGCCGGTGGCATCGGTCTGCAGCTCCTCGGCCTCGGGCTCAACGGTCATGTGGGCTTCAACGAGCCACCCTGCGGCGCCAGCGAGTGCTGCCGGCCGGTGGAGCTCAGCCCCGAAACCCGCCGCCACAACGCCTCCGCCTTCGGCGGTGATCCTGCGGCGGTGCCGTCGCGGGCCATCACGCTCGGGCTGGCCGAGATCCTGGCGTCGCGCCGCATCCTCCTGATCGTCACCGGAGCCGCCAAGGCTGAGGTGCTGCAGTGTCTGCTGCGGCAGGACCCCTCCCCGGACCTGCCGGCGAGCTGGCTGCAGCGCCACCCGGCTGTGCAGCTGATCGTCGACCGTTCAGCCCTCGGCGGCAGCGCCGCTGCCCCGCGTTCGGGGGCCTAGGCCAGCAGCTGTTCCATCAGGGCGGCGTCGGCCTCCAGGTTGGAGGTCACGCTGCGCACGTCGTCGAGATCCTCGAGGGCATCCAGCATGCGCAGGCAGGCGCGCAGCTGGTCCGGATCCGAGACGCTGCAGCTCACCTGGGGGATCCAGCGGTGCTCCCAGCCGCTCACGGTCAGCCCCTGCCGGCGCAGCCCGTCCTGCAGGGCTTCCAGCTGGGCGAAGGGCGCGAACAACTCGGCGGATTCGCCTGGGCGTTCGGAGTCGCCTGCGGTTCCGAGTTCGTAGCTCAGCACAGCCACCCCCGCGTCGCACTCCAGGCTGAGGAGTGCCTCCAGCAGTGTGTCCTCATCAAGGCCGAGCTGCTCCAGCCGCGCCACGCTGCGTTGCTCGAACAGGTAGCCCACGCACCCGCTCTCCCCCAGGTTGCCCCCGTGCTTGCCGAAGGCCAGCCGCAAGTCGGCCGCGGTGCGGTTGCGGTTGTCGGTGAGGGCCTCCACCAACACGGCCACACCGCCGGGCCCGTAACCCTCATAACGCACGGTCTCGAAAGCTTCGGCCCCGCCGCTCAGCTGGCCGGAGCCCTTGGCGATCGCCCGCTCGATGTTGGCGTTCGGTACCCCGGCAGCCTTGGCCTTCTCGATCGCCGTGCGCAGCTGGAAGTTGCCCGCCGGATCGGCGCCACCCCGGGCCGCCACCATGATTTCCCGCCCCAGACGGGTGAACACCGCTCCCCGCTTGGCGTCCACCACCGCCTTGGTGCGCTTGATCTGGGCCCATTTGCTGTGGCCGGCCATGGCAGAGGAGTGGGACGTGGAGCAGGGAACGGGGTCACCCGGCCGCTTCGAGCACCAGCTTGGGCTGCAGCTGGCCGTCGTCTGTGGCGCGGGCCATGCCCGCCAGACTGCCATCCGGAGCCAGCACCACCACCGCCTGCCCCGCCACCAGCGGCACCGTGGCCCCCAGCCGGCGGCCGCAGCGCCAGCCGACCAGCTGCTCGGCCCCGAGCAGCTGGCGCGGCAGATGGGTCAGGGCCTGGAGAGGCTCCAGCAGGGGCGGCGGTGGACGGTGCTCCAGTGCTTCCAGGGGCACCGCCTGCTCCAGGCTGAAGCCCAGGGCGGCCGTGCGCCGCAGGCTGGCGAGGGCCCCGCCGCAACCGAGCACGGTGCCCAGGTCGCGGGCCAGCGAACGGATGTAGGTGCCCGCGGAGCAGGTCACCTCCAGCTCCAGGCGCCCCCCGGCCCGGTCCCAGCTGAGCAGCTCCAGCCGGTTGATCCGCACCGGCCGAGGCGCCAGGGCCAGGGTCTCGCCCCGCCGCACCCGCTGGTAGGCCCGCTGGCCGTCCACGTGCACCGCCGACACCTGCGGCGGCACCTGCTCGATCGGGCCTCGGAACCGCTGCAGGGCCTCAGTCAGGTCGGGCGCTTCTAGGTGGGGCAAGGGCCGCCGCTCCAGCACCTCCCCCTGCAGGTCGTCGGTCGCCGTGCTGATGCCGAGCTGCACCACACCGCGGTACGTCTTGTCGCCCTCCAGGTAGGGCAGCAGCCGGGTGGCGCTCCCCAGGGCGATCGGCAGCACCCCGGTGACCGCCGGATCCAGGGTGCCACCATGGCCCACCCGGCGCAGGCCATAGGCGCGTCGCACCCTGCTCACGCAGCCGTGGGAGCTGAGCCCGGCCGGCTTGTCGAGCACCAGGAAGCCCCAGGGCTGGTCAGCCATGCCTACTCACGTCAGCCTGGACCACTCCATGCTCCCCCGCCATGACCCTGCAGCAGCGCCGTGAGCTGGCGTTCCTGGTGCTGGCGGGACTCTTCCTGGGCACCATGGCGATGCTCAACATCCTCGGCCTCACCCGGTTCCTGCAGCTGGGCAGCATCGGCTCCTGGCCCATCGTGGTGGCGGTGGGTGCCCTGCCCTACCCGCTGACGTTCCTCTGCACCGACCTGATCAGTGAGATCTGGGGGGAGCGGCGGGCCAGTCAGCTGGTGTGGGTTGGGCTGGCTCTGAACGGCTGGATCGTGCTGATCCTCTGGCTGGGGGGCACCCTGCCGGGCCTGCCGGGAGCGCCGGAGGCCACCTTCTTCGAGGTCAGACGGTTGGCCTTCGGTGCCGTGGGGGCCTCGATGGCGGCGTACATGGCCGCCCAGTTCACCGATGTGCGCCTGTTTCACTTCTGGAAGCGTTTCAGCGGGGGCAGGGCGCTGTGGCTGCGCAACAACGGTTCCACGCTGGTGAGCCAGCTGGTGGACACCAGTGCGGTGGTGCTCATCAGCCACTACGCCAACCATCTGCTGCCTCTGCGCGCGGAGGACCCGGTGCTCCCCCAGCTGGCCAGTTACATCGCCAGTGGCTACCTGTTCAAGGCCCTGGCGGCCCTGATCGACACGCTGCCCTTCTACCTGCTCGTGGGCTGGCTGCGCCGCTGGCTGGAGGTGCCTGGACCCGGCACGGAGCTGGGCGATGGGTAACTTGACCAGGTCCGAAGCAGATGGGCGGTGACGGAACACCCGCAGCCAGGCCACACAACCGGCGACGTCACCGCGCTGGCGGTTCCCCATCAGGAGCGCCCGGATCCGCTGAGCGCCGATCCCGGAACCGCTGACCAGGGCGAGCCTGATCCGCTCAGCGTGGATCGTTTTCTCCGGGATGGCTTTGCGCTCCGGCAGCAGCTGGCCGATCACCTGGCCCTGACGGTTGCGGCGTTGGAGCGGCGGCTGCCCCACAGCACCAGCGAACTGGCGGCACTGCACCCCGGCGGCTTTGATCCGCAGCAGGCGGGCCGCTTCTACGAGGAAACGGTGGGTACCGGCCACCTGCTGGAGCTTGCCGCCTGGCACCTCGACAGCGCCGACTACATCGCCGACACGCTGCGGCTTCAGCAGCGATTTGCCTGCGGCCAGGTGCTCGACTTCGGGGGTGGCATCGGCAGCCATGCCCTGGCCGCCGCTGACCTGGAGGCGGTGGAGCGGGTGTGGTTCGTGGATCTCAACCCCCACAACCGCAGCTTCGTGGCCGAGCGCGCCGAGCGGCTGGGGCTGGCCGGCAAGCTGCACTGTGTGCGGGACCTGGCCGATCCTGCGCTGCCCGGCAGGTTCGACACCGTGGTGTGCCTCGATGTGCTGGAGCATCTCAGCGACCCGGCGGCACAGCTGGAGGAGTTTGCCGAGCGCATGGATCAGCGCGCCACGGCACTGCTCAACTGGTATTTCTTCAAGGGACACAACGGCGAGTATCCCTTTCACATCGATGATCCGGTGCTGGTGGAGCGCTTCTTCCGCACCCTCCAGCACCGCTTTGTGGAAGTGTTTCACCCCCTGCTGATCACGACCCGTGCCTACCGGCTCGCCTGAATCCGGAGGCCTGGCGGCGGTTCAGGCCAGACCGACATTGATGCGCTTGCGGTCGCGCAGGCCACGTTTGATCGTGTCGAAGCTTACGACGCCGTCGACGAGTGCGAAGAGGGTGTCGTCGGAGCCGCGACCCACATTGCTGCCTGGCAGCACCGAGGTGCCGCGCTGGCGGATCAGGATCGAACCGGCGCTGACGGTCTCACCGCCGTAGGCCTTGACGCCGAGACGCTTGGCGTTGGAGTCGCGACCGTTGCGGGTGGAACCCGTGCCTTTCTTGTGGGCCATGGGGAGGTTGGATCAGGTGGTGGGGAGATTGTGGCGTGCGTTGGGCCGGCACGTTCGACGGCCGATCGATCAGGCCAGGGGCTTGCCGTTGACGGAGATGGACTGAACCATCACCCGGGTGAGTTCCTGGCGGTGACCGGTCTTGCGGCGGGTTTTCTTCTTGGGCCGCATCTTGTACACGAGCAGCTTGGGACCGCGCCGATGGGCCATCACCTTCAGTTCCACGCTGGCGCCCTTCACGTAGGGCTGACCAAGGGTGGGGGTGGTGCCGTCGTTGACCAGGAGCACGTTCTCCAGGGTCACGGTGCTGTCCACCTCGGCCGCGATGCGGTCCAGGTCGTAGTAGCGGTTGGGCTGGAGCCAGAACTGCTGGCCGGAGGTCTCGACGATGGCGTAGGGAGCCGGAGCCGAGGCCTGAAGGGCGCTGGAACTGGCTGGTGAGGAGGAGGGCTGGGCCATGGTGAAGGGCATGGCCAGGCTGACGATCGACGTTGGGAGGCTGACAGACGGAGAACACCGATCAGGGTTCGGACCGTTCGGCGTTCAGGTCTGAGGACAGCTGAGTCTGAGGACAGATGAGCTCAGAGAGCAGGTGAGTCAGAGGAAAGCCGAGGGAGAGGGGCGGGAGCGCGGAACCTCTCCGGAGCTGTCTGGTCTGTGGATGCCTGGTCTTTGGCTGTCTGGATCTGTGGCTGTCTGATCAGTTGAGTCTGGGCTGTTGGGCAGTGGTGTTGTCCACTGCCCGCAGCTCACCCCAGCGTCGCCGCCATTGCGGCCTGGCGCACGTTTGCGAAGACAAACAGAAATCCTCGCTGTTTCCCCCGCCTCTCGTCAACATGGTCCTGACCGCGACGGTCCCACCGCCGCGGACCGCTCCCCCATGCCCGCTTCGCCCCTCACCGTCCTTGCCCTCGTTGATGACCCAGCGCTCCAGGCAGCGGTGGACCGCTGGCTGGCTGGCCAGGAGCGCTACCGCCTGGAGCGCTTTGAACCCGGTCAGGATCCGGTGGCCGAGCTGGAGCGGCAAGGCGACAGCATCGATGTGCTGCTGTTCGAGCAGGGGCGCCTCACCCCGGCGCAGGTCCAGGAACTCAGGGACCGGGCTCTGCTGCTGCCGGCGGTGGTGATCGGCGTGATGAGCGGCAGGGTCGATCTGCACGAAGCGGAGGTGCACCTGCCTGCAGATCAGCTGGAGCAGCTGAGTTACAACCTCGATGCGGCCGTCTCGCGGTTTCTCGTGCGTGGCCGCAGGCATTCCTTGGAGAAGGGCGGGCCGGTCGGCGACACCGATCTCTCTGACCGCTGGCGTCTCGCCGATCGACTGCAGGGGCGCCTTGGCCTGGCCGGGGTGTTCTACAAGCGCGATCCCTCACGGTTCCTGCGCAATCTCCCCCCGGTCGACGCGTCTGAATTGCTGCAGTCCCTGCGGCGCACCTACCGCGACTTTCTGGTTGAGTATTTCCGGGATCCCGCCGCAGCGAACCAGGCTCTCGAGAGCTTCGTGAATACGGCGTTCTTCAGTGATCTGCCGATCACGAAAGCCATCGAGATGCACATTGATCTCATTGATGGCTTCGCCAAGCAGCTTAAACTTGAAGGGCACAAAGGTGGATTTCTCCAGGACTACCGCTTGGCCCTTCTGGATGTGCTGGCCCATCTCTGTGAAATGTATCGCCGGTCCATGCCTCCTGACCTGCCGATTCAGAACGTCACTTCAGCCAGCTGAAGCATTTATCAGTCTTATGTCAGCCAGAAAAACCTACATCCTGAAATTGTATGTCGCGGGAAACACGCCAAGTTCCATGCGGGCTCTGAAAACCTTGCGCAACATTCTGGAGACAGAATTTCAGGGTGTCTATGCCC
Source organism: Prochlorococcaceae cyanobacterium (assembly GCA_049664045.1). Taxonomy (GTDB): domain Bacteria; phylum Cyanobacteriota; class Cyanobacteriia; order PCC-6307; family Cyanobiaceae; genus NIES-981. The sequence goes on from JBATEO010000049.1 coordinate 35,318, forward strand.
TCAAGGTCATTGACGTGTTGAAAAATCCGCAGCTTGCCGAGGAGGACAAGATTCTGGCGACGCCAACCCTCTCAAAGATCTTGCCTCCCCCAGTCCGCCGCATCATCGGTGATCTCAGTGACCGCGAGAAAGTCTTGATCGGCCTGGATCTTCTCTACGACGAGCTGGCGGACGACGCCCTGCTCAGCGATGAGTTGCTGGAGTCGCAGGACTCCTCTCCAGCAAGCCCCGCCTGATTCTGTCGGTCTCCGTCCTGGCCTGAGTCAGGTGGCGCCGATCCCCTCCTTTACCGAAACGACCTTAGTGATGTCAGATCTCTCCTCCCCTGCAATGCCCTTGGCGCTGGTGCAGAAGCTGCCAACGGGCATCGAGGGATTTGATGATGTCTGCCATGGCGGCCTGCCCATCGGTCGTTCCACGCTGGTCTCGGGCACGTCCGGTACCGGCAAGACCGTGCTTTCGCTGAACTTCCTCTACAACGGGATTCAGCACTACAACGAGCCTGGCATCTTTGTCACGTTTGAGGAGTCACCTCTTGACATCATGCGCAATGCCGCCAGTTTTGGCTGGAATCTTCAGGAGATGGTGGAGCAGAACAAGCTCTTTATCCTGGATGCCTCTCCAGACCCTGAAGGTCAGGACGTGGCCGGAAGCTTTGATCTTTCTGGCCTGATTGAGCGCATCAATTACGCCATCCGCAAGTACAAAGCGCGAAGGGTGGCGATTGACTCCATGACGGCCGTGTTTCAGCAATATGATGCCGTTTCTGTGGTGCGCCGAGAGATTTTCCGCCTGATTGCCAGGCTGAAGGAGATCGGTGTGACCACCGTGATGACCACAGAGCGTGTGGACGAATACGGCCCTGTGGCCCGCTATGGCGTCGAGGAATTTGTATCGGATAACGTTGTCATCCTGCGCAACGTTCTGGAGGGAGAGCGTCGCCGCCGCACCGTGGAAATCCTCAAGCTGCGCGGCACCACTCACATGAAGGGGGAGTTCCCCTTCACCCTCGGCAGCCACGGCATGAGCGTCTTCCCTCTCGGGGCGATGCGTCTCACGCAGCGCAGTTCCAATGTTCGGCTCAGCTCCGGGGTGCCGAGGCTCGATGCCATGTGTGGTGGTGGATTTTTCAAGGACTCGATCATCCTGGCCACTGGTGCCACGGGGACCGGTAAAACACTTCTGGTCTCCAAGTTCATCGAGGATGCCTGTGCCAACAAAGAGCGCGCCATCCTCTTTGCCTACGAGGAATCTCGCTCTCAGCTGCTACGCAATGCCACCAGCTGGGGGATTGACTTCGAGCAGATGGAGCAGGATGGTCTGTTGAAGATCATCTGCGCCTATCCGGAATCCACTGGTCTCGAGGATCACCTTCAGATCATCAAGACTGAGATCGGTCAGTTCAAGCCCACCCGCATGGCCATCGACTCCCTGAGTGCGTTGGCTCGCGGAGTCAGCCACAATGCTTTCCGCCAGTTCGTCATTGGTGTTACGGGTTATGCCAAGCAGGAGGAGATTGCTGGGTTCTTCACGAATACATCAGAGGAATTCATGGGTAGTCATTCGATTACGGACTCCCATATCTCTACGATTACGGATACCATCCTGCTTCTCCAATACGTGGAAATCCGTGGTGAGATGGCCCGGGCGCTCAACGTGTTCAAGATGCGTGGATCCTGGCACGACAAGGGCATCCGAGAGTTTGTGATCACGGGGCAGGGTCCTGAAATCAAGGATTCTTTCTCCAACTTTGAGCGCATCATTTCCGGGGTCCCCCATCGCATCATCTCTGACGAGCGCAGCGAACTGGCCCGGATCGTTCAGAGTGTGGCCGATGAATGATGAGCTGTTTGTTTGTTCTGAAGTCAGGCTTGTTCTGAGGTTCGTGTTCGGTCTGACCTCGGTGCTCAGGCCTTGCTGAGAGCCAGACGCTGCCGGTCTGCGGTGAGTTGCAGTTCATCGTTGTCGGCGTCCTCCAACGGCAGGTCGAACCAGAAAGTGGTGCCCACACCCGGCTCACTCGCCATCTGGATCTCAGATCCGTGCTTGTCGAGGATGCCGCGCACGATCGACAGGCCCAGGCCGGTGCCGGCCTCGGTGTGAACACTGTTCTCCACGCGATAGAAGCGCTCGAAGATGCGCTCCTGATCACTGGGAGCGATCCCGCTGCCCGTGTCCGTGATTTCCACTCTCAGGCGCGGCAGGGGTGAGCGGAATTCACAGCTGGGTCCCTCCTCCACGTCCGGGTTCGCTGATGTCAAGACACAATGATCCGGCCAGGGATAGGCCCGCACCATCAGCTGCCCCCCCTGCGGGGTGAACTTGAGGGCATTGCCGACGAGATTGTCGAACACCTGCAGGAGCAGATCCCAGTTGCCGAGCACGCGCGGCAGCTCCGGGTCAGCCTCGAAATTCAGGCTGACCCCTTTGTCCTCCGCATTCAACCGGTAGGTGCGCAGGGTCTGCTCGATGGCGGCCCTCAGTTCCAGCGGTTCAAAACTCCACTGGCGATCGGCTTCCAGCCGTGACAGATCGAGGACGTCGTTAACCAGTCTGGTGAGGCGGTCGGTTTCGGCGTTGGCGATCCCGAGGAACTCCTGCTTCTCCTCCTCGCTGAGCTGATCGCCAAGGTCGTGGAGGGTTTCCACGTAGCTCTTGATGTTGAACAGTGGGGTCCGCAGTTCGTGTGACACATTGCTGATGAAGCGACTCTGGGCGGCATTGAGCTCCACCTCCCGGGTCAAGTCCTGCACGGTCATGGCAATGCCCTTGAGGGTTTCGCCGCTGGCGTCCCGAACCGACTGCAGCACGATGCGCAGGGTGCGGGCAGGTTCCCCCAGGCTGCAGCGCACATCGGCACTGTCCTGTCCTCCCGCCGTGACGTTGTCGAGGGCATCCTGCAGATCCATGCCCAGCCGTTCCGGCAATTCCTGGATCAGGGAATTGCCCTCCAGGTTGCGACCTTCCCAGCGGAAGAACCGACGCGCTGTGGGGTTGGCCAGCACGATCGCGCCTTCGGCATCGAGCAGCACCGCCCCATCGGCCATGGTGGCGATCAACGACTCCTGCTTCACCTGCGCCGCCCGGAGCTCCTCGATGTTGGCGGCCTTGTAATCCTCGAGCTGGGCCGCCATGGTGTTGAAGCCCTCCAGCAGTTCCCCCAGCTCCCCTCCCACCGGCAGCGCGATGCGGGCCTCGAAGTTGCCCCCGGCGATCTGACGCACCCCCCGCAGCAGCTCCTTCACCGGCTGGGTGATGGTGAGGGCGTTGAACACAGAGCCCAGAATCACCAGCACCCAGATGGAGATGAACACCGCCACCGTCACTTCCCGGGTGAGGGCTGCGCTCGCCAGCAGGGTTTCGTTGGGATTGATGCCCAGGGCCAGCACGCCGAGGTAGTCGCCGTTGCTCACCATGGGCACGAACACGTCGGTGACCTGGCCATCCGGCGTGAGGTGCTGGCGCACCAGAGGGTTGTCCGGGCGCTTCTGGATGTCGGCCGGAAGTTCAAGCCGCCGGCTCAGCAGCAACTCACTGGTGCCGTTGTTCGAGCCGATCGGAATGCCCAGATAGATGATTCCTTCCGGATCGGCGAAGAAGATGTAGCGGAGGCTGCGGCTGGAGCGCCAGAAGCGATCCGCCACCGACGCCAGCTCCCGGTCGTTCCCCTCCGCTACCAGCGGCGTGACGTTGGCCGAGAGCAGCAGCCCAAGGTCGCGGGCGTAGCGGGTGTCGCTCAGGCGTGCATCCCGTTGGATGCCGTTGAGGGCCAGGAAGGTGATGCCGGTCATCAGCAGGCTCACCACCAGGGTGGCCACCGCCAGCAGCTTGGTCTGCAGGCTGAATTCCGCCCACCAGCGGGCCAGGGCCTGGCGCCAGTCCAGTTGAGGTGCTGTGTGCTCGGTGCTCATCGGCTGCGCACCTGATGGCCGATGTCGCGTCGGAAGAGCATGCCCTCGAAGCGCACCTGCTCCAGGCCTGCGTAAACGCGCTGGAAGGCTGTGTCGAAGTCTTCGGCCTGGGCCACGAGGGCCAGCACCCTTCCGCCGCTGGTGCGGCAGGGCCCGTCGGGGTCGCGGCGGCTGCCGGCGTGGAACAGCTGCAGCCGCTCCTGGGTCTCCAGGGTGCCGTGGATGACATCCCCCAGGCGCACGTTGCCGGGATAGCCCGCGGCGGCGGCGATCACGCAGGCGCTGCAGAGAGGGCTGACCGAGAGGGGAGGGGCCTCGGCCAGTTGCCCTTCGGCGCAGGCCAGCAGCACGGCGGCCAGCTCGGGTCCCAGCAGGGGCATCAGCGTTTCGCATTCGGGGTCCCCGAAGCGGCAGTTGAACTCGATCACGCTGGGGCCCTCAGCGGTGAGCATCAGGCCGGCATAGATCACGCCGCGATAGTCGATGCCCCGGCGGCCCAGGGCCTCGAGCGTGGGCTCCAGCACCCGCCGCCGCACCTCCTCCAGTCCGGTCGCGTCGAGGAGTGGTGCCGGTGCGTAGGCCCCCATTCCACCGGTGTTCGGTCCCGTGTCTCCCTCGCCGATGCGCTTGTGATCCTGCGCCGGCGGCAGCAGCACCAGATCGCGGCCGTCGGTGAGGGCGAACACGGACACTTCCGGCCCCTCGATGCGCTCCTCGAGCACCAGCGCCGCTCCGGCGCCCGCACCGAACTGCGCACCGAAGCGGCCGGCGAAGATGTCTCGGATGGCGGCCCGCGCCTCGTCCATCGTGTCGGCCACCGTCACGCCCTTGCCGCCCGCCAGCCCATCGGCCTTCACCACCAGGGGGCGGCCGTGGTGCTCCAGCAGCCCCAGGGCTTCGGATTCGCTCGCCGCCGGCCAGTGGCGGGCGGTGGGCACGCCCGCTTCCTGCATCAGGGTCTTGGCCCAGTGCTTGCTGGCCTCCAGTCGGGCGCCGTCGGCCCCCGGCCCGAACACCGCCAGCCCGGCGGCACGCAGCCGGTCGGCGAGGCCGGCGGCCAGAGGCGCTTCGGGGCCCACCACCACCAGATCGATGGCCAGCTGCCGGCAGGCCTGCAGCAGGCCGTCAGCATCGGTTTCGGCGATGGCCAGCTGCAGGCAGCCAGGCAGATCCACAGTGCCCCCGTTGCCGGGGGCCACCCACACGGCCTCGACCCCATGGCTGCGGAGCAGGGCCCAGGCGAGGGCGTTTTCCCGCCCTCCGCCACCCACCACCAGGATCCGGGCCGGACTGGGGGTTGCCACTGGAGCCATGCGGGGGTGCGCGGTGGAGGAGATGCGTCGGACGGGGTCCCTTAGGTTGACCGACGCAGAGGACCTTCGCCGGACGGGTCGCCGTGCCCCATCTTGTCTCCGAACGGGCAGCCCGGCCGGTTCCCTGCCGCTGGAGCGCATGCATGGGGTTGGTGGCCCTGCTGTTCATGCTCCCGGTGGGCGTCAGCCCCGCCCGTGCGGGTGAGGAAGGATCGCCCGGGTGCGAGCGGCCGCAGGCGCCGCTGGGGCCCAAGCCCACCCTGGACACAGTGCTGGTCAGCGCCGAGCGGCTGCTGGCCTGCGCCGCGCCCCAGGCGGCACTGGATGTGCTCGCTCGCGTTTCCCCCGCCCCCGGCGAGGCACGCAGCCGCTGGCTGGTGATGCAGTGGCGGGCGGCCCAGGCCGGCCTCAACCATGCCCTGGCGGTTCAGGCCCTCACCCTGATGGCGGAGGGCGATCTGCGCCGGCTCGAGGAGGTGGCCCTGCCCCTGGGTCGGCCGGAGGGGAATGCCATGGGCCGTGCCTCGGGGGGCTCGCCGGCCACCCGCTCGGCCCTGGATCTGCTGGCCGAGCATCTGGAGAGCTTGGGGCAGCGTCAGCAGGCTGCCCGGGTGCTTCTGATCAGCAGCACCCCCGGGGCGGCCACTGCCGCCCGCTGGGGGCGTGCGGTGGCCCTCGCCGACGCCATGCCCCTGCAACAGCGCGACCAGATCCTCGAGCAGGCGCTCGAGCAGGCCGCCGCCGCTGGCGCCTGGGGCCTGGTGGCGGCGCTGCTGGATCAGCAGCTCGCGGCCGGCATCAGCGACCCTGCCTCCAGCCAGGCCCTCGAACGCCGCCTCAGGCTGGGTCGGCGCATTGACGATGCCTACGGTGAATGGCTGCTGCATCGCCAGCTCTCGGGGCCCGAGCACGGCGACCGCAACCGGGAGCTGGAGCTCCAGCTGCGCTCGCCCCGGCTCCCCGGTGGCCATGCCAGCCCGGCGCAGCTCCCAGATCCTCCGTTGTCCTCCCCCGTGCAGCCATGACCCCCGTCCAGCCCGGATCCCTGCTTCATGAAGGCAAAGCCAAGCGGGTGCACGCCACCGACCGCGCTGATGTGGTCGCCGTGGAGTTCAAGGACGACGCCACGGCCTTCAATGCCCTCAAGAAGGCCAGCCTCCCCGGCAAGGGCACCCTCAACTGTCAGATCTCGGCCCTGCTGTTCGAACAGCTGGCTGCCCGGGGAGTCCCCACCCACTACCTGGGTGTCGGGGACGCCGACAACTGGATGCTGGTGCGCCCGGTGCGGGTGATTCCGCTGGAGGTGGTGATCCGCAATGTGGCGGCCGGTTCGCTCTGCCGTGAGCTGCCGATCCAGCCCGGAACCGCCCTCGATCCCCCTCTCTGCGACCTTTACTACAAAGATGACGCCTTCGGCGATCCGCTCCTCACCGAGGCCCGCCTGGAGCGGCTGAATCTGGTGAGTCCGGATCAGCGGGTCCAGATCGAGCGGCTGGCGCGCTGGGTGAACGATGAATTGCGGCAGCTGTTCGATGGCGTGGGTCTCCAGCTGGTGGATTTCAAGATCGAGCTGGGCTTCACCGCCGATGGCCAGCTGGTGGTGGCCGACGAGATCAGTCCGGACACCTGCCGCCTCTGGAACCGGGCTGTGGCCGACAGCCAGGAGCGCATCCTCGACAAGGATCGCTTCCGTCAGGACCTCGGTGGCGTGGTGGAAGCCTATGGGCAGGTTCTCAAACGGCTCCAGCAGACCTGTCCCCAACCCAGCGTCTACCAGTAACGTTCCGGCGTCTGCGGCTGACGCCGCTCCGATCTGCACACACATGGCCGGCATGTTGGCTTCGAAGGCTGTCCTGACCCTGCTGGGCCTGGGCGTCCTCGCCGCCGGCCCCGTGTTCGCCCAGGCAGAGCCGGCCCCTGCCACGCCGGCTCCCGCGACGCCGTTCTCCGAGCAGACCGACACGCCCTCCCCCCTGCCTGGAGGTCCGGCTCCGGGCAGTCCGGCTCCAGCCAGCCCGGCTCCCTCCGGCGGGGGAGAACAACCGGCTGCCCAGCCTCCCGCCGGCCAGCCTCCGGCCGAACCTCAGGTGCTGATCGCCGAGGTGGTGATCGAGGGGCTCGAGGGCCATCCCGATGCCGACCGGCTCGAGATCGCCGCCTACGAAGCGATGGGCACGATCCCCGGCAGCCGCGTCACCCGCTCCCAGCTGGAGACCGACCTGGCTGCCATCTTCGCCACGGGCTGGTTCTCCGACGTGCGCATCCAGCCCCAGGACGGCCCCCTGGGCGTTCGGCTGATCGTCTCGGTGGTCCCCAACCCGGTGCTCAGCCGCATCAGCGTTCAGCCTGCCGGTGAGCTCAAGCTTCCCGAGACGGTCGTCGCCGACACCTTCGCCCCCGACTACGGCCGGACCCTCAACCTCAAGACCCTGCAGACCCGCATGCAGGAGCTGCAGACCTGGTACACCGACCAGGGCTATTCCCTCGCCCGTGTCACCGGTCCCTCCCGGGTGAGCCCCGATGGGGTGGTGGAACTGACCGTTCGGGAGGGCACCGTTCAGGGTGTGGAGGTGCAGTTCATCACCAGTGATGGCAATGTCACCAACGACAAGGGCGAACCGGTCCGCGGCAAGACCAAGCCCTGGGTGATCACCCGCGAGGTGTCCCTGGAGCCCGGGTCGGTGTTCAACCGACGTCAGCTGGAGGACGACATCCGTCGCCTCTACGGCACAGGTCTGTTCAGCGATGTGCGGGTGACCCTGAGGCCCGTGCCGGCCCAACCGGGTGAAGTGGTGGTGGTGCTCGGCATCGTCGAACAGTCCAGCGGCTCGCTCTCGGGTGGTGTGGGCTTCAGCCAGAGCCAGGGTGTGTTCGGGCAGATCCAGCTGCAGGACAGCAATCTTCTGGGCCGGGCCTGGGATCTCGGCACCAACATCTCCTACGGACAGTTCGGTGGACTTGGTGACATCACCTTCTTCGATCCCTGGATCAAGGGTGACCGCCACCGCACCTCCTTCCGGGCCCGGGCCTTCTTCAGCCGTGAGCTTCCCCAGATCTTCCAGAGCCGCAACAGCGTCTTCAAGGACGGATCCCAGCGCATCCGGGGAGCTGACTTCGAGGTGGTCACCAACGACCCTCTGGATATCGGTGGCGGTGATCAGCTGGTGCGCACCAATTTCGACAGCGTCGCCATCGAGCGTGTCGGTGCCAGCGTTCAGTTCGTGCGCCCGATCAACGGGGGCGATCCCTTCAAAGAGGCCCCCTGGCGGTTGATCCTGGCCTTCGGCGGCCAGGAGGTCACGCCGATGAACTTCTCCGGCAGCAAGTTCTCCCAGGCTGTTGTGGGTGCCACCAAGTCACCTGACGTGGTGCCAGACCGCCAGGTGATCTGCATCGCCTACAACTGCGCCTCAGAGAACCAGCTGCTCAGCTTCCGGATCGGTGCCACCTACAACAGCCTCGATGATGCCCGCAATCCAACCCGTGGCAACTTCTTCAGCCTGAGCACCGAGCAGTTTGTTTCGGTGGGCGATGATTCGCCCACCTTCAACCGCGTTCGTGGCAGTTTCAGCCACTTCATTCCCGTCAACTGGTTGAAGATCTACAAGGGCTGCAGGCCAGCTCCGGGGGAGCCTGAGGATTGCAAGCAGGCTCTGGCTTTCCAGGTGTCCGGAGGCACGCTCATCGGCGATCAGATCCCTCCCTATGAGGCTTTCTGCCTCGGTGGCGGCAACTCCGTGCGCGGCTACTTCGACTGTGATCTCGGTGTGGGCAAGAGCTTCGGTGAGTTCACTGTCGAATACCGCTTCCCACTGTTCAGCATCGTCAGCGGAAGCGTGTTTTTTGATGCCGGCACCACCTTCGGCACCCAGTCCGATATCCCCGGCAATCCCGGTGGTCTTCTCGGCAAGAGTGGTGAGGGCTATTCCCCCGGCATCGGTGTGATCGTGACCACACCAGTGGGGCCGCTGCGCCTCGAGGTGGCCAGCGAGAACTTCACCAGTGAGTGGCGCTTCAACCTCGGCGTGGGCTGGAAGTTCTAGTGAATCACTGGCCTGCCGATTACGCTGGTTCGTTCACACTGGCCAGTGAGATCGAGCTCACGGGAGTGGGGCTTCACAGTGGCGCGGCCTGCCGGCTGCGCCTGCTGCCCAGCCAGCTCCCCGGCTACCGGCTGGGCTGGCTCGACGAGCCTGGCCCTGAGGCGGTTTCCCTGACCCCGGCCCTGGTGAGCGAGACAACTCTGTGCACCGCCCTGCGGGTCGGACACAGGCGTCTGGCCACCGTGGAGCACCTGCTGGCAGCCCTGGCGGGCACCGGCGTGACCCAGGTCGAGATCCGTGCCGAAGGGCCGGAAGTGCCGCTCCTGGATGGATCAGCCCTCCCCTGGGTGGAGGCGATCGCGACGGCTGGACTGCATCCCTTGCCTGCTGGCTCGGAAAGGCCACACCTGCACCGCCCCATCACCGTGCACGGCTCCGGTGGGTTCGTCACGGCCCTGCCGGCCCCGCAGCTCCATCTGGGGGCCGCCATCGAGTTTGCCGAGCCCGCCATCGGGCGCCAGGTGTTCTCCCTGGCTCTCACCCCGGCGGCGTTCGTGACCGAGATCGCCCCGGCCCGCACCTTCGGCCTGCGCTCCCAGGTGGACCAGCTGCGCGCCGCGGGCCTGATCCGTGGCGGTGCCCTCGACAACGCCCTGGTGTGTGACGGCCCGAACTGGCTGAACCCACCCCTGCGTTACCCGGACGAACCGGTGCGCCATAAAATCCTCGACCTGCTGGGCGACCTGGCCCTGGTTGGACTGCCCTGTGCCCAGGTGTTCGCGTTCCGCGGCTCCCACCGTCTGCACACCGATCTCGCCAGTGCCGTCGCAGCGGCCCTGGCTGACGCACCCGCCCTTCTCCCCGTCTGAACACACCTTGTCTGAGCCTTCCCCGCTCCCGGACGCCCCTGCGCCGCCTGCCCGCCCACTGCTCGCTGTGGAGCAGATCCAGGGACTGCTGCCCCATCGCTATCCCTTTGCGCTGGTGGATCGGGTGATCGAGCATGAACCCGGGAAACGCGCCGTCGGGATCAAGAACGTCACCATCAACGAACCCCAGTTTCAGGGGCATTTCCCTGGCCGTCCGCTGATGCCGGGGGTGCTGATCGTCGAGGCGATGGCCCAGGTGGGGGGGCTGATCGTCACCCAGATGCCGGACCTGCCCCGGGGGTTGTTCGTCTTCGCCGGCATCGACGGCGTGCGCTTCCGGCGTCCGGTGGTGCCCGGCGATCAGTTGCGCATCACCTGTGAACTCATCAGCCTGAGGCGCAAACGCTTCGGCAAGGTGCAGGCGGAAGCCACGGTGGATGGCGAGCTGGTGTGTTCCGGTGAGTTGATGTTCTCGCTGGTCGACTGACGGCCATGTCCACCAGCATCCACCCCACGGCGGTTGTCGATCCGCGGGCCGAGCTGGCCAGTGGTGTCGAGGTCGGCCCCTATGCCGTGATCGGCGCGCAGGTGCACATCGGTCCTGAGTGCCGCATCGGCCCCCATGTGGTGCTGGAAGGCCGCGTCAGCATGGGTCGCGGCAACCGCATCTTCCCCGGGGCCTGCATCGGTCTGGAGCCCCAGGATCTGAAATACACCGGCGACCCCACGGGCGTGGTGCTCGGCGATGACAACACCATCCGCGAGTGCGTGACGATCAATCGCGCCACCAAGGGTGAGCAGGTCACGCGCATCGGCAGCGGCAACCTGCTGATGGCCTACAGCCATCTCGGTCACAACTGCGTGCTCGGTGACCGCATCGTGATCGCCAACGGGGTGGCCGTGGCCGGTCATGTGGAGATCGGCGATCGCGCCGTGATCGGCGGCATGCTGGGGATTCACCAGTTCGTGCACGTCGGCACCCTGGCGATGGTGGGAGGCATGAGCCGCATTGAGCGTGATGTGCCCCCGTTCAGCACCGTCGAAGGTCACCCGGCCAGGGTTCGGGCGCTCAACCGCATCGGTCTGCAGCGCAGTGGTCTCGCGGCCCGCGATGGCGGGCGTCAGCTGGAGGATCTCAAGCAGGCCTGGATGCTGATCTATCGCGGTGGGCTCACCCTGGCGGAGTCCCTGGTCCAGCTGCGGAGAGAGCCGCTCACGGCCGCAGCCGAGGAGCTGGTGGCGTTTCTGGAGGCCTCCGTGGCCGAGGGGCGGCGCGGGCCGATTCCGGGGAGCCGCTGATGCTCCGCCTGCTGGTCAGCACCGGCGAGGTGTCAGGAGATCTGCAGGGTTCCCTGCTGGTGGAGGCTCTCCACCGTGAGGCCCGCCGCCGGGGCGTGAAGCTGCAGGTGCTCGCCCTTGGGGGTGACCGCATGCAGCGGGCCGGTGCCCAGCTGCTGGCTGACACCACCCGCATGGGGGCGATCGGCCTGTGGGAGGCGATCCCCTTCCTGCTGCCAACCCTGCGACTGCAGCGTCGTCTTCGGCGCTGGTTTCTCCAGCAGCCCCCGGATGGCGTGGTGCTGATCGACTACATGGGGCCCAACGTCAGTCTGGGACTGCGCACCAAGCGCTGTTTCCCACAGGTTCCCATCACTTACTACATCGCCCCGCAGGAATGGGCCTTCAAGTTCGGCTCCGAGGGGCGCACGAACCTGATCCGCTTCACCAATCAGATCCTGGCGATCTTTCAGGAAGAGGCCCGGTACTACCGCTGCCGGGGAGCCAATGTCACCTACGTGGGCCATCCCCTGCTCGACACCATCGGAGACCCACCCGAGCGGGATCAGGCCTGTGATCAGCTGGGCCTGGATCCGCAGGCTCCGGTGCTGCTGCTGATGCCGGCGTCACGCCGTCAGGAACTCCACTACCTTCTGCCTCACCTGGTCGCTGCGGCGGCTGAACTGCAGCGGCGGCAACCCCGTCTCCAGGTGGTGGTACCGGCGGGCCTGGCGGGTTTCGAGGTCCGGCTGAACCATCAGCTCGAGCGGGCCGGTCTGCGGGCGACGGTCGTCTCCGCTGCCGACGCCGACCGGCTCAAGCCTCTGCTGTGCGCGGCAGCCGACCTGGCCCTGGCCAAATCGGGCACGGTGAACCTGGAACTGGCCCTGCGGGGGGTGCCCCAGGTGGTGGTCTATCGCGTCAGCTGGCTCACGGCCTTCGTGGCTCGCCATCTGCTGCACTTCAGCGTGCCCCACATCTCGCCGGTCAATCTGGTGCTCGGTGAACGGCTGGTTCCGGAACTCCTCCAGGAGGCCCTGTACCCGGCCGCGATCGTGGAACAGGCGCTGCCGCTGCTTGAGGCCGGAAGCCCGGAGCGCCTGGCCATGCTCGAGGGCTACCGACGCCTGCGCTGTCAGCTGGGCGAGCCGGGCGTCACCGATCGGGCGGCTGCCGCGATCCTGGATCAGGTGCAGGCAGGTTGGCCGCCGGCGCACCCTCCCGCTGCGCCGTGATCGTCCTGTCCCCACCCCCAGGTCGCCTGCGGATTCTGGCTCCGGCGGGGTGGCTGGCGGTTGTCGCCGCCCTGCTCGTGCTGATCGCGGGCCTGGGCTGCCGGCCACTGGGCGCGTGGGCTGCCGAGCCTGCCCCCCAGCCCGGGCAGGCGGTGTTGGCCGGGGGCTGTTTCTGGTGTCTTGAGCACGATCTGGAATCCCTCCCCGGCGTGCTTGATGTGGTGAGCGGCTATAGCGGAGGCCACCTGGAACGGCCCACCTATCGCCAGGTGTCCGCCGGGGGCAGCGGTCACCAGGAGAGCGTGCGTGTGCGCTTCGATCCCGGTGGCCTCAGGTACGAGGAGCTCCTTTGGGCCTATTGGCGCAACGTGGATCCCCTTGACGACGGCGGCCAGTTCTGTGACCGCGGCGCGTCCTACCGCCCAGTCATCTTCACCGCCGATGCGGAGCAGCGGCGGCTTGCCCTGGCCAGCCGGAGGGCCGTGGCGCTGGAGCTGGGGCTGCCGGAGTCGGCGCTCAAGGTGCAGATTCGCCCGCTGGGCCGGTTCTGGCCGGCGGAAGACCATCATCAGAACTATGCCGAGCGCAATCCGCTCCGCTATGGGTATTACCGCTGGGCCTGCGGCCGGGATCGGCGGCTGGAGGCCGTCTGGGGAACCCGTGCCCGTTCCGCGCTTCCCTGGGCCGCGGCTCTTGGCCCATCCGGTCCGCGCAGTTAGCGTGGAACCTGCGCGACGCAGGGTTCATATGTATCTGCTGACCATCCGGGACGGACTGCAGACCAGACATGTGGGCCCTTACGAGAGCCCCAAGCAGGCCGCGGACGATCTCGACCGGCTGCTGCCGCTGTGCAGCGACAGAGCTCGCTGGCAGATTCACGCTCTCGAGGCCCCTGAAGATCTGCTGGCCAGCCTGCTGCCGGCTGGCAGGGGTGGCAGTAGCCGTGAAGCGATCGCGGGCCGGCTGAGCAGCAGCGCCGCCTGAGTGGGGACTGACGGCCTCAGCCCTGGCGTGGATACCCCCGCAGCAGACCGCTTTCCACCATCAGGCCCACACCGGCGTTGATCAGGATGAGGCCGAAGGTGCCGTACCAGAACCACGGCCCAGGGGCCTGAAGCAGCTTCATGGGCAGGGCGCCGCCGCCGCCGGCGGCCAGTTCGGTGCGCTTGATCAGCTCCTCCAGTCCCTTGCGGATCACGGCCTCGCCGAACAGGCACAGGCCTGCCGGCAGCATCAACACCCCCAGCTGAGCCTTCACGTACCAGCGGATCTTCTTGACGGCCATGGGAACGGGACGCGAGGCGGGCGGCGGAGCGGTCTGGCAAACCTAGGCCTGTGGGCCCAGCGGGGCGCCGGCGCAGATCCAGTTCACCAGGGTGCGCACGCCGAAACCTGTGGCCCCGGCTGGATCGAGCCCTCGTCCCTTGTCGCTCCACACCGTGCCGGCGATGTCGAGGTGCGCCCAGGGCAGGCCTTTGGTCACGAAGTCCTGAAGGAACAGGGCAGCGGTGATCGAGCCGCCTGGACGCGGACCGGTGTTCTTCAGGTCGGCCACCGGACTTTTGAGACCCGCCTTGTAGGACGTCCGCAGGGGCATGGGCCACAGGGTTTCCCCCCCAGCGGCCCCGGCGTTCTGCAGAGCCCTGCACAGGTCTTCGCTGCAGCTCCACAGACCCGCCATCTCCTCCCCCAGGGCGATCACGCAGGCTCCGGTGAGGGTGGCCAGATCCACCACGGCGTCGGGCTCGAGTTTGCAGGCGTACACCAGAGCATCGGCGAGGGTCAGGCGCCCCTCGGCATCGGTGTTGTTGATCTCGATCGTCTTGCCGTTGGAGGCCGTGATGATGTCTCCCGGGTGAAGGGCGCCGCCGCTGATCATGTTCTCGCAGGCGGCCACGATCAGGTGCACCTCCACGCCCTCCGGCTTCAGTTCGCCGATGGCCCGGGCAGCTCCCAGCACGGCGGCGCTGCCACCCATGTCGTATTTCATCATCTCAATCTGGGAGCCGGCCGTCTTGAGGTTGTAGCCACCGGAGTCAAAGGTGAGCCCCTTGCCCACCAGGGCCACACGCCGTGTGGCTTCGCCGGTGGGGCGGTAGACGAGATGGATGAACTTCGGTGGGAGATCCGATCCCTGGGCCACGCCCAGGTAGGCCCCCATGCCCAGGGCCTGGCACTCCTCCCGCTCCAGCACCCTGAGCTCCAGGCCATGGTCGCTGGCAATCCGGGTGGCCGTGTCGGCCAGATGCTGGGGGGTGGCCACGTTGGGGGGAGCCGCCACGAGCTCGCGGGCGAGTTCCACTCCGGCGCAGGTGCCCGGCACCTTCGCCAGGGCAGCGGCAGCGTTCGCCGGCACACCCATCAGGCTCACCACGGCCGGCTGGCGCCTGGGCTCGCTTTCACTCTTGAAGCGCTGGTCGCTGTAGAGGCTCAAGCGCACGGCCTCGGCGATCCCCCGGGCGGCCGCGGCGGGGGCAAAGGCTTCCATGGGCAGGGCCAGGGCCAGCTGCTCAGCGCCAGCAGCCTCCGCGGCGCGGGCTGCTGCTGCTGCTGCCCCCCGCAGAGCGTCGAGGTCGAAGTCGGCCGGCTCGCCCAGCCCCGCCAGGATCAGCGTGCGTGGCACGGCCCCGATGCGCTCCAGTGTCAGGCAGTCGCCCGGCTTGGCCTTGAAGCGGCGGTGCTCCAGCCTCTCCTGCAGCTCCGCTCCGAAGGCCCCGATCAGCTGGGGCCACAGGGGATGGTCGGGCCGTTCGTCGCCTCGCGCGAACAGCCCCACCGCCAGGGTGTCTCCGCTCCACCGGCTCAGGGCGGCAGCGAGCTCGTCGGGGATGCAGCGAAACTCCATGGCAACCGCCGGATGGGCCGCGATCGTAGCCAGGTCGCTCAGTCGGGTTCTGCGGTGAAGGGTGTTGCCCAGCGCTGGCGGGTCTCCTTGTTGAACGGCGGCAGCCAGCGTCGGATCAGAGCCTGTTCCAGCGCCCGGCGATCGCGGCTGCCGCTGGGAGCGTCGAGCCAGAACCGGATGTTCAGCCTGCAGGCCATCCTGGCCCGGGCCAACGCCTCGCTATAGGCAGACAGGTACTGCTTGCAGTCGTGTTCAGCTTTCCAGCGCCGGTCGGCCCGGCCTGTCTCGCCCACATACAGCAGCAGCGGCTGCGGCTTCTGGCCTGATTCAGCCGGCACGTTGTCCAGAACGAAATACAGCGCTGCGCCCCGCTGGGGAGGATCCGGCCAGCGCCAGAAGCTCAGGGGCTGCGCCCGAAGTCTGAGCGGATCGATGGGATCGCGCGCCAGCGCCGGGTCCGTCGGGGAGGTCTCGAACAGGCCTCCCTGGAGCGGCTGGTCAGCGGTCGCTTCGAACAGGGGGGCCTGGTGACGGGTCAGTGCCCTCTGCCAGTCCTCCAGCTGGCGCCTGAGAAGCGGCCATTCCGCCCCCCCAGGCAGCCTTGCCCCCAGCGCCGCTGATGCTGCGAACAGTTCTCCCTGCCGTGCCCGGTTCATGTCCATCTCATGGTGCGCCTGGCCTCACCCCGAGCGGCGGGCGGGAGGCAGCACCGGGCCTGGGGCGTCGGGAGTGAACATCACCTTGCCGATCCAGCCCTCCACCAGGTCGGGGGGAAGCAGCAAGCGTTCCTGCAGGTCGGCCAGATCGCGGAAGGGCCTGCGCGCCCGCTCCCGCAACAGCCGTTCCCCCCGTTCCCGGGACAGGCCCAGCCGCTCCAGCTGGGCCTGTCCCGCGCGGTTGAGATCGACCCTGGCCGGCGCGCCGGTCGGGGCCGCCGGCTCCCCGTACCAACGGAACACCAGCACCGGCAGCCAGCTCGCCACCAGGGACGGCGGCAGCTCCAGCAGCCGCTGCAGGTCGTCGCTGCCGCTGAGCTGCACGCCGCCGCCCTGCAGGCGCAGCAGCAGATCCACCTGCTCCTGCCGGATGCCGGGCAGGCGTTGCCAGTCGCTGGCGCTGGCCCGGTTCACATCCAGCCGCCATCCCAGTTCGGCGGCGAGTCGCACTTCCAGCGCGCTCGCGAGCGGGCGTGACGGGTCATGGCGCAGCTTCAACTCCAGTAGGTCGCGCTCGATCTGGTCCTTGGCGTCCGGTGCCTGCGGGACAGACCCTGAAGGTTGTCCCCCCGGTTGAGCTGAAGAGCGGACGGCCGCTGAATCCGCAGGAAGCTGTCCGCTGGCGATGAGCAGCCGCCGTGCCAGTGGATCCAGCCAGTGCCGCCTGGCCATGGGGAAGGTGCCGGGTCGCTGCCGTCAGCAGAACCTAGCGGCAGTGTTCCACCTCCGGCCAGTCGATCAGACCCCAGCGCAGGCCCAGCACTGCGGCATGGGTGCGGTCGCGGGCCGGCAGTTTCTCCAGCACCTTCCCCAGATGGGTCTTCACCGTTTCCGCCGACAGGAACAGAGCCCTGCCGATCTCGGCGTTTTTGCGCCCGTTGGCCGCGAGGCTGAGCACCTCGAGCTCCCGTGCGCTCAGGGGTTGAAGCGGTCCCCCCGTTTCATGCCCACGGCGGAATTCCCGGCGCAAGGGGCGGTCGATGAAGATGCCGCCGCCACTCACCACCTGCAGCGCGGCCAGCAAGGCTCCGGAGCCGAAACTCGACTCCAGCACCAGCCCGTCGCAGTCGCCCTCGATTGCCCGGCGGATGGCATGCAGCCGGTGTTCCTGGTGGAGCAAGAGCAGCACGTGCAGTTCCGGGTGCCTCGCCTTGATGCTGACAGCTGTCTCGATGCCGTCTCCCTCCTCCAGCACGTCGCTGATCACCAGCAGCGCGGGCCGCTCACGTCCCACCGCCGCGCAGGTTTCACGGGCGGTGGTGAAGGCCCCCAGCACCCTGGCCGAGGGCATGGCCTGGCCGGCCAGGAGGGTCAGCATCGCCCGGTTCCCCAGGCAGAGCACCATCCGCGAATCGCGCAGGAGCTCTCGGCTGCGGCTGGCGTTGGCCTGGAACTGGGCCAGGATTGGGGTGAGGTCCACGACCTGCCCGGCGCCGGAGGGTGGATTCCCACTTTGGGTCGTTCGTTGCACCCTGTCAGCGGCCCGGCCCGGTCTGTTACGTCTTTCCGCACTCGCTCCCGGCCCGCCCGGGTGTTCAGAATCAGATCCAGTGCTGCGCAGGCCCCGAACTGATGGCCTTCTTTGATTCTCAGATCGTTCAGGATGAGGCCAAACGCCTGTTCGGCGACTACCAGCAGCTGATGCAGCTGGGCAGCGAGTATGGGAAATTTGACCGTGAGGGCAAGAAGCTCTACATCGAGCGCATGGAAGACGTCATGGACCGCTATCGCGTGTTCATGAAGCGTTTCGAGCTGTCCGAGGACTTTCAGGCCAAGCTCACCGTGGAGCAGTTGCGCACGCAGCTCGGTCAGTTCGGCCTCACGCCCGAGACGATGTTCAGTCAGATGCATCAGACCCTTGAGCGCATGAAGACCCAGCTTGAGAAGGAGCTCTGAGCCGCTCACCACCGTCTGCCTACCATCGGCGGCTGCAGCCATGCCCGCCGGGCCCATGAACCCAGGCACCGAGACACCCGGCACCGCCGCCGCCGTGTCGCCGACACCGGTGGTCACCGCCGAACCTTTGCCGCCCTGGCTGCAGCGTGGTGTGGCCGATCTCTTTCCCAGGCGGGACGCTCAGGCCGGCGCCGATCAGGCTGTCAGCGCCGATCAGTCACTGGCGGCCCGTCTTGCCGAGGCGGCTGCCGGGCAACGGCCGCTGCGCATCAAGCTCGGCATCGACCCTACCGGTGCCGACATCCATCTCGGCCATTCCCTCCTCTTCCGCAAGCTGCGGGCCTTTCAGGATGCCGGCCACACGGCCGTGCTCATCATCGGTGACTTCACGGCGCGGATCGGTGATCCCACCGGCAAGAGCGCAACCCGCGTGCAGCTCACCGTGCAGGAGGTGGAGGCCAATGCATCCACCTACCTCGCCCAGCTGGGACAGGGACAGGATCCGGAACGGGCGCTGCTCGATTTCCACACGCCGGGCCGTCTGGAAGTGCGTCGCAACAGCGAGTGGCTGACCCATCTGGATCTCCC
This sequence comes from Prochlorococcaceae cyanobacterium, assembly GCA_049664045.1. Taxonomy (GTDB): domain Bacteria; phylum Cyanobacteriota; class Cyanobacteriia; order PCC-6307; family Cyanobiaceae; genus NIES-981. Next base: position 54,012 of record JBATEO010000049.1, read on the forward strand.
TCGGGTGATCGAACTGCTGGGGATCAGCACGGTGGGCCAGATGCTCGCCAAGGAGGATTTCGCCAAGCGCTACGGATCCGGCACCCCCATTTCCTTGCACGAGTTTCTCTACCCCCTTCTGCAGGGGTATGACTCGGTGCAGGTGCAGGCGGATGTGGAACTCGGCGGTACCGATCAGAAGTTCAACGTGGCCATGGGCCGTGATCTGCAGCGCCATTTCGGCCAGCGCCCCCAGTTCGGTCTGCTGCTGCCGATCCTTCCCGGTCTCGACGGTGTGCAGAAGATGAGCAAGAGCCTGGGCAACACCGTGGGTCTGCTTGAGGACCCGCTGTCGATGTACTCGAAGCTCGAGAAGGTGCCCGATGCGGTGGTGAGCGACTACCTCACCCTCCTCACCGACCTCGAGCTGGCCCGTCTTCCCGAGAACCCCCGGCAGCGGCAGAAGGCCATGGCTCTGGAGATCACCCGGCTCAGGCACGGCGAGACGGCGGCCCGGCAGGCCCAGGCCGACGCCGCCTGCCTGGTGGCGGGGGCGGCTGGCATGGGTGTCGCTGAAGCCGATGTGCCCGAAGCCTCGCTCGCAGCGGTGACGTTTCCCGCCAAGGCCTTCTACCTGCTCAGCGCCGTGGGTCTCTGCGCCAGCAGCAGTGAGGCCCGCCGGCAGATCCAGGGCGGTGGCGTGCGGCTCGATGGCGAGAAGCTCACGGATCCGAACCGCGAGTTCAGCTGCGCTTCAGAGCTGGAGGGCAGGGTGCTGCAGCTGGGCAGGAAGACCTTCCGGCGGCTCGTCCAGCAGATCTGAGGGTCTGGAGTTGCCAGCAGTGGGAGGGGAGGTGATAGGGTGATGGACTGCGCGAGCCAAGGTTTGTTTGCCTGAGAGCTGAGGAGCGCTGGCCACCTGGACGAGGGGGCGAGCGAGCTGAGGGGAGAGGCGG